>NZ_JAMLIE010000002.1:0-323679 GCF_023954335.1 Aquamicrobium sp.
GTCATCCTCGACAATGTCGGCTTCCACAAGAGCGAGCGGGCGGCCGATCTGGTGCGCAGCCAAGGCGCGTGGATGCTGTTCCTGCCGCCGTACTCGCCCGACCTGAACCCGATCGAGATGGCCTTCTCAAAGCTCAAGGCCTTGCTGCGAAAAAAGGCCGCCAGAACCTTCGACGCCCTATGCGACGCGCTCGGCGAAATCTGCGACCTGTTCGATCCAACACAGTGCCGAAACTTCTTCAAGGCTGCCGGATATGAGGCCAATTAAACGCGACGTGCTTTAGTCTGAGATGCCGTCGCGGCCATCCACGGCGATGAGCGTTGCCGTGAACAGCGCAATCAGTTGCTCCTGATCGTCACGTTTCGCGAAGAGCTCGCATTGGCAGAAGGTCAAGGTGCGACCTGTCTTGACCACCTTGCCGCGCGCGATGATCCGGTCGCCCTCGGCAGGTGCCAGGAAGTTCATATTGCACTCGGTCGTGAGGACGCCCCTATCCGAAGGCATGAGGCTCATGGCTGAAAAACCGACAGCGCTGTCGGCTATGGTACCCAACGCGCCACCGTGGACGAAACCATACTGCTGGGAAACACCGGCATGCGGCGTCAGAATGATCTCGACTTGACCCGGCCTGACAGAGCCCAGTGTCGCTCCGATCGTGCGCATCAAGCCTTGCTTCTCAAAACTGGCGCTGATGCGTTGAACTATCTCGTCGTCGTCGATGCTCAATGCTCTTTCCCTTACGTTGGTGCCTTGTCGACCGGCCGACATGATTGCCCAGCAGGTGGCCGAAGCAGCTCCCCGCGCGAACTGGCGGTCACCTTCACCGACACGAAGGGCTACTTCGTCTCGGAATCCTCGGTCTATCGCCTGCTCAAGGCCCATGACCTGATCACCAGCCCGGCCTTCATCGTCATTAAGGCCGCCGACGAATTCCATGACAAGACGACAGCGCCGAACCAGCTCTGGCAGACCGACTTCACCTATCTGAAGGTCATCGGCTGGGGATGGTTCTACCTGTCGACGGTGCTCGACGACTTCTCCCGTTGACCGCAGTCTTGTTCCCTTTGGTACCCGATGAGGCAGAGATGCTGGAGAGCGTCCACGTGCCGGTCTTCTGCGTCTTCACTTGGAAGAAGGTGACCTTCGTCGGGCTGCTCATGCTGTCGAGTTCGAGGAGGTCGTCGTGGAATTCAAACGCGATCCCGAAGTCGGCGCCACTCTTGTAAAGCTGGAGTATTCGGGACAGTCCCCAAGCCGCTTGGTATTCAAAGCGTTCTACCGCAAGCTTGCCACCCTGCTCGCGCTGAGGTTCCTTCAGGAGAGTTTGCCTTATATCCAAGTACTACGCCCGAATCGATAATATTCCCCATCCTAAGCATGTTCTGCCGGGGCCGATACGTCCATCTGTTGACTAGACATTTGCAGTCGAGAAACGATGTCCGCTCTTCCGCTTCGCCTACGATCAAGCTGCCGTTCCGCTTCCGGCCCCAGCTCTGCCGCTGGTAAAGGGTCGAACGAATGGCAAGTTTCGGTCGGCAACAGAAGCGCCCCGAACGGCGATAATGAGGTCGGCAACCGAACGGCAGCTGTAGTCCTATTTCCATCAAAACCGGACAGTCAGCAAACGTCCAGCTCTGGTCCTGCCCAACCAGGAGAAAAGCGGGTTTGGCGTGATATCGGCTAGGAAGAAGTGGACTTGTGGTGGGAAGGAAGCATGTGTGTCGTGACTTCATGATGTGGAGGCGCGGTATGGGTGCAGATAAAAGAGCTTTTCAGAGAGATCAGGCGACACGGTTGCAGGATCTTCTCCACCGCATGGAGCCACAGCTGAGATTGCTCCAAGGAGCGGTAGTGGTTCTGCGTGCTCTTTCCGAAACGACGGATTCGATCGAGCCGATTGCTCTCGAGGCTCTTGCCCATCTGACGGGGGAGCCTGTGGAGCAGGTCACGGCATGCTGGCGAGACGCGCGCGATGCAGCAGGCAGCCGCTGATGGGCAGCCGGACCCGCTTGACTGTTGACGCTTTGGAAGTAGTAGTCGGGTTGTAACGCCGGGCCGGGATTGCTCACGGCTCCACAAAACTCTCCGCCCGCTGGGATTGCGGGCTTTCGGCAGTACAGCCGCCGGGTGGTCCGGGGGCGGAACCGAGGGAGAGTTACCATGTCATCGACCAGCATCACCACCGTCACTCCTGCCGACAAGGATGAGCCGGTTCTGGCGGACGAACACACCGTCGATCAGGGTGAGAAGAAGTCCGCAGGAACCAAGAAGGGTAGGGCGCCGGCTATTCGACGCCAACACCATCTCCTTCGTCTCGGTCACCCAGCAGTTCAACACCACCACCTCGATGGGTCGTCTGACGCTGAACGTGCTTCTGTCATTTGCCCAGTTCGAGCGGGAGGTGACGGCCGAGCGCATCCGCGACAAGATCGCGGCGTCGAAGAAGAAGGGCATGTGGATGGGCGGCACGGTGCCGTTCGGCTACCGTGTCGAGAACAGGAAGCTCGTCATCGACGAAGCCGCGGCATCGGAAGTCAGGAAGCTGTTCAGGCGCTATCTGGAGCTTGGTTCCGTCCCCGCGTTGGTACGGGAGTTGAACGACCGGGGCACGACAACGGACAGGCGTTTCTTATCCTTGCTCCATGCAGATACCGGTCAGGGCCGTCGTCGGCCGGCGAAGGCGATCGGCAAGGGCAAGCTCTACTACATGTTGTCGAACCCGATCTACATTGGTCGCGTCCGGCATGGTGGGAACGTCTATCCGGGCGAGCACGAGCCGATCATCGAGAAGGATGTCTTCGAAGCGGTTCAGCGTAAGCTCGCCGAACAGGCGCCTCGCGAAAGAGGAACGCCAGTTCAGCGTGACATCCATCTTCTCAATGGTCTGCTGTTCGACGAGACCGGTGATCGGCTCAGTCCAATCCATGCCGGCAAGGCTGGGAAACGCTACCGCTACTACATCTCCAGCCGGCTGAAGGCAGGCAACTCAGGTCAAACGGATGGCTGGCGGATTCCTGCTTCTGAGATCGAGGCGATCGTCCTCCAGCATATCAGGGAGCTCCTTGCCGACAGGTCCATGTTGTCAGGCTGGTTGCAGAACGCAGGCCACGCAGCCAGCATCGAGCTGGGATTGGCAAGGGCCGGGGAAGCTTCCTGTCTTCTGAAGGCGACAGCATCATCAAAGGAAACGCATGCGATCATCCGCACAGCGATCCGCCGCATCGACCTTGCTAGCAATCGCATCCGCATTGCGTTCGACGGAACCGCTATCGCTTCCTGGCTGGCGGGCGCTGCATCGCAAGCCACGGCAAGCGATGCCGATCTTCACATCCTCAATCTGCCGTTGTCCATCCGCCAGCGCGGTGTCGAGCGGCGGCTGGTGATCGAAGGGCAGGGCGCATCACTGCGTCGCTATGATCAGCCGCTGATCGACATGGTTGCTCGGGCCCATGCCTATCTGGAAACGCTAACGAATGGGCAGGGGTTGGGTCGTAAGGATGTTGCGAAACGCTTTGGCGTTCATCCCGAGGATGTCAGCCGCGTGTTGCCGCTCGCCTTCCTCTCCCCACGCATCGTTGAGGCGGTCCTGACTGGTCAGCAGCCTGCCGATCTCAGTGTGCGTCATCTGGCCCGCAACATCGAGCTGCCAATCGCATGGGCAGATCAGAGCAAAGTGCTCGGCATCTGAGGTTTGCCAAACCTCATCCATGCGAACAGCTCACCATCGCCGGCCCGACATAGTGGACACGGAAAAACCCTCACTGAGACAGGCCCGGCAAAAGCCGCCAGAATGATCTGGTCGGTCTTCCCGGCACGATTGGAGATCTAGCCCGCACCGGATTGCAGGCTGGACTTTCTGGCGGCTATCGACTTGCAACGGGCGCTTGGCCGGAGACGAATAGCGACAGCGCGGTTGAACGCTTTTTCGCTGGCCCTTCGCCGGAGGTAGAGCAAGCGTTGATCGGTGGCGGCTCCATGCCGCTCAGCGGGCAGCAGATGCGCTCTGGCCTTATGCTGTGACAGACGGTGCGACCGATTATCAGCCGCAGACAACGGCCGGCGAATGGACCCGCACGGTTGGCGAGTTCCTTCCCGGCGCGATGGCACTCGGCGGTGGCGGTCTGCTGAACGCGGTACGTTACGGCGTGGCCCCGGCGCTTGGTAGCGAGGCGGCCGGCCAGTTGACGGAAGATACTGCCTTTGAGCCATACGCGCGCGTTGCTGGTGCTCTGGTAGGCGGCGCTGTCGGGTCTCGCATCGGTGCGCCAAAGGCTCCAAAGCCGCCTAGCGCCGCTGAAATCAAGCGCAGCGCCGGCTATGGCGATCAGATGACGGATAGGGCAGGCCGCCTCGACCGATACCATCGCATTCTCGCAACTGTTCAACTGCTTCTTTGACAGTTCGGCCGCCCCGGCATCCTACCAATACCTGCGCGATGTAGAGTTTCACGGCTGCTGGTGGTCGCAGCGCGAAACGGGCGCGACCTTTGATGACAGCAAGATCGTCAAGTTTTTTGGCGGCGGCGCCGTCAATTGCGACAACCACGGTTTCATTCTTGAGGACGGCTGCGTGGACTTCGAGTTCTACGGATTCACGGCAGACAGCAACTCGCAGTCGGCTTCGAACTCTTTTTCCGGCATCGTCCTTGCATCAGGCGCCAGTCATATTCGTTTCTTTGGCGGCTATTATGGAAACGCCGGGCTATTCCCCGCAACGCAGTCAAACGGCATCCTGTTCTTGGGCTCTAACGATAATTACCTGGTGCAGGGCGCACGATTCGACGGCAACCTGGCCTCGCCGATTGCCGGGCACACGCCGTCCAGCACGAAGCGGGTTCGCGACTGCATAGGCGTTATCACCGAGAATGACGGCACGGCGGAGGTGTCCCTGACAAGCGGCGAGGGCACCATCGCCCACGGCCTGAGCTACACGCCGAGGGCGGTGACGCTGCTGGTCGTCAATGGAGGTGCCGCGGAAGCAACTCTGAAGAGCGTGGACGGTGCCAACATCACGGTGCGGATTCGCAACACAACGACCGATGCGAACTCGACCGGCAGCTGGTTCGTCAACTGGAGTGCGACTGCATGACCGATAGAGAACGCACCGCCCTCGCCATGCTTCGTTCAGGCGCGAGCTGGCAGGATGCAGCGGATGCGACCCACGTGCCGATTGAGCGACTGCGGGAGCTTTGGGAAGCGGCACAGAAGCCGGCTCCCCACAAACCATAGGTGCCGCACCACGCCATCTACTTCGGCAAAACATCCGGCGGAATGTCGATGATCGGAGCCCACACCTTGAATGCGGCGCCGCCCCGAGACTGGGCTCGAAACTCCAGGCCGAACCGCATTTCCGACAGCGAAAATGATAGTCGAACCTCTTTCGATCTGGAGAGGTCAGCGACTGAACGTTCCGCGCTGGCAATAACCTCGCCAGCCGCAACAACGTCGAAAATGAGGGTGCCTTGTCCACCTATCGCGACGGCCTCAAAGACAACTTCGTAGTCTCCGCAGGGCAATGGAAGGTATGGTCCATACAGGAGAAAGCCACTTTCGTTAGCGGTGGCCGAGACCACAAGACGCCCATTGTCGTAATGACGCGTGCCGACGAGGGATTTGAAGCGCGCTGCGCGCTCGGGCCACGATTGCTCGAAAACTTGCCGCATATGTTCGGCTAGAGCGCCGCGATCGGGCTTTCGCTCGGACTTTGTGGCTTCGAGCCACCACACGAAGGAACCGGACGGGCAGTCCTCAGCACAGATGATCCGCTCGGGAACCGTCCATTCTGTCTCGTTCTCGTCTGGGACCAGTGGCAAGGTAGGGATCGTCCCACCGGGCGGGTCACACAGCCATACGCCGTAGGTTTTCCGGAGATCAAATCCGGCTAGTTCGCATAGAGTTGCGGCTTCGTCGGGTGTAAGCTCAATCGTATGTTCTGGATGCGACCAATTGAGTTGCCGAGTAATTAGACGGTTCGGGCTATCCATGATCAAGAACCCGCCGGGCTTTAAGACCCGCCACGCCTCCATGAGAAAATCGACCGCCTCATAAGGCCAGATGTGCTCGATGTTCTGTCCCGAGAAAACGACGTCGCAGGAGGCGTCGTGGACATCTGACATGTCGCCAACCGTGTTCTCAATCCAGCGAACGTTCGCCGGAAGCCCCTCTGGCTTCGGCGTGTAGTACTCGACGCCGATGTGCTCGCGCAGGTGCCCCAATCGGGACTCGATCCATTCAAAATACCACAGGCCAGCGCATCCGGCGCTGAGCATGGTATCCGGCCTGATGGGGAGGCGCCGCAACCGTGCTGAACGTGCGTAGTGCAGCAGATGGTTGAAATCCTTGGCCGTCAGCCCTTTCCGCAACTGCTCGTTCTCCCTGAGTACGGAACGGTGGGATTCCCAAAGTCGCCTCAGCGGCGGGACCCGCAACGCTAACTGCTTCAGCTTAGTGTTCAACATTTAAGCCTTTCCATCTCACGATGGTGAACCATGAACCGACACACCCGAAGATTCAACCGCGCCGTGCGAGATTGGCTTGTTCGCGCACTTGACCCTGCGTTGGCCCCGCGGCCTTCGTTAAAGGGCAGCAGCCTCCCCTGAAACCTCCAGTCACCTGCCAACAGGCGGGGGAAGGAAATAGCCATGAACTTCGCAGGCAAGGCGTTGCCGTTGTCGGACGGCGACGTGAGAACCATTGCGGGCTATCTCGGCTGCCATGTCGCAGCGGTGCGCGCCGTGATTCAGGTCGAGAGCGCGGGCCGCGCCTTTGGTAATGACAAGCGACCAATCATCCTCAATGAGCCGCATGTCTTCTATCGCGAGCTTGGTCCCGACGCAAAGCGGGATCGCGCCGTACGGGAAGGCCTTGCCTATGCCAAGTGGGGCGCGAAACCATACCCGCGTTCACAGCCTGAACGCTACGCATGGCTGAAAAAGGCCATGACGATCGACGAAGCGGCGGCGCTCAAGTCCTGCTCGTGGGGTCTCGGCCAAGTTATGGGCTTCAACCACAAGGTCTGCGGCTTCGACACCGTTCAAGCCTTTGTCGAGGCCATGAAGTATTCCGAGGGCGCGCACCTCTACGCCATCGCCCGGTTCATCGTCAGCAAGGGGTTGCAGCGGCATTTGAAGGCCAAGAACTGGTCATCGTTCGCCAAGGGCTACAACGGCTCTGGGTACGCGAAGCACGGCTATCACACGAAACTGGCGGCGGCCTATGCGCGTCGACCAGATTCGGAGAAGATAACGCCCCTCCCGGCATCCGAGGCGCAGCTTAACGCGCTCATTGGCAAGCCAGCGCCACACAGCGCCCCGCCAGCGCCCGCGAAGCCCGTTCCAGCTCCAAAGCCCACGCAACCCGCTCCCACCGCTCCTGAGCCCGCCATGGGCTTCTGGGCAAGGCTGTTTGCGGCTCTATTCGGAAGGAAATGATCATGTGGGATCGCATCAAACGTTTTTTCAAGCGCTCGGAAACCATCTTCGTCGCCCGACTCCAGATGTTCGGCGCTGCCGTGATTACGGTGCTGGCCACTCTCGATCCGAACATGTTTGCCGACAGCATCCCGACCGGCTGGCTGCCGATCTACATGGTGGTGTCAGGGCTCGTGACAGAGATCGCGCGCCGGCTTCGCGATGAGGAACTGAGAAACCGGTCATGATGCGCTGGCCAGAATTCATCGTTGGCCCACAACCCGGCCTTGTCCACTCGTGCAACTGCATCGGCCCGCAGAACGGCAACCCCGTTTGCCCATGCCTGATGCCGGATCACAACCGTCGCAAGATGGGCGAAATGGTGCTTGACCTGATCACGCGCTCCAAGCCGCGCATCCGCGTCAAAGCTGGCAGGAGGGCGGTCAATGCCTGACATAATCGGACTGATCATCGGCCTGTTTTCGGGCGGCAACGGGCTGGTGGCCATCCTCGCCGCGATCATAGCCGCTCTCGGATGGGGTTTCAGCCAACGACTGGCCGGCGTGTGTAGGGCGGTGACAAATTAGGCCATGGAGCGCCGGCGTGCTGCTGGTGCGGGCGGAGTAAAAACCGTCCATTGGCTAGGCTGATCCCTTTGAGGATCGGCCGGGAATGTTTGCCGTGGAAGTCTATGCCGCTGTCCGGCACTTCGTGTTTGTCGAGGGCAACAGTCGTCGTGAGGCAGCTCGCGTTTTCGGGTTGAGCCGGGAGACGGTTCTGAAGATGTGCCGGTTCTCGCTTCCGCCGGGCTACACGCGCACGAAGCCCGTCGTGAAGCCGAAGCTTGTCCGCTGCTGCCGGGTGATCGATGCGATCCTGGAAACCGATCGCGCCGGGCCTGTAAAGCAGCGGCATACGGCGAAGCGGATCTTCGAGCGGCTTCGTGACGAGCACGGCTATGGCGGCGGCTACACGGTGGTGAAGGACTATGTCCGGGTTGCCCGAGCCAGGGCCGCGAGACGTTCGTGCCCTTGTCGCATCCGCCGGGTCATGCGCAGGTGGACTTGGCGAGGCGATTGGTGTGATCGGCGGGGTCCGGCAGAAGATCTCACTTTTCCTGCATGGACCTGCCGCAGTCGGACGCACCCTTCTCGTGAAGCGCTTCATCCGGCGGAGACGACGGAGGCGTTCCTGGACGGGCATCGTCTCGGCCTTCGCCTTCTTCGGCGGCGTGCCGCTGTCGATCCTTACGACAACACCCGGATCGCGGTGGCGAAGATCTGCGGCGACGGCAAGCGGAGCGAACGCGTGCGTTCACCGAGCTGGTGAGCCACTATCTGTTCCGCGACCGGTTCGGCCGACCGGGCAAGGGGAACGACAAGGGCAAGGTCGAAGGGCTGGTGAAGTATGCCCGCTCGAACTTCATGACGCCGATCCCGATGGCCGCCAGCTTCGACGATCTCAACGCCATACTGGCCGAGCGATGCCGGTCGCGACAGGCAGAACGAGCCGGCCGCCATGCCACGACCATCGGCGAGCGCCTTGCCGCCGATCTTGCCGCGTTCCGGGAGTTGCCTGCCGTGCCGCTGGAGCCTTGCGAGAAGCGTCGGCCCGCGTCTCCTCGACGGGCCTGGTGCGATACCGCGGCAACGACTACTTCGGTTCCGACTGCCTATGGCTTCCAGGATGTGATGGTGAAGGGCTTGTCGACGAGATTGTCATCCTGTTCGGCGGCGAGGAGATCGCCCGGCATCAGCGCTGCTATGGCTCGGGCACCTTCGGCCCGATCCTCTGCATTATCTGGCGCTGCTCGAGACCAAGCCGAATGCGCTCGACCAGGCGGCACCCTGCAGGACTGAATCTGCCCGAAGCCTTCCAGCATCTGCGTCACCTCATGGAAGCCCGCATGGGCAACGCGGCAAGCGCGAGTTCATCCAGGTGCTGCGGTTGATGGAGGCGATCCCGAAAGAGGTGGTGACCCATGCCGTCACCGAGGCGATCAGGCTGGGCGCGCATCGGCTTCGATGCGGTCGGGCGCAGATCGCACCTGGCTCGCGCTCACCGAGCGCCGCCCGCCCCGTCTCGATCTCGCCGCCTATCCGCACCCGCCAAAGACCACAGTGAAGACGACCTCGGCGGCCGATTACACCCATCCTCATCCCGGGAAGAGCCGCATGAGCGGGAAGCCGATGGACACGATGCCGGCGGGAACGACGAGCGGCACGCCGCAGGTGCCGTTGGCCCATCATCTCAAGCAGCTGAAGTTGCCGACGGTCCTTGCGAGTACGACAAGGTCGCCCGCGAGTGCGCCCGCGACGGTGTCGATCATCCCCGCTACCCGCTGCGTCTCGTCGAACTCGAACTGATCGACCGGGAACGGCGTGTCGTGGAGCGCAGGATCAAGCAGGTGCCAGGTTCCTGGCTGTGAAGAGCCTCGACACCTTCGACTTCACCGCCATCCCTTCGCTCAACAAGATGCTGGTGCTGGAGCTTGCCCGCTGCGAGTTCATCCTGCCGCGAGAACATCATCGCGCTCGGCAATAGCGGAACCGGCAAGACCCATATCGCGCTCGCCCTTGGCCTTGCCGCCTGCCAGAAGGGCTTTCGCCGTCGCCTTCACCACCGCGGCAGCCCTCGTGCATCAGCTCATGGAAGCGCGCGACGAGAGACGATCGCTGAAGCTGCAGCGCGAACTCCAGGCCGTGAAGCTGCTCATCGTCGATGAACTCGGATACGTGCCGCTGTCACCCACCGGTGCGGAACTCCTGTTCGAGGTCTTCTCCCAACGCTATGAACGTGGCTCCACCATCGTCACCTCGAACCTGCCCTTCGAGGACTGGACATCCATCTTGGGCCTGAGCGGCTCACCGGCGCGCTGCTCGACCGCCTGACCCACCACGTTCATATCCTGACCATGAACGGCGACAGCTATCGCCTCAAGCAATCCGCAGGTCGCAGGGCCGCCGCCGCGTCAAACGGGGCGGAGCAAAACCAGGCCACCGCCTGAGCTTCGTTCTTCCAGATTCAAAGGGCCGCTCGCTCGCTACGGCGCAATGTGGAAGCGCGCTCGCGAGCGGCCAGCGCCAAGACCTCAATGGCCTGCTTTTACTCCGCCACGCTGGTCCGGATTCCGACCGCCGTTGACAGTTTCCTATCGAAACGCTAACATTTGAGATCGGTATTGACGATTCCGGGACAGTAAAGGACGAACTCGAGTGCAGTGCGGGCCGCTCTATAAAAATTAGCCCGGGCCGTATCGAGATTAGATGCATAAATGAAAGGCAAGGTCAGCCTAGAGAAACCCATAATATCCAAATTGACCGGGTGAAGGGCATCTACAGCAGCACTCGATATTTGGGCGACAATTTCCTTCAAGAGATTGCTTATCTTGGCACATGCCAAGTCGTGGAGCGCAAGTTTTAGTCAGCGCCACAAGTCGCCGGGGACCAACGGTATATGGGAACTGAGGGCGTTCGGGGATGCGCTTGATGCCGTCATCTGCGCATGGGTTGGCATCTGCGCACTCGAAGATCGCGCGATACCCTATGGCGATGATGATGCTGCAATCTGGATACCTACCGCAAAAGAGAATGTGGGGCGATCCGGCTCATAACCGCACCTCGCCGCGCAATACGAGCGCCGTGTTTGGATTTGGGCGGGGGATTGCCCCGGCAGTTTATGCACAGGCGGCGCTATCTCGGATCGAAGTGTCGTGCATTCCACGCCGCAGGCGTACGCAATCTCCATGCGGCGAGTTTTGAAAACCAGCACCAACGTGTCACACCACAGTCACAACGGGCCTTCGATTTGCGACCGTCCGCTTGCAACACCTTGAGCGTCGAGTTAGGATCGGCGCCGATAAGCGCATGAAACTGCAATGCAATTTTGTGGGTGGATGGTGGGCGTGACAGGGATTGAACCTGTGACCCCTACGATGTCAACATCGTTCCCTTGCCGGAATAGCGCGGAACTCTGGGAAAAGAGCACTATGTCCGGGACCGTTTTCGGCACAGCTTCATGTTTCGTTCCCTGTTTTCAGGTTCATTGTGCCAGAGATCACTATGTGCCCCTCAGATGGCCAGGCTGTCCGCGAGTTTGCGTAGGTGAGTGGGCGAATAGCGCGCATAGACCTTGGTCGTGGTCTTCACGTCGTCATGGCCGAGAAACTGCGCAATCTCGTGCATAGAATGGCCGTCTTCAGCCAGCCAGACAGCCGCACTATGGCGAAGCATGTGCGGTGACACGTCAGGGCGATTGATGGCCTCCCCGGCCGCCTTCAGACCCTTCTTGATCGACTTGACCTGCTTGCCGGCCCACTCGATCACAAAGGGCGACAGCGCCCCTTTCTTCGCTTCCTCCAAGGCTTCGTAGAGCCGATCATTCATCGGCACGGTGGCGCGCCCCTTGCGCCGCTGCTTGTCGAAAGGGTTGCGCAACTGGATCATACGTCGGTCGAAATCGACGCGATCCCACGTCAGTTGCATCGCGGCCTCGTTGCGCGCTCCGGTCCCCACCATGAGCATGATCGCCAACCGGACGTGCGGCACGTTCGCCGCGTCGATCAGTGCCCGCGCCTCATCCTTTGTCAGGTGCGCGTCCTTCGGCTCAGGCTTGGTTGGACGCTCGATGGCCGGGGCCTTGTCGATCAACTCGTGCCGCTCGGCCCAAAGCAGGACCATGCGCAAATGGCCCAATTCGGTATGGATCGTACCGTCCTTGATCCCGGCCTTCCGGCGCGCTTCGATATGAGCGCGGCAATCAGCTATCGTGATGGCGTCGGCCTCCATCGGGCCGAAACGGCTTTCGAGTGCCCGCCACGTAAACTTCATCGTTCCGACAACGGCGCGGCCGGCCATATCGGTTTCGTAGCCTTTCCAAAGATCGGCTACCGTCTTGCCTCTCGGGCGCGTGAGTTGTGCGTATCGAGCCGGGGCGCGGCGCTCCGCTTCTTGGCGGTCATCTGTTCCAAGTCGATAACGTCGCCGGATGCCTTCGGCGTCATCCCATGTGAGGACGAACTCGCCTCGTAGTCGAGTGATGCGCCATCCTGGCATTCGATGCTCTCCACGACTTCTTTGCTGATGCGCAGCAGCTTGCCCAGCCGGAAGGCAGGCAACTCCCCGCGCTCAATCATGAGCCGAATTTTCCGTTCGGAGCAAGCCCAGCGCTCGGCAAGCGTGGCTGGCGTGTATACGGCCGCCCTGCTCATGTCCTGCCTCCGGGGCGGGTGGAGCGGCGGATTGCCTGCTCACGCACAAATGACGGATCGTCCTTGTAGGGGCTGATGCCTGTTCCGGCGCAAATGTGGCATCTTTCACGGTAGAAGCCGTCGCTTCTGAACCAGGACCGGGAGAGGAGCCACCATCCTGTCCCGCCGCACGAAATGCACTTCGGTCCGCTCACCTCTCCCCTCCCTTGCTTGTGGCGAGGGCTTGGCGGCCGGCTTGTGTGATCCAGTAGTTCGTGCCTTCCTGCTCGATCAGGCCGTCACCTTTCAGGAACTCCAAGGAGGCTGACATCGCAGCACCCCACGGTACAGAAGGGCCGCCGTCCATCATGCGCAGGATCGAAATCTCATAGGCTGTCAGCTTCATGCCTTCCTCCCGAGGGCGCGGGCGAGGCGATCACCTTCCGCGCTCCATTCGTTTCGATTGGCGATTTCCACGATGCGCCGCACGTCTGCGACTTCATCCGGGCTGAGGATGCGGTCATCAGGACCGGCAAGTCGGACACCAGTTGCGTTAAGGGCGGCAACAATGGCTAATGCGGCAATCTCACACTCGCCAGTGGATGCATCTGGGTAGCATGTATCGCGATGTGCTCGCCTGAACTCCTGCGCAATAATCTCCCGTGCGTCAGCCACAGTAGATTGAGCGCATCCGCATGAATGCGGGTGGCCGTAGCAGTTGGTTGGATGGTGTGGGCAAGGGCACTCGCTCATCTTCCTGCCTCCATAGCGGCCTTGATGGCGGCGCGTATCGCGGCGCGGATGTCGCACTCGCGAATGAACGACGCCTTGCCGTCACCATTGTTGTACAGGTGATACTTCACGGCCCTCACGGCCGCCTCGACCATCTCATCCGTCACCGCCTGTTCTGAGGGGCGGGTGGATCGCTGGCTGATGAATGTGAGGATGCGTGCTGCGTTCTCGCGGGCGCGGGCTTGAACGTCGGATGGCTGCAACCGCACGTAACCGTTGCCACGATAGCCGTCATCTTTTTCGTGTTCCGGCCATGACGCTCCAGTTACAGGGTCAAGATCGAAGTCGAACTCGCTGCAAAGGAATGCCGCAAGTTCTTCCACCGCATTCTGCCTTCCTTCCGGTGCGGCTGGCTCAAGGGCGAGCGTCGAATGAGCAGGATGTGTCGTATCTGCGTAGATGCTGGCTACGATAGCGTCTGCGTCAGCCCATGCCTTCTCTGTACCATGTTCGGCCTCGTAGTGGCCGCCGTCGCGATGGATACGAGCTAGTAGGCTCGATAGCCGTTCTTCTGTGATCCGCTTTGCTTCGAGCACCTTCACCGCGCCTGTGCGGGAGAGGGCTTCGGCTTCAGCTTCGGGCATGCGGAAGCGGTCGCACATGATGTCGAACACTTCCTGAGCGGTGCGGTTCTCGATGCCGATTATCGGGCGCGTCAGATCACTCGCCATTCTCGCCTCCCTGTGCTTCGAGGGCGCGGCGGGCGGCTTGAGCAAAACCAGAAAGGTGTTCGGCAAACGCAAGATATGTGTCGCGTTCGGCGGGCGTGCATTTATCAGCGCCCTCCCTCGCGGCGGTTGCAGACTTCGAGAGTTGCTCCGCGACCTGTTCCAGCGCCTTGTTAGCCTCGGCAAGCTGGGCTTCGGCGTATTCGGCGCGCTCTCGCTCCTGATTACGCTGGACAATCGCGTTGGCGACGTGATCGTCAATAAAAGCAGCGAGCGGGACTTCTCCGGCATAGAGCGTTTCACGAATAGCATGCAGGGCTGCGCCCGCCATATCGCCGTCCGCGTCATTCCATTTTGCTACTGCTTCATCCCTCTCCGCCCGTACCGCTGCCAGTTCCGCATCCTTCGCGGCGAGGGCGGTGGACATGGTTTCAAATTCGTCTGCAATCCTCGCAAGCATCGAGCGCGATACGGTCACGCCGTTACGCACGTGCAGCATCAAGCGGCCATCCGCAATCGCACGAAGTTCAGAGGCCCTGTCACTCATTGCACAATCTCCACTTTTGCATCTGGAGACAGGCGGTGCGAAACGCCGCTTTCATCAACCATGATTTCGATAGGCATTTCCTTGATTTGCCAAAGTTCGACGGCGGCAATGGCTTCCTCGTCGCCGCTTTTCAGCGCCGCGCCGCAATAGACGAACACCTCAGCGATACTGTCCATCAAGGCTCCAGGCGATCTAGCACGGACCTTGCTTGCAACGGCGGCGATCTGATCATCTGTCCAGTCGCCCACCACATCGCGGATGTGCGCGGTAAATTCGGCCCATAGCGCCGGGTTGTCTTTTCGGAGGGATGCCATCAGTCGTCTTCCTCCACGGAGACAGCCTCAGCATCGTCAACGTCATTCCAACCAAGAACGATGTCACAAGCCTTGTCCTCGGCCTCGCTTTCATCGCGGGCGTATATCGTCAGTTTTTCCTGTCGCTTGGTGGTGTATTCAACCGTCACGATGTATTTCATTTTGGGGTATCTCCTGGAATAGGGGGCGGGGTGCCTGATAGGGATGCCGCGACTGCTTCGATTGCTTCTGTCGTGCCGCAAGCTTCGAGGACGGACGCTTGGCCCCGGTGTGCTTGGCTTCGCGGCGCTTCGCCTCGTTGATGGCGGGGCGGTCCTGTTTGTGCGTCTTCTGCTTGTGGCAGGCGATATGAGCCGGGCGCAGGTTCTCGTCGCTGTCGTCGCGGGTTAGCTCCCAAGCGATGACATGCTCGATCTCCCAAGCCTCGCGAACCCCGTCGATCTTCTGCTTGCAGATATGGCAGGTGCCATTATTCGCGGCGAAAATGCGCGCACGGTCCTTGTATGTAAAGCGGCGACGGGCCATCACCACCCCTTCAATTCAATCTCAGCGCGGAGCATGTCGCGACGAGCATCAGCCAGGCTGCCGAGCAGCGGACGCCATGCCTGCTTGCTTTTGCGCCTGTGGTCGATCTGGCGTGACAGGGTGGCCACGCGGGCTTTCGCGGCTTCGAGATTGCGACGGGCACGGTGGCGGCGGATGAGGCGGATAATCATGCTGCCCTCCTGATCGCGTTACCGCTGGTAATCATCTGAAATCCATCCTCGAACACGACGCGGATGCTGTTCATCTTGCCGCGCGCCGTGACGGCGCATCGCTGGCCCTTGCGGCCTTGCCGGTGCCAGAAATAGACGTAGGGGAAGGTCATGCCGCCGCTCTCCGCTCACGCTCGGGAACCCAGCCATAAGTCTGCGCAAGCCATTTCTGCGCAGCTTCCAGAAACGCCACGAACTCCGGTTCTGCCATCTTGTCGAAGCTGATGGAGCCGGGGATTGCGACAGTCATACCATTTGGTAGCCGGATTAGATCGACAACGCCGGTTTCGAGCTTGATGACTTCGTGAAGCCGCTCCGGTGTCAGGGCGCATTCGGTCGCC
This sequence comes from Aquamicrobium sp., assembly GCF_023954335.1. NCBI lineage: Bacteria > Pseudomonadati > Pseudomonadota > Alphaproteobacteria > Hyphomicrobiales > Phyllobacteriaceae > Aquamicrobium > Aquamicrobium sp. Next base: position 16,014 of record NZ_JAMLIE010000002.1, read on the forward strand.
GCCACCATTTCATGCAGCATCGCCCAATAAGCGCGATGACGGGCGACGTTGCGAAACTCCTTGACCTCGACGCGGACAAGCTGGCCGTTCGCAACACCGTCGAGTGCGCGAAGGTCCATATCCATATCTGGCACAAGCGCATTGCCGCGCCTGCGGAACGCATACACTGACTTCTCGGGCTTGCGGGCCATGTCTCTTTCCTCTCTTCCCCCGTCCTGCCGGTCTGTGACAGGACGGGGAGGGTGGCGCTTGGGAGGACGCGGTTAGAACGGAATCTCGTCGTCAAGCTCGCGCTGGTTGCCGTAGCTGCCGTGTGTGCGGCTATCGTCGCGGTCGTAACTGGTCGAGCGTTCCTGACGTGCGGGGCGCTGTTCGCGGTCGCCGTCATCGCTGTTGCGGGTGTCGAGCATCTGCAATTCGCCACGGAACTTCTGGAGGACGACTTCGGTCGAGTAGCGGTCCTGGCCCTGCTGGTCCTGCCAACGACGTGTTTGAAGCTGCCCGGCAACGAACACCTTGGACCCCTTACGAAGGTACTGTTCAGCGACCTTCGCCAGACCCTCGTTGAAGATCACGACGGATACCCATTCGGTCTTTTCCTTCCGTTCGCCCGAAGTCTTGTCCCGCCATGTCTCAGAAACGGCGAGGCGAAGATTGACGACAGGATCACCACTGGAAAGCCTCCTGACTTCCGGGTCGGCACCAAGGTTCCCGATGAACTCACAACGGTTCAGGCTCATGCCGCCGCCCTTTCTTCGATGCCATAGTTTCGGATGCGCTCGACCAGCGCCGCCAACTCGTCGTTGAAGCGGTCGATCTCGTCGGAAAGCGTTTTGATGTATTCCTCGTCGCGATAGACGCGAACCGTCAAGACGGGGAGCTTGGGCCAGTATGAGCAAAAATCCCACCATTCACGCTCGGAAATCCAGAGATTGCCCTGCACCTGCGCCTTGTGTTCAGGCGGCAGGCGGTTGCGCTCCAGCCGGTCGATCTGGATATGAGGAAGGGCGGTCTTGATCTCCAGCCCGCCATTCGAGCCAACCAGACTGTCAGGCGAAGCCCCGCGATTGCCGTTGCGTATGAAGCCGACGCGCTGAATTTCGGCATCGTTGATGAAGGCGTAGGTTTCGCGGGCTTCATCCTCCATCGCGTTGCCGCGATCTGTGTGGACGTTGCCAAATTGCTCCGAAGGCTCTCCAGTCAGGATTTCGCCCGCCAGCTTGCGCATGTATTCGGAGCGGGTCTTGCCCTCGCCCTTCGCCATGACTGTAGCGAACTTGCTGGCGGTCGGGATTCCCGCGCGGGCCGCAAACCATTCGGGGCTGCCCTGCTCAAGATCGGTGAAAACCTGCATCATGGCTTCCTCCGACGCGCGTTCAGCACCTGCACCGCTTTATCGAAATGTCTGGCCGGCAAGTCTGCGACCGCTTCAATTTTTGCCCACTCGCAAAACTTATCGACCGGCGTGCCCGTATCGCTAATGAGCGAAAGTAGTTGGTCTCGCTGCTCAATGGAGATGGTCGTCATGTCGGGGGGAGGGTTCCCGTCTGTATCGTCCTCGCCAACTGCCACGTTCCAGATATTCTTCATGAGATAACGCTGCCCGTAGGATGACGCTGCGCCGGTAGCGTGCGTCTTCGTCATCACGTCGCCCCCCTTTGCCCCTTTGCCGTCCGCCGGCATGTCTTTGTGATAGGTGCGAGTATGTCCGCCTGTGTGCGCGACATAGGCGAGACAGCGGATATGGTCAGGCTTCGGGGAACCGTCCTCATCGAAGCTGACGGAAAAGCCGTGCTTGGTGTAGATCGGGCGCAGCGCAGCATCGAGCTTGGCGTAGGTCGCATACTTGCTGCGCGTCTGCGTATTGGTGGCGTCAGCCGAGATTGCGCGCATTTCAGCCTGCGCTGCCTTCATGGCCTCGTTGAACGCTTGCTCCGCCTGCCGGCTAAGCTCGCGCTCCCGCATCGCCATCAGGCGCTCCATCTTGTCGAGGTCTACGTTCGGATCGCGGGCGGCTCGTTCGATGATTTGGAAGATGGCCGCACTTTCCGATGCAGGCGCGACGACTCCCCGGCTCTGCGGTTCCTGGATATCAAGCGCGGTGCTGGACATGATGTTCTCCATCGGTGATGTCGAGAAACCGCCTCTGCGCCAGCTTGGCGAAGACAGGATCGGTCTCGAATTTGATGATCTCGGTCAGAGCGGACAGCACCAGCTCTTTGCATGCATGCCTGTCGTCCAGAGAGGCGACAGCAAGAGCGAGTTCGGGGTCGGGGAGGAGGGTCATGGTGACGGCTCCGCTCCGAAAAACTCCAGGTCTTCCGCGATCAGGTCGAACACGTCACCGTATTCGAGGCCAAGGCGATCATGGATCAGCGCCCAATGCGCTCCATCGGGAAGGTCCAGTTCCTCAACTTCCTCGATAACGTCGCGGATTTCCTGCTTGGTCGGTTTGCTCATGGCTTGCCTTCTCCGTGACGGGCGAGGGCGGCGCGGACGTGGGCAAGGACTGCCATGGGGAGGCTCGCCGGGTCGCGAGGAACGTCTGGGCAGTTGTCGATCATCCCTTCGATGTCTTTCAGCGCATCGACTAGATCGTCATGCGCATTGACCGCGCGGACGATGAAGGCGGCGTTGGCAGTCGCTTCGTCCAGTCCAAGCGGCGACTGTGCCGGCCATCCGTCTTTGCCTGGGATGCGCACCTGAGCGATAAGCGCGGCAGGGCGAATATCGGGATGCGTTCGCGTGATAACCTGCCAGTGCGAGCCGATAGCTGTCACATACCAAGGCCCCGGCGTTCTCTTGCTGAAATCGACCTTCTCACCCATTGTCTTCCTCCCCTCTGTTAGAGCGGGCGGGACGGCACCAATCGCAGCGACGTTCGCAAAGGTCGCAACCGCCTTCCGGGTCGATGCACGCGAATTCTTCGAAGCACGAGTAGACGATGCCCTCGCCGCCGCAGTTCGGGCAGGAGTTGTCATCCTCGTAGAAATCGATGCTGTCGAAATCGACAATTCGCGGGGTCCCGCTCATATCGGCATCTCCCAAGCCCCAACCCCAGCGATTACCGCCAGCAGCAGGAGCGCAAATCGAGTTGGTGTGAAGCGGGCGACTAGCGCCTCGCTGGTGAGGTAGAGGGCGCGGTCGAGCGGGTTCATGACCACTGCCCCAGCGCTTCTTCACTGAAAGGGTGAGCGCTGTTCTCGGCCATATGATCGAGGCATAACCATTCGACGGAGCCATCAAGCCCACGCAGACCGTTCACAGCCTTTTCGCCGCATTGTGCGCAGTGCTTGAACTTCATCTCCGAAAGCCCATCATGGCGAGGCAGTGATCTGCGGTGAGCCTTGCCGTACGTCTGCTTGATGGCCTTGCAGGATTTCGAGCAGAACTTTGCCCATCCGCGCTTGCGGTCTGCCGTCCGCGCCTCAAAAGGCGAACCGCAACATTTGCATTTGTAGGTTGCGGTGGAAGCCATCTACGCTTCCTCCTTGATTGCCATCGCCTGCTTGCGCGCCTTGCGGTTTTCGCGCTTGAGGCCGTGGCGGAACCATTCTCGGCCGATCATCTCGGCGCGGATTTCCGCAATCTGTTCGTCGGTGAACCAGTCCAAGCCGCGCCAACGCGAGATGACCCGGTGCAATGCGGCGTCGAACGTGTTGCCGCCGCCGAGGGTGTATTCGTTGAGCTTGATCTGGTGCTCGTGGCGGGCGCGGGTCATGCCTCAAACTCCACACGCTGGATTTGCGTACGCACGCCGCTGTGCTTCTCCCGCACGTTCTGCCAATAGTACCGTTCGGCGTTGATGGCGGTTTGGTGCGTGGGGTGAGCGGAGATGATCTCTCCGATGCTGTCGTCGTCATTCAGACAGACCAAGACAAACACGTCAGTCATCACGCCGCCCCGACCAAAACGATTGCGATGATCGCGAACACGCCGAAGCCAACAACCATCTTGGCGAGGTCGGAGAGGAAGCCGGCGAGGCTGTCTATGAGAGGATCGCGGTTCATGACGGTCACTCCGCGGCCATCAGCGTGTGCGAAAGCTCGTCGTCCAACTCATCCTCAAGAGGACGGGACCAGCCCTCGACAGCGTTCATTTCCGTCACACGGCACGACTTCCGGTGCGGGTGGTCGCGGAAGAAGTCGAACGCCTCGTGCTTGTCGGTGAAAACCTGGGCAGCGCCAGACCAGTCGTTCGGATCGAAGATGACGATCATGTCGCGGTCGTTCGGTGTCATCTGTCTTATCCTCCATGCACCGGGGCTATCCGGTGGGGGTGGGTGGAAGGGGCTTAGGATGCGGGCGCGTTGTTGATGACGGCCCGCTCGGCGTAGATTTCCTCGATCACGTCCGCATCGTCGTCGGCGTGAAGGCCGCGCTCATGGGCAATCTCGGAAAGGGCGAGGTCTCGGGCAGTGATGCGCTTGGCGATCTCGACGCACTTTCGGTATTCAGCGAGCGCGACCGGGTAGGAAATCCGGTTCTCGACATAGAGGCGCATGAAGTCGCGATGATTGCTGGTCGTGCCGGCGGCGCGGATCGCGTCCAGTGCCTTCTGCCTCGTCATCTTGCTCATCGCTTCCTCCATCCGTTTGGCTTTGGCCTCGCTGGCCTGCCGGGTAAGTGCTCGGGAAACCGGCGCGGACGCCGGAAACCGGAAGGCTCATGCGTTGAAGTAGTGAAACCGACCCATCGGCTTGCGGTAGTTGAACCAGTCGTCGTGGGTCTCAAAGACCGCCAGCAGTGCGGTTCCCATCGCCGAGTTCGTCGTCGCGTATTCGGCGATCCTGCCGTCGTCGAACTTGAAAACCCTGGTCCGGGCGTCATTGTCCCAAAACCGCGTCGAATGGCTGTAGGGCTTGTCGAAATCGACGCCGTTGGCGCGGAGGATTTCAAAGACCTCGCTGTCGCCCTTGAACGTAACGGGCTTGACGTTGTGCTTGGTCGTCGATGCGACGTAGCTGTTGTAGATCGCTTCCTGCTGCCCTGCCATTTTGCCCTCCATCTGGCTCAGCCGCCCCGTGGGGTGATTGGCTCATTGCCGTTTCGACAAGATGGATTATGGGAAACTCATACCACTATGTCAACAAGAAATATGGAAAAGTCATAAAAAAGATTGCCTCGCGTCGAATCACGTGGCATGTTGAGGGTGCCGGAACGCAAGAAGCCCCCGCGCATGGCGAGGGCTTCGAGGTCAGTTCAGGGCTGTGATGCCGGCGACCCTCGGCAGGCGGCAGGTTTGATCTGTCGCCTGCCTTAGCCCTCCCTGTCTGGGGAGGACACAGGCCCCGACATGGGCCTTGCTGCGGGACTGTCACCGACCGCCCCGCAGCCGCCGCCAGATTAACCCCTGCAAGGGGAGAGTCGATAGGTGGCAAAAGAAAAGCCCCGGCTGTGAACCGGGGCTGACAAGATCGAGCCGCGACCGGTGCAATTCCGGCTGGTGAAGCGGCAGGCGCGGGGTCGTAAGCCCGAAGGTGCTGCCAGAAACTATAGGGATGCGGGAAACCGAAAGGACCGCGCCAGCTCTACAGAGGCTCGTCCGAGTTTCAGAGCGGCAAACGACCTCCTGGCCTTTATTAGCTTCGGCTAATAGGGGGTAGGGGGGTCTTTGCCAGATACGAGGTCTGAACCGGTTTCAGAAGCTTGGAAAACAGTGAGGGCGACAATGGGCGGATGGGAACTGGCTAACGAAGAAAGATGGAAAGCCGAAAGGCTTCAGGCGAACAATGACGCGCTACTGAATGAGGTCATCCGGCTTCGAAAAATGATCGAAGGTGTTATTGCCGGCGAGCTTATCCCCGATGGGCGGGGTCATCTGGTGTCCGTAAATACCAGCCATCCGCAACCGAATATCCAAAATCGAAAAGCGTCAAAATACGGCGACCAAGGATCAGATCGCACATATGCCCATTCTGCCGCATCGGAGAGATTGAGAAACGTTCCTGTATAGGAATCGTCGTATCGAGCGCCCCGATCAGAAGCCTTCCCTCGCAGATGTAAATCTCTTGAACGCCGCTGACAGTGTGCAAAGTATCCTTGCCGACAATCGGCAAGTTCAACCGCTGCCACACGCCATAATCAATCGCATTTGGGAATGCGCCGGAATCCAGCATTCCGAGAAGGCCGCCCTCATATGTCTCGCTGGCTTCATGGTGCAGCGCGCATGTGATGCAGGGAGAGCAGTGCGGGTTGTCTGCATCCGGCGTCCCCGCCGCGCCGACAAGATAGACGGGTATATCCGTCATCCCCATCCCCTCCCGTGGCTACGCCGATCCTGCCGAGATTCCCCGCTACTCACAAGCCGAAACCATGTTCTCGCTTCGTTCTTGACTATCCGTTGCGGGCCATGGCCCTATTAGGGTTTCGGTGGGAGGATGGCATGAGGGAGAATTTCATTCGCTTGCTCCAGTGTCTTTCGAGCGAGGCTGCTGAGGACTTTCTTGCTCTCGGAAGGGCGCTGCAAGCTTGCGTAAAACATCAGCGTAGGACTCCTGCAAGTCCGGGGGAAGACTGTCAAAAATAGCCAGGATTTCCCGATGCTTTGTCGCGAGGTCAACCATTGGTCCAGTTCCGCGCATAAGCCATTCAAATCGGACCTTGAAGCGGCGAGCATAAAGCTCGCCCTTGTCCGCCCGAAAGCCCGAAGCTCCGTTTTCATGACCTGAATACGTACCGTAGGGCACACCGATTGCTGCGGCGGCCTCGGTTGCGGTCTTGTAGCCGGCATGCTCGCGAGCGGCCACCAATCTCTCATGCAGTTCCATGGTTCTGATTTTGCCATAAACAGCTATGAGAAACTCATTGACAATGACCTATGAGTTTCCCATAATCATGAGATGGAACAGGTAATCGACGTTAAGACGATCCGGGAAGACCTCGGGCTGACACAGGCTCAGTTCGGGCAACTCGTCGGTGTAGATCAAAGCACAGTCTCCAATTGGGAGAAGGGAGAAACCAGACCGCGCGGCCCTGCGATCAAGGTTATCGAAAGCGTGCGCTCTCGTCCCGACTTCCTCCCCCGACCCTCTCCCCAGCAGGAGAAGACGGCATGACGCGCTACCATTCAGTTCGCCTGCGATTTGTCGACCGGCTTCATCGCATCATCGATGATGTTCGTAAGCAGGTCGCGAAGGTTCTGCGCCATGACCATGCTCATCCGGATACGGGAGCAGATGGTGGCTTCTGCCGGGTTTGCGGCGTCCGCCGTGAGGCTGGCGAAACTCAGGTACACGACGCCGAGATTGTGCCGGTGTTCCGTGACCAGATCAATGAAAAGGGGCTGAACGCCATCGTCGCGAATGTCGAACCGCCTGTCTCCTACGGCGAGTATCTTGCCGCTCTTGATAGCGACCTGCGCCGGAACTCCACCGTCTTCATCGGCCAAGATCATCCCTCCCTTCTGAACATGACTGCGGGAGAAATCATGCGCGCAGGCGGATCGGGAGTCCATCCCAACCCTGAGGAAGCAGCATGATCCCCTCCATCAGATACGAGGATTGCTGGCTTGTTGGCGACACGCTCATGAGCCGCAAAACCCTTGATCGCTATGATCTAGTATTCTCCCCGTCGAGCGAGCGCCCCGTTGAAGATCACTTCGATTGCGTTGATGGCGGGGGCATTCAGCTCTGCGTGACGCATATCGGCTTCAGCGGGCACGTCCGAGTTCTTGAATTTATCAATCAGATCGTCGCGCAACGCTTCGATCTCCCGACCCGCTACGTCCGGGTTGAGTACATAAATCCGGGCGATGGTCTTCTGAAGCGCGATCCTGAGAGCGCCCACGACGCTTTCCAGTTCTTGCTCTCGTCCGGTCCCGTTCATTTCGTCATCCCCCGTTCTGTCTGGATTGAGTACCGCGCGAAACATGCCGCAGAAATGGTGCGGCGTGAAGAATGCTGGCGTTCTCCCGCCCCTCAAGAGAAGGGAGGCGAGTAGCCCATGACCCCGACAGAGAAACACCGCGAGGCAGGCCGCAAGCTTTGGGAAATCTGCCTCAACGACGGAACACCGGATGCTGGCGAATTGATCGCAATCGCCTTGGCCGACTTCGAGCGTGAAGGCATGAAGCGCGCGGCTGAGATAGCGCGAGAGCATATCTATTCCGCGTCTCAGTGGGGGCGCGTTGACGACGAACTCAAAGGCGGGAACCGGCGAGCGGAAGAAATGGCCGCCGCCATCTTCTCCGAAGCAGGGGAGAGCGAATAGGCCATGACCGACCACGCCTCCCTTCTCCGCGAAGCTGCCACCGCCATCCGCCCGATGATCGAAGACGATATCGACAAGCGCGAAATATACGCTGCTTGGCGAAAGAAGTTCTCCGATGCCGGTCTGGACTGGATGGCGTTCAAGTCGCTCCAGAAGGCGCGCGTCGAGGATGACCGCGACGAGAGCGGCGACGGCAAGCGCGTTGCGAAGATCATGGATCGGCTGGATTGCACCGCCGCCTATGCGGAAATGCTCGGCTACGGCTCCGCGAAGATGAACGAAAACAATTGTTTTTCTGTCAGCTACTCCGAAGCGAAGGGCAGGGGCATAGACGCCGCCTTCGTCAACTCGATCCTCGTTGGCGGCGAACTCACAGACAACCAGGAACAGCCAGACGAGGACGACAGGTGCGACTACTGCGCCGACCGTGCGCCCGCTGGCGAATATTACCGCTGTCCGAAGTGCGATGCCGAATGGCCCGCCGAAGACGACGGCGAGCAGGACGACGTAGGGGCCACTGCGTCGTCCACCAATTCCGCAACCGCTCATAAGCCCGCTGGCGATCTGGCGGCAGATAAGCAAGGGGATAAGGATCGGGGTTCGTTCCCGGTCGGCGGCCCCGTCCATTCCAATTCGCCCGATGCCATCCCCCTTGGCGCGGCGAACAGCGCCGGGGGAGCCCCGTCCTCCTCTCCAGCTTCCCCGGCGCGCCATTCCGATGACATCGACCTGACGATACTCGCATTCCTGAGACGCGATGAAGGTCGCGGCTATCCGAAGCGCGAAGCGGGGGCTGTTTAGATGCGTGTCGGCCTTAAAGACAAGGTTCTCGCCTATCATCGCGCAAATCCGCTCGCGACCTCCGTAGAGATTGGCGCTGCGCTCGACTGCATGCCCGAATATGTCAGAGCGACTTTCCGCCGCAACGGCATAAGCCTTGCCCGAAGGACGGGCCGCAGAAAGTGCCGGCTGGTCCTCGATCATCATGTCGCGGACGCGCTGCGTCCAGACGCGGAGGCGCGTGGCGTAACTGTAGCCGAACTGTCTGCGCTGCTGCTCTCTAAAATCGCACGGGCCAGCCTCGTGCCCGCCGTGCTTGACGACAAGGTGTCGGCATGACGGCGGTTACAGTTCGCGGCGGCAACCTGAGCGCCAGAAGGCCGGGAGAGGCGACGAGGAAACAGCCCCTCCCGGCCGAGCGCCGGGGACGCGGCGCTATTCCGATCTTCAAACACGCGGGGCGTCGGTTCGCCGCTCGCGATCTTGTGGGTGATGCTGGTTACCGCGTCAGGGGCAGGCTGGGCATCACTGCTGCACGGGGGTGCAGAAGGACAAACCACGGACAGCCTGTCCCGATCAATTTCCTTGGCTCTGCGCGCGTCCAGCTTCGCCAAAAGTCTCACAGCCGCAGCGCCCAAACTTTCCATTTCCTGACCTCCATCGGTCGATCCTTCCATAAAACGAAGGATAGACGAGAGGATCGGTCATGTCGGACCCCGTTCGGGGCAAATCCGCCCCATTTGAGGACGAGTGCATGAGTACCGCAGCGCAGGAAGCGTTCAGCTACCTGAACGAGTTGCAGAAAGTCGAGTATCGCGGCTGGGGTGACACCGCCACTGCCGCGCGTGACAGGGTGGCGCGTAAAGCCGGGATCACACCGGCTCAAGCCGAGCGGGTTTGGAAGCGCTGGCAGTCGATGCGGACGGTCAATGGCGATGTCTATCGCGCGCTCCGCAATGCCTATGAGGCAGCCTGCATCAAAATTGAAAACGCTGCCGACGCCATGGAGCGGGAGGCGCAGGAAATCGAGGCATCCCATGCGGTTGATAAAGGCGCTGCGCCAACTCTGGCGCGCGTGGAGGAAGCGCCAGAAGGCGCGAAAAGGAGGACACAATGAACGCGATTGACATGAACCTGGAGCGGAAGCTGGCGACCGCGCTGGACGCGGAATTGAACGGCAAGGTGACGCCGTTCGCCATGACGGACGCGGAGGCTGAGGCCGACCGGCTCGCGGGCGTCTACCGCCGTTCCATCGCCCGGCATGACCAGCGCATCAGCGACACGGTGCGCAGTCGGGAGGCCACCATCGCCAGCATCGAGGCGAACATGCAGGCCGAACGGGACAGGCATGACGCGGAAATGGCGCGGCTGTCGCGGGAGATTTTGGCATCGAAGGATCATGCGGCACGGCAGATCGCCGCCGATAAGCGGCTGCGGGATTCCGCCGAACTGGCGCTGTCAAGGCTGGTGGCGGAATGAACCGCGCCCCTCTCGATTACGACGCGGCCGACGATGGAGTGCGATCATACTATGCCGCCATCGAGCACAAACGGCTTCGCGGTGATGACTACTACCTTCGCCAGCCCGACGATCCGGGTGTTGATGACGTGGAGCCTGCCGCCCGTCCTTTCAACTGGCGTCTGATAATCGCTCTCGCTGCAATCGAGGTGGCGGCTATCGGCGTGTTTACGTGGGTGGTGTGGAGATGACGGCGCACACACTCGCCAGACAAAGCACGGTTCTCGATATTATCGCGGAATACGAGCGCAAATCTGAAAACGTCGAGGCGGCCATCAAGGCCTATGAGGACGCCTGCACCGCTGTTGAAATGGCGGGCACGATCATGGGCACTTTCGTCAATCCGGTGCTGCGGGGCCGCGCTACCGTCAGCGCCCGCGACATGCGAACAAACCTGCGCGCATCTGGTTGGAAGGCGCTATACAATCGTTGTCAGATCGACCGCATTGCCAGCGCTAAAGACAAGCGACTATTCGAGCGCACGCTGGCTGATCCGCCGGAACTGACCTTCGACAATGCCAAGGCGACGTTCGGCCCTTACTTGGAGAACCCGCGCGCACATATCTTGCGCGGCCTCGCTGAGACGTTTGCGGATCTCGACCCGGCTTATAAGTCTCATTCAAAGGTCAAAATCGGCGTCAAGGGCCTGCCGAAGCGCGTGATTATATCAGGGCTTGGCAGTCTTCACGGGTATGGTCGCGACCGCCTGCGCGATATTCTCAACGCGCTGGCTGCCTATCAGGGCAAGCCGCTGATTGAATATCATGAGCTATCGCTGATCCTCGAAGACGGCGACGCTCTGCGCGTCACCCGCGAAGTTCCGAAAGGCGACACGGCACGCCAGCGCGCAGCGAGCGACGAAACCGAAACCATCATTGGCCGCGATGTCTGGCTGAAACGGTACGGTAACGGCAATGGGCACCTGTATTTCGGTCCTGACACGCTTCGCGACATCAACATGGCGCTGGCCGAGTTCTACGGGGACGTGCTGCCGGACGCAGAGGAAGACGACGCCAAGCCGCGCCAAAGCACGGCAGTCTCCAAAGACCTCCAGTTCTACTGGACGCCAGACGCCGTTATTGACCGTGCCATGGAGTTTGCCGGCGTCTACAATCTCAAGGGATGGCGGCACAACCCGCCTGATCCGATGCGCATTCTGGAGCCGTCGTGCGGCGATGGCCGGATCATGGACGCCATTCGAGCGCGCGGGCATCAGGTGTTCGGCATTGAGTATCACGCCGGACGCGCTGCCGAGGCGCGGGCCAAGGGCCACAATGTCCTGACGGCCAATTTCCTCGAACAGCCAGCCAAGCCGGATTTCGACATCGTGGTGATGAACCCGCCTTTCTACGGGCGCCACTACGTCAAGCATGTTCGGCATGCGCTCCATTTCCTAAAGCCGGGAGGCACGCTCGTTTCGATCCTGCCTGCTACAGCGCATTACGATCATGGCGAGCTGGATGGAGAATGGCGCGACCTGCCTGTCGGTTCCTTTGCTGAGGCTGGAACCAATGTTCCAACCGGCATGCTGAAAATCAGGAGGCCATCATGACCTCCCTCACCAGACAAGAGGCGAGGGCGGCGGTGCGCATCGAGCTTGCCGACATGCCGCCTTCCGCGAACAGCCTGCGCAAGAGCTTCGTCCGCAATGGCAAGGTGGTGAGCGCCAAGACCGATGCGTATTCGGCATGGCGTGAAGCTGCAATCTGGGAAATAGCCAGTCAGCGGGCAGGGCGGATAGATGGCCCTTACAGCCTTTCCATTGCGGCCCAACGCAACTGGCGCACTAAGCGCGCCAGAGACATCGACAACATCATCAAGCCGGTCTCCGACGCATTGGTCAAGGCCGGGGTCGTCACAGATGACAGCCTTGCTGAGCGCGTCACTGCGCAATGGGCGGATGACCTTGGCGGCCCGGCTGTCGTCGTCATCGTTCAAGAGGCGCAGGAGAGTTTGGCAGCATGATAGACGCAGGGACGATTTCTACCACTTTTGCCCCGTTGGAGCAGCTTCTTGCCGAGCGGAAGTCGACGCATGGCGAATACCGCGATCACGCTGCTTACACGCAGGCGATTAAGTCGCTCTGCCGTTCGTCGGATAACTGGTCTTCTTTGCAGGATCACCAGAAGGAGACACTGGAGATGATCGCCCACAAAATTGGGCGCATCCTCGCTGGCGACCCGAACTTCGATGACCATTGGAGGGACATTTCCGGCTACGCGAAACTGACTGCCGACAGATTGGCAGGTGTGGCATGAGCCTATCACACCGCTTCGCCCGCGAGGACGCGGAAGCCGCCTTTCTCGAGTTCTGGACCTTATGGCGCAAGCACATGCGCAAGACGGACGGCCGAGGCAAGGCGCGGCCTGCCTATCAGCAGATGCTCGATGCTGGTGTAGAGCCGGCGGATATGCTCGACGGTGCGCGATGGTATCTCCGCAACCTGTCGGAGCGCGACGCCCCATACATTCCTCTCGCTGCGTCGTGGCTTCGCTCCGAACGCTGGGCCGACGATTGCGAACAGGAGCGCGCCTATCAGGCCCGGCTCAACGAGCGGCCGGCCGAGAACGTCGTCAGCATCACGCCGCAGCGCGGACAAACGGCATTTCTCCGCGAGTTCGAGCGGCGCAAAGCAGCGAGTGAGTGAGCAATGTTCGTAGATAACGAAGACATGCACCGAATTTATCGTGGCTACAATCCAGCCTTTGTCCGCCGCGTTCGTGAGAAGCGAGAGCAGGTGCGCCAGATGGCGCTGATACAGGCGAAGGAACATGCAAGGCGCGATCGGCCAACCCATAGCGAGAACCTAGCTCGCGAGAAGGAAGAACGCTCGATTGCGAAGGCGGAAGCCAACGAGGCGATCACCGTTCTCGTTAGCGAGCGCGACAAGAAGCTGGCGCGGCTGGCTTCAATGGAAGTCATCACGCCGAAGGACTTTGCCGTCAGGCTCGCGGCCCGACATGGCTTTCTGTGGGATGAGATTATCTCTGACGGTCGTGGGCAGCCGCTCGTGAAGGTGCGGCATGCTGTGATCCTCGCCGTCATCGAAGCATACCCGGCCCTCAGCTACCCGAAAGTCGGCCACATATTCCGGCGCGACCATTCCAGCATCTTGCATGTGGTGCGAAAGGCAGCCCGAGGAGAAGCAGCATGAGCCGGGTCGCCATCAAGAAACCAACCCGCGCCGCCTCTCCGCTGGTTCGCGCCTTGTTCGATGCCATCGACAGGAGCGGGCTTTCATACGGCCAGATCGCGAAGAAGGCCGGGGTCAGCGTCGTGACGCTTTCCTACTGGAAGCACGGCAAGAACGCGCCTCGCTGGGTGGACTTCGAGAATGTGGCTCACGTCCTCGGATACGAGATTACGATTCAGGAAAGGGGCGCGGCATGAGCAAGGTCGAGGACGTTGCTCGGGCGATCTACGAGGGCCGCAACGGAACAGGCTGCAAGGCATGGTCGCGCCTGCCGAAGGCCCATCGTGAGCCGTACAGGCTGGATGCGCTGAACGCGATCCATGAAATGCGAGAGCCGACCGAATCCATGCTCAAAAATGCGCACAAGGGATACTGCTTTGGACGCCCACTCGAAACATACCACGAAATGATCGACACAGCACTAAGCGAGGAAGGCGAATGAGCGACCTCGGGCCGATCAAATTCGAGGCATGGCCGGACGGCGGGCGCAACCGCGTGGGCGGGCAGATGGTAGGCACGCACGGCGGTGTCAGGGCCATTCACGAGCCTTCCGGCATCACCGCCATCGTCAACATCGGTCGCTCCCAGCACGTCAACAAAATGATCGCGGAAGACATGATTCTGACCGCGATCACGCATCCGAAATTCAGGTAGCGGCAACACGAGGTAGGCGGCATGGCGAAGGCGAGAACAGCGGCGGCGAAACGAAAACTGAAACGAGGGAGGCCGAAGATGGAAGGTGTTGCGAGGGAGCCAAGCGGAAGGGTGAGCCGATCCGGTATTGACCACGGGCCGGCGGACAAGGTGGCGCTTGATGCTCGCGCCCGCCACCTCGGCTTGAAACAAGATCAGGCAAAGGACCAGAAGGCTGGCAGCTTCATCGGCTACCTCAACCTTATCGGCCCGGATGACGGCCTGTCGGATCGGCAATACGAAGCGGCAACGAACTACCTCAACCTTCGGCAGGCATACCTACGGGCCATCAAAGCGCCAGGCTGTTTGGTTGATGGCGAAACGGGAATTCCCGCCTCGGACGTGACCGACGCCTACGAAGAATGGGTGATGGACACCAAGGAGGTCTATGCCGACTGCCGAAAGGCCATCCAAGACGCGCAGAGCGAGAACAGGTCCGCGAACCTATGGGCTGCGCTTGATCTTTGCATCCACCAAGATCAGGCGATGTACCATATGGTAGGCGATCTAAGGCTGTTGACGAATGCGCTGGGTCGGTTCTTTCGCATTTGACAAGCATTCGCAAATCACCCATATTTTGTGACATCTGATTATGCTGCCCGTCTTGCGTCATCGCGGCGGGCTTTTTGATTCCAAGCCACCACACCTTTCAAGCCGAAGCGGCACGATTCACTTTCGGGCAAAGATGAGGTACAAATAGATCGGGCCTCAAACGGTGTTTGCACCACCGCGAGGCCCTAACCGAAACGAACCTTACTGGAGGCTCGAATGGCTGCTCAACGTATATGTGAGGCGCAGGGGTGCACCAAGCCCTTTTATGCAAAGGGATATTGCTTGGCGCACTACTACAGGAACAAGCGTCACGGAACGTTGGACGCCACCCGCCATGCGCCGGGGGAGGCGATAGCGTTCCTGGAGACGCTTGCCAGCGGCCCTCACGAAGACCAATGCATCGCGTGGCCTTACGGGCGCACACCTAACGGGTATGGAAGAGTGATCGTGGATGGCCGCAAACAGGTGGCGAGCCGCGTTGTTTGCGAATTGGCCCATGGGCGCGCTCCATCCCCCGAATATGAAGCCGCTCACTCCTGCGGGAAGGGGCATCTCGGGTGCGTTAACCCCAAACATCTCAGGTGGGCGACGCAGGAAGAGAACCGCGCAGATATGATACTGCACGGCACCGCACGAGAACCCAAAAAGCGCGTGAGAAAGCGCGCGACTGGTAAGCGCCGGGTGGGCGCGATGGTGTTCACGGCCCGTTTTTCAGAAGATGACGTTCGCCAAATCCGAGCGATGCATGAAAGCGGTATGGGTGCGCGTCGGATTGGACGGAGTTTTGGCTGCGACCCAACAACGGTAGCTCGGGTTTTTCGCCGAGAAACTTGGAAGCATGTCGAATAGCGATCCATGCGCAGCCTGTGGTGGGCCAGTCATGGTGCTAAAGGGCTAATGGATCGCGAGCCGCGCTAATCACAGGCTCTCAGACAGCCGAGGAAATCATGGCAGACATTGGCAGGCCGACAGCCTACCGCGAGGAATTTGCGGAGCAGGCAGCAAAGCTGTGCGCCCTCGGCGCGACTGATTTCGAGCTTGCCGATTTCTTTCAGGTGAACACCGCAACAATCTATCGTTGGCGCAATGTTCATCCTGAATTTTGCGAGGCAGTCACGTGCGGAAAGGAAAAGGCTGACGAGCGAGTTGCTAGGGCGCTCTATAACCGCGCCGTTGGATATACGTTCGAAAGTGAGAAGATACAGGTTATGCGCGATGGCTCGATTGTCCGTGCTCCTATGCTTGAGCATGTTGCTCCCGACCCGTCAGCCGCGATGAATTGGCTGAAAAACCGTCAGCCAGACAAGTGGCGCGACAAGCAGGAGCACGAGATCAAAGGTCAGATGACGCTGACCCCTGTCATAAACTTCAATGCCAAGGCCGAATGACGCCGCGCTCGACATAAACCTGCACGAAAAGCAGCAGGTAGCGTTTTGGAGCGAGGCGACAGAGATATTGTACGGCGGCGCGGCGGGTGGCGGAAAGAGCCATCTCATGCGAATGGCTGCGATAATCTGGTGCTCAGAAATCCCCGGCCTTCAGGTTTATCTGTTCCGGCGCATTCGGGACGATCTTGTCAAGAACCACATGGAAGGCCCGAGCGGATTCCGCGAGTTCCTCGCCGGCTGGGTTGAATGCGGCTTCGTCACCATCGTTGAGGACGAAATTCGCTTCTGGAACGGGTCGAAGATTTATCTTTGCCACTGCAAGGACGAGAAGGACCGATTCAAATACCAGGGCGCTGAAATCCATGTCCTTCTCATTGACGAGCTTACGCACTTCAGCGAGGTAATCTATCGATTCCTGCGCAACCGCGTGCGCATGGTCGGCATCAGATTACCGGAAAAGTACAGAGGCAAGTTTCCGCGCATTGTTTGTGGAGCGAACCCCGGCGGCATCGGCCATCAGTTCGTCAAGACGACGTTTATTGACGGCGTGGTTCCGCTGGCGGTTGTTACTGCACCCGACAGCGAGGGTGGCATGCGCCGGCAGTACATTCCGGCGCGTCTTGAAGACAACCCGTCCATGGCCGCGAATGATCCCGGTTATGAAAAGAGACTCGCGGGTCTTGGCAGCGAAAGCCTTGTGCGCGCCATGCGCTGGGGAGACTGGGATGTTGTCGAGGGTGCATTCTTCGACAACTTCGATCCAAAGAGGCATGTCCTGCGGCCATTCGAGTTCCCCGACGATTGGCTGATGTTCAGGGCGGGTGACTGGGGTAGTGCGAGGCCGTTTTGCTTCGGCTGGTATGCCGTAGCCAGTGATAGGTTTGTAACGCCAGATGGCGCGGTGATCCCTCGCGGCGCGATGGTCAAGTATCGCGAGTGGTACGGCGTCAAGAAAGACCAGCATGGAAAGTTCATGCCGAACGTTGGCCTGAAGCTTGATGCGGCGGCGGTCGGCAAGGGGATCAGGACGCGTGATCTTGGCGACAAGATTTCCTATGGCGTTCTCGACCCGGCCGCCTTCGCCTCTGATGGCGGACCATCGATTGCCGAGCGGATCATGAGCGCCAGTGGCATCGTGTTCAGGCCCGCTGACAACAAGCGCGTTACGCAGCGTGGCGCAATGGGCGGTTGGGACCAGATGCGCGCAAGACTGCGTGGCAATGAAGAAGGGCTTCCTATGCTGTTCTTCTTCTCGACGTGCGTTCATTCGATCCGAACAATTCCGGCGTTGCAACACGACGAAGACAAACCCGAAGACCTTGATACGGACGGCGAAGACCACGCCGCGGATGAGACGCGATATGCCTGCATGTCTCGCCCGTGGGTCCGCAAGGATGGGAACGATGACAAACCTGCCGAACTGCCCCCCGGGTATTGGCAGTTGCCGCCGCTGGACCATGGACAGCGTTCAGGCCGGATAAAGATCGGGTAGTTTATGGCTGAAAACCCTGTCCAGTTCGATCAGGATTTCGAGCCGGCCGCAGAGCCGAAAAGCTCCAAGGTCTGGCTCAACCTCATCAAGGATGCCGAGAAGGCCTTTGCCGACTATCACCGCAAGGCCGATGATATCGACCGGCTCTACGCTGACCTGTCCACGCTCGCCAATAGCGCTCGTGACAGGAGGTTTCAGCTTTTCTGGGCCAACGTCGAGGTATTGAAGCCGTCGATCTACGCGCGGCCGCCTGTCCCGGTTGTCGTGCCGAAGTTCAAGGATCGCCGTCCGCTCTATCGGGTGACTTCCGAACTTCTGGAGCGGGCATCGAATACCGCCTTCGACCTGGCGGACATCAACTCGGTCATGCTGCTACTGCGTGACGATCTGGCGGTTGTCGGGCGCGGCTGCGCATGGGTGCGCTACGAAACCAAGGGCGAGAGCGAGAGCGAATCCGAGCGCATTGTGGTCGAGCATATCGACCGGCGCGATTTTCTGCACGATCCGGCGCGCAAATGGTGCGATGTGGACTGGGTTGCGCGCAGGGCCTACCTGACGCGCATTGAAATGAAGGAGCGGTTTGGCGAGGTATGGGCGCAGGCCGCCTATGAGGTCCAGCGCACCGAGCGCGACAGGGGCGCAGCCAACAGCCAGCAGAAGGCCGCTGTTTGGGAAATCTGGTGCAAGAGCGAAAACCGCGTTGTGTGGGTTACGGAGGGCGTTGACGATCTTCTTGACGATGGTGAGCCGCACCTGAAGCTTGAGGGCTTTTTCCCCTGTCCCCAGCCGGCTTACGCCACGGTCCGGCGGGGTTCTCTTGTCCCCGTGCCTGACGTGCTGTTTTACAAGGACCAGCTTGAGGAAATCAACGAGCTTACGGGTCGCATTCATGCGCTTTCCGAGGCTGTTCAGGCGCGGGGCTTCTATCCGGCCGGCGCGGGCGAGATTGGGGATGCGATTGAGACAGCCCTGAAATCGCAGGACAACCGGCAGGTTATGGTCCCGGTGGCAAACTGGGCTGCTTTCGGCAGCGGTGCGGCGAAAGATACGATTGTCTGGCTTCCGGTCGATATGATCGCTACCACGATTGCCCAGCTTGTCGAGCTTCGCCGGCAGATCATCGAAGACGTCTACCAGATCATGGGCCTCTCGGACATAGCGCCGGTATTTGTGATTTTCCGGCAAGAAAGATCAACATAATCAACGCGATAGAGGATTTTTCTAGCCATCCTTCGGGGTGGCTTTTCTTTGTCCATTCATTCCGCAGACTATCAATAGAATCAATAGCTTACATCACGGCACCGCAAGTCCGTGCGACATTCGATGCGACATAAATGCGACATTCAGGAGCGAGCAAACATGACGAAGAATCAAGGCCGTGCGGGCGATCTTGCAAAGGGCATGAAGGCGATTTCCGAGCATCTCGGCATTACGATCCGGCAAGGCTTCCATATGCATGAGCAGGGATTGATCCCAACATTCCACATCGGCCGGTCGGTGTGTGCAAAGCGCTCGGCTCTAGACGACTGGCTCAATCATGCCGCCCGGAAAGCGGTGGAGGGCGGTGCTGATGAGTGACCTGCATATCGCCACCATCAAGAAGAACCAGCGCGAAGAAATCCGCGTGGTGCTTTCCACCTTCAACGGCCATCGCCTGTTCAACGCCCGCGTGTGGTTTGAGGCCGAAGACGGGCAGATGCGTCCGGGCAAAGCCGGCATCGCCTTCAAGCTCGACAAGATGGAGGAATTTGCCGAGGCGGTTACGACCGGGCTGATGCAGGCCAAGGCGCAGGGATGGATGAAATGAGCGAGGATCGCGACCCTGATGGCAAGGTGATGTTGGCCGCGCAATGGCTGATCGACACCGCCGAACGCCCCCATCCGCTTGTTCCTGAATTGCAGCGCAGGTTCGATCTTACCGCCAAGGACGCCTGCGATGCGATCCGCGCCGCCAACGAGGTCGCGAGATCGGTAGGTTTGGAATGAGCAAAGGAGGGAAGTTCAGCATGGTCTCTAGAACCATCTGGCGATCTACTCGCTTCGGCACCCTGACGGCGCACCGGGACAAGCTCGCCTACTTCTACTACCTGACGTGCGAGCACATGACCGCCACGGGCTGCTACCGGCTCCCTGACGGCTACGCCATAGCCGACCTTGCGTGGACGATGGAAGACTACCTCGCGGCCCGCGCGGCGGTGCTTGGGGCTGGCCTGATCGATCACGACCCGGAGACGGACGAGATCTATGTCGAGAAGTGGCTGGCGAACAATCCGCCGCGGAACCAGAAGCACGCGACCGGCATCCGCAACCTGATCTACGGCATCGAAAGCGACCGTCTGCGCGAGAAGCTAGAAGCCGACTTCCGCGATGCGTGGCAGCCGAACCCGCTCGACAATCACCCGTCGCATCGTGGCGGAAACGGCTTGACCGACACGGCCTTTTTCCGGGGCGGCAGGCCATAGGGTTTCGATACCCTATCGATACAGTATGCCGACCCTATCGATATAAGGAAACGTAAACACAAACGGAAACGTAGACGGAAAAGCACACCGAAACTCAAAAAAAAAAGAAAACTGAAACGGCGCGAAATCGAAAATCGCGCAGGGCATCGCGGCGGCGATGTTCCGAGGCTCTTGAGGATGGAGCCTGTCACTACCGGCAGCACCTAAATCTGCCACGTCGAAATATTCACGAGGACCATCAGCATGACAGAACCGATCAACTCGGATGGCGAAGCCGTGTCCGATCCAAAGCCGCTTTCTTCCCAAGCGAAATGGAACATGGAACACCCGAAAGCCATGTGGGCGCACCAGGCATTGCGATCCGCGATCAAGAAGGGGCTGATAGAACGCGGACCCTGCGAAGTATGCGGAGCTGTCCATGGTGTAGATGGAGAAGTGATCCACGGCCACCACGACGATTACGACCAGCCTATGCGCGTGCGGTGGCTATGCCGGCTGCATCATCGGCAGGTACACAGGAGGGAAAAGGCATGACCGACTCTCATGTGTCCCTGCTTACGGCAAGACAGGTGATGGACAGGCTCGGCGTCAGCCGCTCGACCCTCTACGCCATGATCCGGGCTGACGAGTTTCCGAAGCCAATCCAGATTACGAGGGGCAGAGTGGGGTGGATCATGCAGGAGGTAGAGGAATGGTTCGCGGAACGTTCATCGCTGCGTCGCGGCGAAAACGGTAAAAAGTGAGCATACATACTGTTCAATCTTGAACAAATTGTCATGCACAACGAACGTTGACATTTGACACAAGGCTCCTATTATCGGGTCGATATGGAGCCGATGCGATGAAGCGCTACGTCATCTACACCCGTGTTTCGACTGAAGATCAGGGCAAGAGCAGCCTTGGGCTTGAAGCTCAGGAGCGGGATATTGCCATCTTCCTCGCCAACTTCTCCGAAGTTCCATACGAGGTCATAGGCCGGTTCCGCGACGTGCAGTCGGGCAAGGACGATGATCGCCCGGAACTGGCGAAGGCGCTCAGGATGGCGCGGGAAACGGGGGCTGAGCTTCTTGTGGCGAAGCTGGATCGTTTGAGCCGCAAGGTGGCATTTATCGCGGCCCTGATGGACGACAAGCGGCTTTCGCTGCGTGTGGCGCAGATGCCCTACGCCGACAAGTTCCAGCTTCACATATACGCTGCGCTTGCCGAGCAAGAGCGCACATTCATCAGCGAGCGCACGCGCGCCGCTCTCCGGGCCGCAAAGGAACGCGGCGTCAAGCTTGGTGGCGCTCGCGACAAGACCATGGCTCGCAATGCGGCGCTTAAGGCCAAGGCGGACGCCGACGCGCAGCGCGTTATGAAAGTGATCGCCCCGCTCCGGGGTGCCGGACAATCGGTCAACTCCATTGCGGACACACTCAACGATATGTCTGTGGCAACCGCGCGCGGCGGGCGATGGACAGCCAAGCAGGTTTCGCGTGTCCTGCAACGGTCGGCGTAGTCAGGCCCGCACATATCCGCACCGCTGCGCATAGCGTCGCACAACTAATTGATATTGTTGAGTTTTACGCCGAATAGGGCCATATTACCCGCAGGAAAAATTCTGCGGAAAGGCCCGCCTCTTGAGTGTCGAAAGCAGCACTATTGCTGATGGGAAGCCAACAACTCGCAGCCGAGTAACCAACGGTTCCGTTGTGCTGCCCGGAGTGGACGGGCGCTCGACTTGGGTTCGCCGCCTTCGCGATCTGGTAGCGCTTCACATTATCGACCTTGGCGGGGACGAAGCTATCTCCGAAGCCGAGCGCTCGCTTGTTCGCCGCGCCGCTACAATGACGGTAGAGCTTGAACGCATGGAGGCCGTATTCGCGGTCAAGGGCGAGGCTGATCCGAAAGACCTTGAGCTATACCAGCGCACGGCCGGCAACCTGCGCCGCATCCTCGAAAGCCTCGGGCTTCAGCGCAGACAGCGAGACATCACCCCGACGCTGGACGCCTACCTTGCCGCCCATGCCAAGGCACAGGAGCGCGTCTGATGACGATGCCCGCGATCAGCTATTCCCAAGCCTGCCGTGACCCGAACCTGTTCGGGGAATGGTTTGCCGGCGATAGCTGGGCGACGTGGCGTGTGATCGACAAGGCCATGTTCGGGGAACCGCTGGACGATGCCGAGCTTGCCATCTTCACCGAACTGACCGGCCGGGATGCTGCCCCGACGCAGCAGGCCCGCGAGGTCTGGATCATCGCCGGCCGCCGCTCCGGCAAGGACATCAAGACTGCATCCGTCGCCGCCTACCTCGCCACCATCGCCGCCGGCCCCTTGGGCTTCCTGCGCCGCCTGAAGCCCGGCGAACGCGGTGTCGTGCAGGTGCTGGCGGTGGACCGCGATCAGGCCAAGGTCTGCATGGGCTACCTGCTGGCGTTCTTTGAACTGCCCTTGCTCAAGCAGATGGTGAAATCCAGTTCCGCCGATAGCGTAGAGTTGACGAACGGTCTGGCGGTCGAGATCACGACGAACGATCAGCGCCGGGTGCGCGGCCGCACTGTCGTGGCCGTGATCTTCGATGAGGTGGCGCACTGGCGGGGCGATGATGCCGCCAACCCCGATGAGGCGGTCTATCAGGCCGTCAAGCCGGCCATGGCGACGATGCTGCCTGGAGCCATGCTGATCGGCATCAGTTCGCCCCATGCCCGTTCGGGGCTGCTGTATCGCAAGTACCGGGACAGCTACGGCAAGGACGGCAACACCCTCGTCATCAAGGCCCCGACATGGGTCATGAACCCGACCGTGCCGCGTGACAGCGAGATCATCGGGGAAGCTTTCGACGCCGATCCGGCTTGGGCATCGGCAGAGTATGGCGCGGAGTTCCGTACCGATATCGAGGCATTCCTGAGCCGCGAGGTTATCGAGGCGTGCGTTGATCAGGGCGTGCGGGAGCGCCTGCCGGATCGCAACAAGCGCTACATCGGGTTCGTGGACCCCTCGGGCGGATCGAGCGACAGCATGACGCTTGCGGTCGCCCATATCGAAGGCAAGACGGTGGTGCTGGACTGCATCAGGGAGATCACGCCGCCGTTCTCGCCGCAGGCGGCGGTGATCGAGTTCGTTGCGACGTTGCGCGATTATCAGTTGTCCATGGTGTTCGGTGACAACTACGGCGCGCAGTGGGTGCAGGAGGCGTTCCGCAAGATCGGTTGCGCCTATGAGCTGGCGGGCAGGGCGAAGTCCGCCCTTTACCTCGATTTCCTGCCCATCGCCAACTCGGGGGCCGTGGCGCTGCTGGATCACAAGAAGATGGTGAACCAGTTCACCGCGCTTGAGCGGCGCTCGCAACGCGGCTCCCGTGACTCCGTTGATCACCCACGCGGCGGGCATGACGACATTGCAAACGCGGTCGCCGGTGCGGTCGCTATCGCGGCCCGAAATACTACTTCCTTCGCGGAGTTCATGTCCAGGAAGCAGCAGGAAATCCCGCCCGGATGCTGGCTGATGCCCCCCTTGCCGGATGCGCGCGAGCGCAGGGGCCGGATAGAGATCGGATAGGAGAAATCATCGGATGGTTGACGCAGCAATCACGCAGCCGGCCGGAGCCGCGCTTAGGAGCGATGATGGTGGGCCCCTGGACCAGCTTGGAACGCCGGCCCATACCGCCGCGAATGGTTCCGAGACCAAAACGCTCGGCACGGATACGAAGTCGCTCAGCAACGCTATCGACAAAGCCATCAAAACCCATGCGCCCGAACGCACTACTCGCGAAAAGGCGCGCGAGAAGCAGGAGTTGGATGGGCTTGAGGATCGATATGCCAAGAACAGAAAGCTCGGCAAACTATCCGGTCCTGAAGACCGAATGCGGGCGCTGAAACAGGCAACGGCTCAGATCAAAGATAAGGAGGCGGGCAGGCTTTCTACCGATGAGCATTTCTCGGAAGCCCCGCGCCGGTTTTCTGATGACGCGAAGGCTGAATGGGCTACCACCCCCGCCGCCGTTCGGGCTGAAGTAACTCGCGCCACCCGCGAGCTTGAGGCCGGTATCGAGAAATACCGTTCCGGCGCTCAGGCATGGGAGGGAGTTCGCCAGTTCGATGCCGTAGCCCGTCAGAATGGCGGCAGCTTGCAGCAGTCGCTTTCGCAGGTTGTCGAACTGGAACGGGCGTTTCACCAGAACCCCGTCGATGGTCTTGACCGAATTTGCCGACACTTCGGTATCGATATGCACAGTCTTGCAACGCAGATCGCGCGCATGGGGCCGGGGCAGTTGCAGCAGATGCGTTCCCAGCAGCATGTCGCCGGCCTCGCAAACCGCATGGCGCAGAGTGAGGCGTACATTGCGCAGGCGGTAGATGGCATGCGGAGAATGACCGTGGAACAGCAGGTCCAGGCGTTCGCAGAAAAGCATCCGCGCTTCGAGGAACTGCACGAGGACATCCTACGTGAGTTGTCGGCCGGCTACGATCTGCAAACAGCCTATGACCGCGCAGAGCGTTTGAGCGGCAAGACGCAAGCGGTGGAAACCCCAAAATCTCCCGCTGTCTCAGCAGGAAAGAAATCCATCGGCGGCGCTCCATCCGCCGACAATCTCAAGCCGGCCAAGGGGCGATCCATGTCTGCAAGCGAAGCTATCCGCATTGCGATTGAGAGGTCGCGGTAGCCATGGATACGCAGGACACAACCATCCTTGATCTGCCGCCCGAGCATGCCGGCATCTTCGCGGCGCTTGCCTACCCCGGCGTCAATTACCGCACCGTCACCGACGCCCGCGTGCCGGTGTTCGTCGGAACGGCAGTGGGCAGCATCATCTACCCGCCCTTTACCGCCATGGGGCTGGACCGGCGCGGCAAGATCGTCGCGGGCGCGGTTTTCAACTGCTTTACCGGTGCGGACGTGCACGCGACCATCGCCGGCCATGTCTGGACACGCGGCTTCCTCGCGGACGTTGGTGAGTACCTGTTCAACCAGTTGAAGGTAGAGCGGGTGACGGCGATCACGCATCAGGAAAAGGTTGTCAGGATCGCGCAGCGCCTCGGCGGGAAGGTCGAGGGCCGGCTGCGCAACCACTTCGGTCGCGGTCGCGACGGCCTCGTTATCGGTATTCTCAGAGACGATTGGAAATTCTGATGGTTTCTTCGCCAAAAGCTCCCGATCCGTACAAGACAGCTCAGGCTCAGTCCGGCATGAACCGGGATACAGCCATCACGCAGCAGATGGTGAATATGGTCAATCAGGTCACGCCTGATGGATCGTTGACCTATGAGCAAACAGGGACAGGCGGATTTACCGACTCATCAGGAAAATGGGTTGAGGTTCCGCAATATACCTCGACACAGACGCTTTCGCCCCAGCAGCAGGCAATCAAGGATCAGCAAGACGCCGCGTCTCTCGGGCTGTCGAAGTTCGCCAATAGTCAGATTGACCGGCTGGACGGCCTGCTTGGGACGCCGTTCAACCTTTCCGGCATGCCGGGGGTTGACTCGTGGCAGCAGGTTGGGCTGCCGGGCTTCCAGCAGTTCGCTGACGCTCCCCAGCTTGCTACGTCTTTCGGTGATGCCGGTGCGATCAACCAGAACTTCGCCACGGGCTTCGGGGATGCTGGCTCGATCAATCGCAATTTCCGCACCGGCATAGACGACGCTGGCGATATCACCACGTCCTACAACGGCGATTTCTCGGAAGACCGGCAGCGGGTCGAAGATGCGCTTATGGCGCGGATGCAGCCCCAACTGGACCGCCAGCGGCGAGGCATTGAGACCACGCTTGCCAATCAGGGCATCCGTCTCGGCTCCGACGCCTATAGCTCTGGGCAGGCTGATTTCGGGCGTCAGGTCAACGATGCCGTTCTCGGCAACATCCTCGCGGCCGGTCAGGAGCAATCGCGCCTTGTCGGCATGGAGCGCGACCGGGCGGTATTCGAGAACGCCGCACAGGCGCAGCAATACGGCCAGAACGCCAACGATGCCGCCTTCTACAATCAGGCGCTCATGGCAGGCAACGCAGCCCAGCAGCAGAATTACGATCAGTTGCTTGGCCGGGCGCAGTTCGGGCATCAGGGGCAGATGCTCGGCAATCAGGCGCAGCAGCAGAATTACGATCAGTTGCTTGGCCGGGCGACATTCGGCAATGCCGCCACCCAGCAGAATTTCGCTAACCAGTTTCAGGTGACGGGCGCGAACAACCAGCTTGCGCAACAGCAGTTCGGCAACCAGATGACCGAACAGCAGGCGCGGCTATCGGCGCAGCAGCAGGCGCAGAACGCATATTTGCAGCAGCAGTTCGCACTGCGAAACCAGCCGATTAACGAGATTACGGCTCTATTGTCTGGCTCTCAGGTCAGCCAGCCGAATTTCACCAATACACCTCAGACAGGCGTTGCCGGCGTCGATTATACAGGCCTGGTAAACCAGCAGTACCAAGCGGAAGTAGCCAATCATCAGGCGAAGATGGGGGGCATCTTCGGGCTGCTGTCAGCCCCGTTCGGAATGTTCAACTTCACGTCCGACCGCCGGCTCAAGGAAGACATCGAGCCGGTCGGCAAGCTCGACAACGGTCTCACGGTCTATCGCTACCGGATGAAGGGCGATCCCCGCTTCCAGATCGGTCTCATGGCCGACGAGGTTGAGCAGATCGCGCCGGAGGCAGTCGGGGAACGTCCTGACGGCTTCAAGACGGTCAATTACCTCATGGCAACGGAGGCGGCATAATGGCCTTGCAGTCTTCCAGATCGCCTATGTCCCCGTTTATCTGGGGAGCCGGCGGCGCGGCGCTCACGCCCGAACAGATCGCGCAGCGGCGACAGATCGAAGATGCCTTACTCGCGCAGGGCGTCGATACCTCGCCTGTCGGACACTGGACACAGGGTATGGCGCGCGTTGCCAACGCGCTCGCCGGGTCGGTCAGGCGTGGGCGGCTTGATAAAGCCGAAACGGCGAACAACGAAACGAACGCCGGCCTTATGCGGGGTCTTCAGGGGCTTATGGGCGGCGGCGTGCGGTCAGCACCGGCACAAGCGACCGGGGCGACCGGGGCGACCACGCAGGGCGGCGGCGCTCTCCCCACTTCCTTCCTCTCGGCAGTGGACAGGACTGAGGGCGCAGGAGCTTACGATACGCTTTTTGGGCATGCCCAGCGTGACGGCGGCCAATTCGCTGGTACGCGCATCTCTGAAATGCCCATTAGCGATGTGCTGGCATTTGCCGATCCGAATGGCCGGTATAGTCAGCACGTCAAGGGCAAGGTCGGACATGTGGCAACCCCGATGGGCCGATATCAGATCGTTGGCTCGACGCTGCGCAATGCCGTAAGCGAGATGGGGATCGATCCTTCCACTCCGTTCAATGCACAGACCCAGGATCAAATCGCCGGCCATCTTGCCCGCCGACGCATTGCTGGTGCTTCCACGATGGATGGCAAGATTTCCGCGCTGCGTTCCGAGTGGGCGGGCTTCAAGAACGTCCCTGATGCACAGATGCGCCAGATTGTAGCCGACCTAGAGACAGCACCGGCACAGGGGCCGCAACAGACGTTGGAAGGCCTTGCTGTAGGCGAAAGCATGCCGATGTCTGCCGCCAGTCCCATGCAGGTCGCGGACGCCAGCGGCGGAATGCCACCGGCCATCATGGAGGCCATGACGAACCCCGCCGCCTCGCCACAGGTGAAGGCCGTCGCGGAAATGCTGTATCGCCAGCAGATGCAGCAGAACGATCCGAAGCGCCAGCTTGAAATCCAGAAGCTTCAGCGCGAAGTGGGCGAGCGCAGCACGACGACGATGGACGGCCGCCTGATCGATTCTCAGACGGGACAGGTCATTCAGGATTACGGTCAGCGCCCGACTTCGGGAATGCAGGAATACGACCGTTATGCCCAGCACGAGCGTTCCGCCGGCCGGGAGCCGCTTGGCCCGCTGGAATACGAACAGGCGCTGCGCAGTTCCGGCGCAACCAGCATCAGCGTCGGCGGTGCGGAAAAGGGCTTCGACAAGACCATAGGCGAGGGCTACGGCAAGGTCTTCCTGGACATACGGAACGAGGCGCAGGCGGCACAGCGCGCGCTCGGGGCGCTGGATATCATGGAGCAGCAGCTTTCCGATCCCGGCTTCTATTCGGGCGCAGGCGGGGAGACGGTCCAGTCCTTGAAGCGGATCGGGGCATCGCTCGGCATGGACCCGGACGGCATCACGTCCATCGAGACCTTCAACGCCATGTCGAAACAGGCCGCGCTCGACGTGATGGGCGGCTCGCTCGGCACGGGCTTCTCGAATGCCGACCGCGATTTCGTGGTGGAGCAGGTTCCGAACCTCGGCAACACGCCACAGGGAAACAAGCGCCTGATCGACGTGCAGCGCAGGTTGAACCGGCGCAAGCTCGATATCGCCACGCAGGCACGTGAGTACGCCGCCGGCAATGAGGGCAGGATCGACGTCGGCTTCGATGATCATCTTTCCCGCTGGGCAGAGCGGAACCCGCTGTTCCCGCGCCGGATCGCCAAGGAAGAAGATTACATGAACCTGCCGACAGGCGCGGAATACATCGCGCCCGATGGCAGTATTCGGAGAAAGCCCTGATGGCGAACTGGTGGGAGAACGATCCGGTTGTGGACGACGCCGCGCCGGCATCCGGTGGGCGCAAATGGTGGGAGGCTGATCCTGTCGTGCAGGAGGCCGCGCCCCAGCAGGCCGAACGCCCGGAGGCCGGTGGCTACGGGTCTCAGATATTCTCGGGGATGCTGGAAGGCGCTACGGGCCTTCTGGGCGCGCCCGTGGACATGATGAACAACTTCGTCGTCTCGCCCGCCATGCAGGGCGTCAATGCGGTGTTCGGAACCGATTTCCAGCCTTCTCAGGAACCTCTTGGCGGCTCGGCCGGTCTTCGCCGCGGTCTTGCCATAGCGCCTGAGTCCGATCAGACGGGCCATCAGTTCGCCCGGCGCGTGGGGCAGTCCGTAGGCGGCGCGGTTCTCCCGGCTGCGGCCGGGGCAGGATCGTTGGGCCAGTTCGCGGCCGGTATCGGAACAGCGGCGGCCGGCGGCCTCGGCGGGGCGGCTGCGCAGCAGATGTTTCCTGACAATATCGGTGCCGAGATTGCCGGCGAGATGCTTGGCGGTCTCGGGGCGGGCGCGGCTATCAGCGGCTTTGCCAA
The DNA here is from genome assembly GCF_023954335.1 of Aquamicrobium sp. Classification (NCBI taxonomy): domain Bacteria; kingdom Pseudomonadati; phylum Pseudomonadota; class Alphaproteobacteria; order Hyphomicrobiales; family Phyllobacteriaceae; genus Aquamicrobium; species Aquamicrobium sp. The sequence goes on from NZ_JAMLIE010000002.1 coordinate 45,425, forward strand.
CCGTTCCGCGCGCTTGTCGGCGGAGCGGGCCGTGCCCACGGTGGAAGACCTGCGCACACAGGCATCGCAGTTGTACGACGCCGCAGAGGCGAGGGGCGTGGTAGCCTCTCCCGACGATACCACGGCGCTTGCTACGCGCATCCGGCAGATCGCCCGCACCAACGAGCTTATCACGCCCACGGGCCGCGTCTCGGGTGCCTATCCCCGCGCCTCGGAAGCGATGAACCTGCTGGACGACTATGCCGGCTATTCCATGAACCCGACGCAGATGCAGGTGATCCGCGACACGCTGGCGGATGCGAGGAACGCGACGGAGGGCAAGGAACGGCGCATCGCGAGCATGATGCTCGACGCCTTCGATGAGTTTACGACGCCCCTTGCGCCGGAATTGCAGCAGGCCCGCGCCATTTCCCAGCGGGCCATCAAGGGCCGGCAACTTGAAACTCTACGCGAGGTTGCGGATACGCGAAAAGGCGACCATGCGCTGAGTGCCGCGTATGCGGACCTACATCGCCGCATAATCAGGGGCGAAGATGGCGGATGGTCTCCCGAGCAGCAGGCGGCCATCAAGCGCGCCGCCACGGGAACGACGGCATCGCGCCTTGCGGAGAGATTCGGGAAGTTCGCCCCAAGGGGTGTTGTCAGCACGGGCCTCAGCGCGGGCGTGCCCTACATGATCGGCAACTCCTTCGGCGGCCCCGGCCTTGGTGCCACACTCAGCGCCGCCACCATGGGAACGGGCCTCGCGGCGCGTGAGGCCGCCAATCATATCAGCAAGCGCAGCGCCTCGATTGCCGAGCTACTGGCGCGCAACGGTTCTCAGATCGTTCCCCAGACTTCGGAGGCGATCCGGCAACGTGTCGTTGAGGCGCTTCTTGCCGCGCAGGCCGCGCAGATGAACGAGCGGTCAGCACCGCTTGAGCTTACCGTCACCCCCGGACGAAGACGCCAGTAGCGAAGGGTCGAGCATGACAGAGATTACCGCATCGGACGTAGGGCGGGAAATCGCGGCCATGATCCGGTCACGGGGACCGAATACGGCAATCGGTGATGAGGTTGTATGGGATGCCTTCTGCCGCCTGCTGGAGAGCGAGGCGAACGACGCGGTAGACGCGCTGGCGCTTGTCACGACGGCGCATGCGCTTCTCAACGCGTTCCATCTCAACGGCGGTCCGTACTCGACAGAAATCCAGTATGCGACCCTTTCCCTGCTCAAAAGGGCAATGGGCGCGCTGGAAATCGTGACCGGTGAAAACGCCCGCGAGTTCTCGACGGAGGCGAGCCGCCATTGATCGCCTATATCGTCTCAGCCGCGTCCGTCGCCTTCATCCTCGCCGTCCTGGCTGGATTGGTCTAGGAGCGCTACCAGTTGCGGTAGATGTCCGCCGCCAGCAGAATAACGATCAGCCAAACGCCCACTTCGATATTGTTGAGGCGGCGGCGAATGCCGACGAGATGGAAGTTCGTGACCTGCTGATCGCTAAGCTTCTCGTTGTGATCGGCGGCACTCTGGTAGGCCCTATCGACACTGCGGTCATGGCGATCAGACCAATCTCCGAAGATCATCTTCCCTTCTTTCCTACTGAGAAAAGCGCCGTTTCGGCAGGCAGAGTATAATGCCGATTTCCCGTTTCGCGATCCATATGCGCGTATCCACCCGGTGATTTCTCTACGACGCCTCTATTTTTGCCACCGCGAGTAATGAGTTGTGAGTCACAATTCGGGCAAAGGAGCCGGAGTTTCTCCGGTCGATTGTCACTGTTGACCCCATCGATGTGGTCTAGAATTAAGGGAAGCGGCTGACCATTCCAAAGTAGCGGCTCGGAATGGAAAACGCATTCCTCGTTGTCGCATCGCTCCGGCATAGAGTTAGCACTGCGCCATTTCAGGTATGCCCTCCGCAGAGTGGACGCGTTCATTTTGTCTGCGGTGTATCGTAGCCGACTGTCCATAAACATACCCCATACTTCGGTAACGTGACGCAAAGGATAGCCATAGGCAAGCCTTCGCCCCGGAGGGCAGGGTTATTGAACTGTTTAGCAAATCAGGGCAATGTGTCCGTGGGCTTAGCAACCCGGACCGCGATAGGCAGGACATGATTGGCGTCATGTGCGCTGCTGACGCGCTGAGAGACCTTGGCGGGTCTCAATGCGCATAGGTGACGCCTTGGCGGGCGTTCCAACTCGGCTTTTATGGCCGGGGGCGAACGCTATGTCCAGAGGGAAACCTTAAAACCGTTCGGCCTGTCTCGCGGCAGGTTGCTAACCCCCGGCTCCGGGCCGACCCCGGATCAGGCTCGCCGTCCCGTAGCAAGGATCGCCGGCCGCCGGCCGTAGCAAGCCGGTTCCAACCGCGAGAACTACAATGGAACACATGACAGAACTGCCACGCCTCGCAGAGGCGAATGGAGTGTTCTTCCTGACGCTCAGCAACGACCGGGCAACCGTCGCCTATACCATCCAGCGCCTTATCGACATGCTCGACGCGATGGAGCCGGACCCCGATCTTGAGGACTCGGCAGACAGTTGGTTTGACGAGGACTTCGAGGAAACGGGAGACGACGAGCCGGCGCTTGCCGCCGCCGAACGGCATCCCGGCGTCGGATGGGGCTTCGGACACGAGACAGGGGCCGCGCGCCGCGAACACTCTCAGGAAGATTGGGCTTGCGGTGACAGTAGCGGCGAGGACCGCGAGGACGACGACGAGCGTGAACTTGTCTCCGAGGATGAGGGTGCAGTTTCGGGCGACGAGGAATATTCGCTCGGCTGGCAGGATGAGGGCAGTCAAGAGACCCTGAATATGTGGGGTGAGTACGAGGCCGGCCTTGGGACGACCGAAGACCTAGATCAAGTTCGGCGGATCGAGGTTTCAGAAGGCTGGAAGTGCAGCGACGGCGAGCCTGACCTTGGCTTTGTCGGTCACGGAACCGGCTGGCGCGCGGGCGAGGAAACCGACGACCGCGAGGACGAGAACGAGCACGGCCGAAGTGACAGCGTTGACGGCGGCGCAACGGAACATGGCATCTGCGACAGTGATGCCATGCACACCTATGAAGAGGGCTTCTTTGCCGAATGGCCGGGCGACGGATCAGGCCATCGCATAGCCGATCATCTTCTCGCCGCGCATACGATCAGCGCCGCCAAGACAGTCATTCGGCAGGAGGGATACGAGCCTGTCGTCCTTATCCCCGAACTTCGGACGGTGCACTGACATGACCGCGCAAGAGAAGGCGCGGCAGGACCGCGCGAGAAACGACCGGATCGAGACGCTTTACAACTCCGGCACACCGTATCGGGAGATAGCGGCGCAGGTCGGCATGTCGCTCCATGGCGTCTACCGCATCTGCCACGAAAAGCTTGAGCTGCCCCGCCGGACGGTGCGGACATGACCGACTTCGACGTGCTTTTCCTCGTCACCATCAGCGCGGGGCTTCTCGCGCAGCGCCTCATGGCAGGCTGACAAACCGGCCCGGCTGCTCCGGCGGCCGGGCTTTCCCCTATGAGAAGGAGGCCAGAGTTATGGCAAGTGTCCGTAAACTGAAACCGAACGACCCCAACAGCCCATGGGTTGTTGAATACACCGATGCAGACGGCAAACGCCGCCGCGCTACACCTAAGAGCGGACTGAAAAAGGATGCCGACAAACTTCGGAGGGAAATCGAGGCCGAACTTGATAGCGGCGTGCACGTCGCCCGGATGGAGGGCGCGAGCATCCGCGAGGTAGCCGAACAGTTCATGCAACAATGCGAGTTTCGCCACCATATAGGCGATCTGGCGGGCAATACGCTTCGATCCTATCGCGGCGGTGTTCGCAGGGTTGTAGCCGACCTTGGAGACCGTCAGGCGCACTCAATCACGACTGATGCCGCGCAGGAGTGGATCGACAGCCTGCGTTCCACCATGAAACCGAGAACCATCCGGTGGGTGTACATCAGTCTCAACATGTTGCTTTCGTTCGCGGTCAAAAAGAAGTGGCTCAAGCGGAACATTCTGAGAGACGATCCGGCCCGGCTGCCGAAGCTCGAAAAGCGGAAGGAGATACCATCGCGCGAGAACCTGACGCTGCTTCTGAAGCAGGCGTTTGACGAGAGTCTCGATAATCAGGCGATCAGCACGCGCATCAACCAGCAGATCATCTTGACGCTTGGCGCGTTCGGCGGGCTGCGGCCGGGTGAGATACTTGGCCTGAGATGGGAAGACGTGGACCTTGATTGCGGTAGCATCTCCATCCGCCACACACTCAGCCGTTTCGACGGATTGAAGTGTCCCAAGACCGAAGCGGGTGAGCGCGAAATTCCGATAACTCACCCGATCCGCGCGGCCCTCATGAACGCGGCTCGCCACCGCGCCATTGTCAACCAAGCGCGAGCACCGGGCCATAAATCCTACGTCGAGGCCACCGTCATGTCGCGGATTGCCCGCTGGTGGAAGAACCCCGATTTCCGATGGTCGATGGATGAAGTTAACGGATGGGTTTGGGCTAACGACAAGGGGCAGGAGCGCCACCGCGAACACTATATGCGCACAGCATTCGACAACATGATGAAAAAGGCGAAGCTGGTGGATGGCGAGACAGGCAGACGCATGTTCACGCCGCACGCGCTGCGCCACGCGGCGGTAAGCCTCCTGATCGACGCGGGCTTGCCGGTGATGAACGTATCCAAGATGATCGGGCATACGCGGGTGAGCACAACGCTTGATATCTACGCCCATCTTTTCCCGGATGACGACCGGATTTCGACCGCTGCGCACGCCGTCGCAGCTACGTTCGACGCGACAAAAACGCGACTTATCGACGTAACCAGTTGAAATAAAAGGGCTGCCGCATGATCGGACATTATGAGAGGTCAGACGGACACGGGTCCGAAAAAGACGGCGACGGAACAGAACCTCAAGGCGCAGTACGGCTCGGTCAGGATCAGGGACAAGCAGGCCGAACTGGTGCGGATCGCGCGTGACGTTGTGCGGATCGCCTCCGAAATCATGGCAGAGAATTTCGCGCAGAAGACCCTGCTTGAAATGAGCCAGATGGAGATACCGACAGACGCGGAGATTGCGGCGCAGTCGGACGCGATTACCCAGCAGGCGCAGCAGCAGTTTCAGCAACAGGTCCAGCAGGCGCTGCAAAACCCCGAGATGGCGCAGAAAGCCCAGCAGAACCCGCAACAGGCCCAGCAGATGGCCGCGCAGCTACAGCAGCAGATCGTCGGCCAGGCGCAGGCGCAGATTGAGAAGATCAGGAAGCAACCGACCATCGAGGCGGTGATGAAGCTCCTGCGCGATCAGCGGATCAGGCCGTTCGCTCTCGATATCGAGACGGACAGCACGATCCAGCCGGACGAGGACGCGGAGAAGCAGCGGCGCGGGGAGTTCCTGACGGCGCTGGGCGGAACGATGCAGCAGCTTGCCGGCTTGGTGCAGATGGAGCCGAGCGCGGCTGGTTTCGCAGCGGAGGTGCTGAAATTCGCGGTCGCACCTTATCGTGCCGGGCGCGATCTGGACGCCGCGATTGAGGAATTTGCGGACCAGATGAAGCAGCGCGCCGCCAATCCGCCGCCGAACCCGGAAGCGGAGCGGGCCAAGGCCGAAGCGGAAGCCGAAGGCCAGCGCATGCAGGCCGAAATGCAGATGAAGATGCAGGAGCTTCAGGCCAAGCTCCAAATCGAGCGCGAGAAGATGCAGGCGGACATGCAGGCCCAGCAGATCGAGGCGCAGGCGAAGCAGCAGGAAAACGCCGCCAAGCTTGAGCAGATCAGCGCACAGATGCGCCGGGATGAGCAGAAGGGCGCGCTTGAGGTCCAGAAGCTTCAGATGGAGCTTGAGGCGAAGTCTGCCGAATTGCAGATCAAGCGGGAAAGCGCACAGATCGACGCGGCGGCCAAGGCGCAACAGGCGCAGAACGCCGCGCGTGATGCTGCTTTCCGGGCGTAGGACAACCAGCGCGCCGACAGGTCACAGGACTTCACCGAGCGCAGCAGTGACAGGCAGATGAGCCTTGCCGAGCGGCAAGCAGCCAAGGAGCCGACACAATGAAATTCCGTAAAAAGCCCGTTGTGGTAGAGGCAGTCCAGTACCCGTGCGAGCACCCGGCACTTATCAAGTACACTTGCTCAGAAGTGACAGACGGGGGAGCGTGTTGCTCTCTATGCGGGCATGATTACATCGACACCCTTGAAGGATCGATGATCGTCCGCCCCGGAGATTGGATTATCACCGGCGTGAAAGGCGAGCACTACCCCTGCAAACCAGACATTTTCGCAGCAACATACGAGCCGGCAGAATGAGCGTCCCCGTCGTCATCGCAGCAAGCGGCCTCGGCGTTCCCGTCCGCCCCGTCGAGGAAAATGCACCTGTCCTCACCATCGCAAGCAATGGCTTGGGCGCGCCCATCACGATTTCAGACAACGGCACGCCCTTCATCGTCGAAGGCCACGAGCCGCCGGAACCTGACCCGGAAGACTGATTTTCAACAAGGACGAAAACTATGGCACTTTCTCTCGCAGAACAGTTGCAGCGCGTCGGCATGCCCGGCGAACAGGCAAAGCTGCTGGCGGATGCTATCGCCAATGCTGGCGGTGGTCCGGTCGCGTGGGGCAACATCACAGGCGCTCAGGCCGGCGTCGAGGTTGCCGTGGCGGCCAAGGCGCAAATCGCAGCCCTCACGTCCGGTTCGGACGCTGCCGACGTTGTGGCGGCGCTTCAGGCCTGATGACCTACCGCTGGTACACGCTGCCTGACGGACGGGAGGTCTACCGCAAGGAGCCGAAGCCCGTTCGCGGGCGCTCCGACCTGCCGATCCCGATGTTCATCCGTGACGACATGGAGCCGACCGAGCACGTTGACGGCCGGTTCTATACCTCGAAGTCAGAATACCGCCGAATTACGAAAGAGCGCGGCTATATCGAAGTCGGGGATGATCCTGCCCGACTTCGCAGCAAGACCTACAGCAAGCCCAAGCCGAACACGAAAGCCAATCGTGAGGCGCTGAAGCAGGCTGAATACATGGTCCGCAACGGGATCAAGCCCTAGCACCTTCTCAGACAAGGACAAATCATGACCGACGCCGTTCTTGACGGTGGCGCTCCTGCGCCTGCCGATACCTCTGTTGCGCTTCGCGACGATGTGATCAACGCGGACAACCCGATAGACGCCCGCCTCCCGGCCAAGGAGCCGGAGAAGCCTGTCGAGCAACCGAAAAAGGCTCCTTCCGCTTCGGAAGCGGTGAAGCAGGCTATCGAGAAGGTCAGGGCCGAAGATCAGCAGAAGGATGATGGCAAGAAGGTGCCCGAAAAGGTGCCCGAAAAGGTGCCCGAAAAGGTGCCCGAAATTCACCAGCGCGGCAATGATGGCAAGTTCGCGGCGAAACAGCCTGTTGAGCAGCCGCAGGAACCGCAGGCCAACACCGCTCACCGCGAAGCTCCCGCGCGGTTCTCGTCCGATGCAAAGGCGGCATGGGAGACAGCGCCCGAGCCGGTGAAGGCCGAAGTGCATCGGGCCATTCGCGAGCTTGAGAGCGGCCTGACGAAGTACAAGGCCGATGCCGAGGAATATGAGCAGCTTCGCGAATACCGCGAGCTTGCGAAGCAGTACGGAACCACGATCAAGGCCGGGCTGGATAACTATCTCGGCATCGAACAGATGCTGGCGAAGAACCCGATAGCCGGCCTTGAGAAGATCATGCAGAACCTCAACATACGCACGCAGGACGGGCGCATGCTGACCCTGCGTGATGTTGCCGCGCATGTTCTCAACCAGCCGCACGATCAGGTCGCATCGCAGCAGGCGTCCGTCATTCAGGAGCTTCGCGCGGAGATTTCAGGCCTCAAGCAGCAGCTTGGCGGCGTTTCGCAGTCCATCGAACAGCAGCAACAGGCCGCTGTCATCAATGAGATCACCGCGTTTTCCTCGAAGCCCGAGCATTCGCGCTTCGAGGAATTGCAGTCCGACATCGAGAGGTTCCTGAAATCGCCGGAACTGGTCCCGATGAACCTGTCCCCGCAGGAACGCCTTTCCGAGGCCTACAGGCTCGCTGACCGGCTCAACCCCGCAGCAGCCTCGCTATCGCCTCCCCAGCCGCTCAACCCGGCAACGCCCGCGCCGCTCAACCCGGCAGGCAAGAAGTCAATCGGCGGCGCACCTTCCACCGGCAACCAGAAGCCGGGCAAGGGCCGCGCCATGTCAGCAAGCGAAGCCATCCGTCTCGCAATGGAGCGGGTAGGCTGATCAAGAGGAATTTGAATTATGGCTGGTCCAGTCGTTACCGACCGTCACTACCGCCAGGTTCTTTCGACCGCGCTGGCACTTCGTCAGCCCGGCATCGAGGACATGGTTTCCGACTCCATCCCGCTCTACAACGTGCTGAAGCGCAAGGGCAATATTCGGACCTATTCCGGCCCGGAAATCCGCCAGACGCTTCGCATCGACAAGCAGCAGGCGCAGTGGTTCAAGGGATACGATATCCTTCGCAACCCGCCTATCGAGCTGTTCAACGACGCGGTATGGACGCCGAAGCAGATTGCCGTTCCGATATCGCTCACCGGCGAGGAAATGCGCGCCAACGAGGGCGACACGCGGGTTCATGACCTCCTTGAGGGGTACATGGACGGCGCGGAAATGTCCATGGTGGAGGCTCTTGACGAGGGCCTGCATTCGGACGGCACCGCCGATGGGGGCAAGCAGATCACGGGCCTCGCGGCCGCTCTGCCGACCAATCCCGCCACGGCTGGCGTCTATGGTGGCATTGACCGCAACACGCATGCGCTGTGGCGCACGTCCGCGTTCGATGCCCAGACCGCCTTCTCCGGCATCGGCACGCAGGTCAACTCGGTCACGATCCGGGCGATTTTCTCCCGTATCCTGTCGCAGCGCTCCCGCAACAACCGGGCCGCTGACCTGCTGGTCGCGTCGGAGGAACACTACTGGGCCTATGACGCGGCCACGGTGGCTATCCAGCGCATTGCGCGTCAGGACAGCCTCGCCTCCCTCGGCTTCTCGGCAATCGAGTATGTCGGCGGCGGCCGGTCGGCGGAAATCGTTCTGGCCTCGGGCCTGAACAACAACATGCCGTCGAACACGACGTACGGGCTTGAAACCCGCTCGTGGCAGCTCCGCTATCACCCCTCGGCCAACTTCACCCCGCTCTTTGAGGGCGACGGTCAGAAGCCGATCAATCAGGACGCCATCGCGCAGTTCCTGATCTGGGGTGGTGAGCTGATCTGCATCAACCCGCTGTTCTCGTGGCGGCTGTTCGACAGCAACCCGGCTGCATAATCGGGCGGCCTTCGGGCCGCTCTTTTCTCATTCTGACACAGGAGGCCAATATGGCTTACCGCACCACTCCGACGCTGGGGCCTGATGTCGATCAGTCCAGCACGCAGTTCTATTGGGACATGATCAGCACGTCCGCCGCGCCGTCCTACGCGCTCGGCACGCGCGTTACCGGCTCGGACGGATATGAGTACGTCTACGTCAAGGCCGGCAGTTCGGACATCAACGCCACCACGCAGGTGCAGATCGACGCCGGCACCCTCGTGGCGACGGCGGGATCGGGCGGTTTCTATACCGTCGCCGCCGTCCCGGCGAATGCGTACTTCCACGCCCGCAAGGGCAACGCGCTCTAAGGAATGAGGCGGCTTTCGGGCCGCCTTTTTCTTTGCACCTTCTCAGACAAGGAACCCCCCGATGCAGAACAATGACGCCCTGATCACGCCGTTCTTCAAGACGATCTCCGTCCTCGACGAGGTCAAGTCGAAGGAGGCGAACCGTCCGATCTACCGCGACGAAGAGTTTGTGGAAGTCAGGATCGCCGGTGATCGTAATTTTGCCCCGACATTCCCGGCGCATCAGATGTGGAAGCGCGAGGATGGCGAGGAAATCACCTATGCCCAGCGCTGGCAGAAGCAGTATGCAGCCTTCAAGGAGGATCGTGTTCAGGTGGCAGAGGGAACGCCGCTTGAGGAACTGACCTTCCTGACGCAGGCCAAGCGCCATGAGCTTCGTGCGCTGAAAATCTACACTGCGGAAGCGCTCGCGGCTCTTGAAGGCCGCAACCTCAAGGCGCTCGGCATGGAGGGTCAGAAGCTCAAGGCGCAAGCCCAGGCATTCCTCGATACGGCCCGTGGCACGGGCGACAATTCGCGCATGGCGGCAGAGATTGCCGAATTGAGGGCGAAGCTCGCCCGGTTCGAAGGCGCGGCGCTTCCGCCCGAAGATGCGCCTGTCGCGTCCGAGTTCTCCGACTGGTCCGACGAAGACCTGAAGTCGTGGATAGCTGAACAGACTGGTACCCGACCACGCGGGAATCCTTCGCATGACACTCTCGTGCGCATGGCTGAAGAAGTGCAGGCCGAGGCCGCGTAATGACGATCCTGTCGGTGGTGCAGTCGGCCACAACCGTGCTCGGCATGAATGTGCCGGACACGGTTTACGGCAACCAGTCCCGTGAAATGGTTGAGATGCGTGCGCATGTTGCGCGCGTGTCCGACCTGATCGTTGACGAGTTCGACTGGCAGCGCCTGACCCGGATCGGCTCGGTGATTGGCGATGGAGTGCAGACCGATTTCAATCTCCCGATTGATTTCCTGCGCTTCCAGAAGGATTCCCAGCTTGTCTCCCAAAGCCGGCCATATTGCGCGTTCACGCATATCCCTGACGCGAATGCGTGGCTGAAGGCTATCACCGATCAAATCTGGACGTTGACCCCGATCTGGACGCTCATGGGCGGGAAGATCGTGTTTCAGGAACCGCTGGCGGCGGGTGAGATCGTTCGGTTCACCTATGTCTGCAATGAGGTTGTCCAGCCTGCCGGCCCGGACCCGCTCCGCTCGGGTTTCGAGGCGGACGACGACAGCTATGTCCTCCCCGAGCGACTTCTTGAGCTTGGCCTGATCTGGAACTGGAAATCCGCCAAATCCCAGCCATACGCCAAGGAATTGAACGATTACGAACTTGCGCTCGCCCGTGCCGTTGGCATTGACCGGGGCGAGCGCATCATCAGCGTTGGCAAAGGCGTCAGGATCGACGTTCCGACTGCCTATCCGTGGGTTTTGGGGTAGGCTATGGCCGTCTCGCGCCGTTCGCAGATCGCGGCCCAGCTTGGCAAGCCGCCTCAGATGCGCAGCCATGCCTTCCCGGCTCCTATCGCTGGATGGGTGACGGCCGACGCAATGATCGCATCCCGCCCCAACTCGGCCCAGGTGCTGGAAAACTTCTTCCCGACGCAGAAATCAATCCGCACGCGCGGCGGTCTTCGCATGTGGGGATCGTACGGCATCAATCCCATAAGATCGATGCTGGTCTACAACGTCGAGGGGAATGCGCAGTTCTTCACTTCCACCGGAGACGCCCTGTGGAACAGCACGGCTCCCACGGACATCATCCTCTACGATCAGAACCTTGAGGCGCTGACGGACGAGAGCGACGATCCGCTGACGATTGCTGACCCTCCGACGCCCGCAGTGGCCGGCCTGACGGGCGGGTATTACTGCTATGTCAATTTCGCCACCTCGGGCGGGTATTTTCTGATTGCCGTCAACGGCACCGATCAGATGCGCATCTATGACGGGTCGAACTGGTATCCAATCGGGGCGAGCGAACTCTATCGCATTTCCTACAACAGCGAGGTGGCGCCGTTTACCGTGGGCGAGACGGTTTCAGGTGCGGTATCCGGGGCGTCCGCCACCATCGTCCGGGCCGAAAGCGGATACATCTGGATCAACAATCTGATTGGCAGTTTCGACGGCAACGAGACGATCACGGACGGGCAGGGCGGCGAGGCGACCACGGACGCGCCGGAAACCCTGCTGTGGAACCCGGTTACGGGCGTTGCGACCAATGCCCTGTCTCATGTGTCCGCCTATCGCAATCGCCTGTTCTTCGTGGAGCAGAACACGTTTCGCATCTGGTATCCCAGCGTCAACACAATTGTCGGGGCCTTTTCATCCTTCAATCTGGACGGCGTTTTCCAGAAAGGCGGATCGATCCTGTTCACGGCAACGTGGTCTATGGACGCCGGCGACGGCATGGACGACAAGTTCGTTATCGTCTCGACTGAGGGCGAGGTTGCCGTTTATCAGGGCAGCAACCCCAGCGATGCTGACGACTGGCACCTTGTCGGGCGCTATGAGATGACGCATCCCATGGGGCCGCGCGGATCGATGCGTGTTGGTGGCGATCTGTACGTCCTGACGCGCGAGGGACTTGTGCCGATCTCTCTCGCGATCACCAAGGGGCCGGATGTCCTCGCCATGGGGGCGGTCTCGCGCAATATCGAGCCGAACTGGCTGGAAGAAACCACGCAGCGCCGATCCCTGCCGTGGGAAATCCAGCGATGGCCGCTGAAGAACATGGGCTTCGTCACCCTGCCGATCAACACGCAGGATGCCGAGGAACGATACTGCTTCGTGTTCAACCTCGAAACCGGCGCGTGGGCAAAATACACCGGCTGGGATACGCGGTGCTGCGAGGTGTTCAACGATCAGTTGTTCATCGGCACCAGCGACGGAAAGGTCATGCAGTGCGAGGTCGGCGGGGATGACGACGGCACGCCCTACTATCCCGTTTTTGTCGGCAATTGGGAAGCCCTGCAAAGCTTCGGCAGCATCAAGACCGTCTATCAGGCTCGGGCAACGTTCATCACGAAAACGGACATAGACCCGCAACTGTCCGTTTCGGTGGATTACTCGGTTGAACTGCCGCCCAAGCCGAACGCACCGGTGTTGGACGTTGAGCCGTCGCTATGGGACGTGGGGCGATGGGACCGGGCCATATGGGATGCAGGAAACCAGTTTTACACGGTTTCGACGCGCTGGGTTTCGATAGGCCGCACGGGCTACTCGATAGCGCCGCAACTGCAAATGGCGTCGTCAGGAAACATTCAGCCCACGGCGGAACTGGCGGAAATCACGATCACCTTTGAGACGGGCGGGTTGGTGGTATGAGTTATGAGATCAAGATGGAAGACGGGGAAGCAAATTACCCGGAAATGAAATCCCTGTATATGGAGCACTACGCGGAAATGCAGCATCGATGCCGGGCGGCAGGCATCCATCTTGGTCCGTACAATCCTAGACTGGAAACGTATTTCGCTGCGGCAAAGGGCGGGTGGTTGCTTCACTTCGTGGTTAGGACAGGCGAAGGGGTGCCGGTCGGGTACTCAAATGTTTATCTGACAAACGATATGCACAACGGTGAGTTTATCGCCACTGAAGACACCGTGTTCATCACGAAAGAACATAGGAAGGGCATCGGCCGTCTTCTTGTGAAGGAAATCCTCGGAGAATTAAACCGACGCGGCGTGAAGCGCTTCAATGTGACCGCCGCCACCGATCCCAGAGCTACAAAGCTATGGCAGCGCATGGGGTTCAGGCTTGCGGGCCAAGCCATGACATTCATTTTCTAAGAGGGCAGCCATATGTGCGCACCCAAAATGCCCGAGCCGCCCGATCCGTATGAGACCGCGGCGGCTCAGACCTCGACGAACCTCTCCACGGCGCAGGCCAACTCATATCTCGGCAACGTCAACCAGATCACGCCGCAAGGTTCGCTGACCTATTTAGACGGCGATCCGAAATTCGTTGCCGATGCAAACGGTCAGACATGGTATCGCGGGCCGAACGGCGAGCTTACGCAAACCGCACCGCAGGGCTATGTCCCGCCCTCGTCTACCTCCGGCTGGTCCAGCCCCTTCGGCGATGTGACGCGCGAGGATGGCGGATTTGAAGGCTCGTTGGTCCAGACGGGAACTGGCGGCGCAGGCGGGTCAGCGGGGTCAGGCTCCCTTCCTAAAGGATGGGAACAGGTCACGGGGTACTACGTCACCCCGCAGACTGCTGTTCAGGAATATTCTCCCGGCGAGCAAAAGGTCTATGACGCCAATCTGACCGCGCGCCAGAACCTTGCCAATCTTGCCGCGAACCAGTCTGCGTTTCTGGACGAATATCTCGGCAAGCCGATGGACCTGTCGGGCATGCCGGGAGTTGACTCGTGGCAGCAGGTCGGGCTGCCGGGCTTCCAGCAGTTCGCCAACGCCCCCCAGCTTGCTACGTCTTTCGGTGATGCCGGTGCGATCAACCAGAACTTCGCCACGGGCTTCGGGGATGCTGGCTCGATCAATCGCAATTTCCGCACCGGCATAGACGACGCTGGCGATATCACCACGTCCTACAACGGCGATTTCTCGGAAGACCGGCAGCGGGTCGAAGATGCGCTTATGGCGCGGATGCAGCCCCAACTGGACCGCCAGCGGGAGGCATTGGAGACCCGGCTTGCCAATCAGGGCATCCGTCTCGGCTCCGACGCCTATAGCTCTGGGCAGGCTGATTTCGGGCGTCAGGTCAACGATGCCGTTCTCGGCAACATCCTCGCGGCCGGTCAGGAGCAATCGCGCCTTGTCGGCATGGAGCGCGACCGGGCGGTATTCGAGAACGCCGCACAGGCGCAGCAATACGGCCAGAACGCCAACGATGCCGCCTTCTACAATCAGGCGCTCATGGCAGGCAACGCAGCCCAGCAGCAGAATTACGATCAGTTGCTTGGCCGGGCGCAGTTCGGGCATCAGGGGCAGATGCTCGGCAATCAGGCGCAGCAGCAGAACTACGATCAGTTGCTTGGCCGGGCGACATTCGGCAATGCCGCCACCCAGCAGAATTTCGCCAACCAGTTTCAGGTGACGGGCGCGAACAACGCCTTGCAACAGCAGCAGTTCGGCAACCAGATGACCGAACAGCAGGCCCGGATTGCAGCCCAGCAGAACGCGCAGAATGCGTATTTGCAGCAGCAGTTCGTACTGCGAAACCAGCCGATCAACGAGATCGGGGCGTTGCTCGGCACGGGTCAGGTGCAGAACCCGAGCTTTGTGAACGCGAGCATGCCGACGATCCCGACCGTCGATATGGCCGGGCTGATCAACGAGAACTACAATCAGCAGCTTGGCGCGTGGCAGCAGCAAAACGCGGCCAGCCAGAGCCTGTTCGGCGGCCTGTTCGGGCTGGGATCGGCGTTCCTCATGCGATCAGACCGTCGCGTGAAGGATGATATCGAGAAGATCGGCAAGACCGATGACGGTCAGAATGTCTATTCCTTCGCCTACAAGGATGACCCGATGCACCGGAAGCATGTCGGCCTGATGGCGCAGGAAGTCGAGAAGAAGCATCCCGAGGCGGTTCGTACCTTCGGCGGGGTCAAGCATGTTGACTATGCCAGGGCGCTTCCGATGGGCAGTATTCTGAGGGCGAACTGATGAGCTTCATATTCGACGCCAACAAGCAGGCCGCGCCCAGCTCGTTGAGGGCCGCGCGATATGCGCTCGCGACCAATCCCCCCAAGGATATCGGCAGTGGCATTCAGTCCATCGCGCAGGCGCTCATGATGCGCAATCAGCAATACCCGTCCGCGCCTGCCGGCAACCCGCTTGTTCAGGCCGCCGGGCGCATGGGCAGCCTGTTCGGCCTCGGTCAAAGGGGGCTTTACTGATGGCGTCCTATATCTTCGGCGGCGACACCGGCGAGACCCCGGAAAGCATCAAGCGCAAGCGTGAGCTTGCGGCCGCCCTGATGCTGGGCAACCGCAAGGCCCCGCAGAACGTGGGCGAGGGGTTGAACGCCATCGGGCAGGCGCTGATGTATCGGCAGATGATGGGGGAGGCGCGCGCCGCCGAACAGGCCAGCCTTGCCTCGGGGCAGCAGAGCATGCAGGGCATCATCGAAGGGATGGGGCGCAGCTACCATCCTCCCGCGCCTTCGATGAATGGCAGCGTGCCGATGCCTGAAGCGGACATGGCGTCCGCACGCGTGGCGCAGGCGCATGGGGACAACGATCTGCGTAGCGGCATCATCTCGACGGCGAAGGCGCTGGGCATCGACGCTACCGATCTTGCAACCGCTATCTCCTATGAGACTGCCGGCACGTTCGACCCGACAAAGCGCGGCCCCCGGACGCAATGGGGCCAGCATCGGGGCCTTATCCAGTTCGGTGAGCCGCAGGCGAAAGAACACGGCGTAGACTGGAACAATCCGGTCGGTTCGCAGCTTGGCCCGGACGGCGCTGTCGCCAGCTATCTGCGAAAGGCCGGGGTGCAGCCGGGCATGGGCCTGATGGACGTTTATTCGGCCATCAATGCCGGCGGCGTCGGCCGCTACAATGCGTCTGACGCCAACAATGGCGGCGCTCCCGGAACAGTGGCCGATAAGGTCAACAACCAGATGGCAGGCCATCGGCAGAAGGCGCTTGCCTTGCTGGGGAGTGAGCCTGCAAGCCCGGTCCCGGCGCCGACAAGCGGCCTGACGCCCGAAGCATTGCAGGCGTGGGCATCGCAGAACTACCAGCCTTCTCAGGCGCAGACCGGCCAGCCTTCGCCCGGCACCCAGCCCCGTTTGCAGCCCGGCCAGCCGGCCCCCGCCATGGCTCCCGCGCAGCCCGTATCCGACATGCCCGTTGCCGCAGCCCCGGACCCTCGACTGGAAATGTCCGGCAATGTGGACGTTCCCCAGCCGACCGGCCCGACGCTACAGGAGCTTGCGGCCGCGCTGGGCAATCCTCATCTGCCGGAGCATTTCCGGCCGATTGCGCAGGCGCTGCTTGGGCAGCAGATGCAGCAGATGGACCCGCGCTACGGCATGCAGCTTGAGGCGGACAAGCTCGGGCTGGAAAAGTCTCGGCTTGAGATCGATGCGATGCGCAATCCCCAGCCGAAGGATACAGACGATATCCGTGAATACAATTTCGCTCGTCAGCAGGGCTATCAGGGATCGTTCACCGATTTCATGACGGATATGCGCCGCGCCGGTGCTACCAGCGTCAATGTCGGCGCAGGGGAGAAGGCGTGGGATCAGGAAAGCGCCAAGCTGTTCGCCAAGCGGTATGATGATATTACTGCCGGGGCCGCGAATGCTCATCAGATGATGGGCATGTATGATCTGGCTGAGCAGGCGCTGAATACGGGCGTACGTACCGGCGTGGGAGCCGAGGCGGAACTGACACTGCGCCAATTGGGGGCGGCGCTTGGGATGGATACAGACCCCGAAAAGCTCGCGGGCGGCGAATTGATCCGGGCGGTACAGAACCGGATGGCTCTTACGATGCGTTCACCGGACGGCGGGATGGGCATGCCGGGCGCGCTGTCGGATCGGGATATCAAGTTCCTCAAAGATTCGCAGATAGGCATTGATCGTTCGCCGGAAGGCAACAGGCGGATGCTTGAAGCGTTTCGGGCGATGGAAGGCCGGAAGATCGAAATTGCGCGTCTTGCGGACGACTACATTGAACAGAATGGGCGGCTTGATAGCGGGTTCAATCGCATGGTGCGCGAGCATGCGGAGGCAAACCCGCTATTTCTTGAAGCCGCCAACCCGAACAACGCCGTTCCTTCCGGCTGGGAAGATGACTGGCAATACCTTACGCCCGAGGAACGCGCCCGCGTGCTCGGGCAGTAACAATCAGGAGAGAGATATGTTTCGAAGGAAGAAACGCCGCCGGGAGGAATTTATTGCGGCGCTCAAGGGTACGCTTGCGAGGCTCAGTGAATTGACTGAACAGCCTGTTCGATCAAAAGACGCGCTGTCTCAAACTCTGCCTGAAGATGGGGTGAGCGACCCTGCGCCGTCTCAAGGTTGAGTAGGGCATCTTCGGCTATCTCTTTTACGTCCTCCGCAGAGAGTGCGCCAATCAGGAATAACCGCTTGATCGTCGCGACCAACAAATTGAGATTTGCCAGCGATGCGGCTGCTGTCGCTTCGTCCATTTCCCCCTCCCGTTTCCCTCATCATTGAATCTTTCCTCCCCGGAGTCGAGACATGGACGAACTAGAAGCCATCCGCCTTCGTGCGAAGGCACGGCGCAGAAAAGCAGAGGCGCAGGGGGGGTGGTCGCCGGGGTCCGAAGCCGATCTTGCCGAGCGCATCACCGGAACCGGGACGTTTGCCGATATGACGGGCAGCGGCATTGCGAAAGCCGTCCCGTTTGGTGATGAGATCGCGTCAGCGGCTAACGCCCCTTTCCGCGCTGCGCGGGAGTGGTGGCAAGGGGACGGCTTCGACGTTGGCCGTGCCTATGATCGCAATATGCAGGTTGAGGCGGAATTGCAGCGCCGCCGCGAGGAACGCTCCCCGATTGCGTCTACGGTCGGGACAGTAGCCGGCGGCCTTGGTGCTTCGGCACCTCTTGTGAAAGGTGGCGTATCCCTGTTGCAGGGTGCACGCCCGACGCTGCCGAGCCTTATGGGGCGGGGCGCAGCGGAAGGCGCAGCCTATGGAGCGGCCTATGGGGCGGGCGAGGGAAGGGGGCTTGAAGATAGAGCCAAGAATGCCGGATGGGGGGCGGCTATCGGAGCCGGGACCGGCGCAGCAACCGGCGCACTTGCCCGTATTGGCGCAGGCCGCGTTACAGATGACGCTATACCTTCCGTCGAGCAGTTGCAGGCGGCCAAAAATGCAGCCTATGACGCCACGGACGCCCTAGGCATCCGATACAAGCCGGATACCTACAGAAATCTCGTCGTTGATATTGTCTCGGACGCTCGTTCGAAGAACCTAAACCCCCAGCGGCACCCACGCGCGGCAAGCCTGATTGATGACATGATCAAGGAGGCTCGCTCTGGCACCGCGCCAACGCTTCGCCAGTTGGACGAGTTTCGTCAGATCGTCTATCGCGACATCGGCCCCGACAGCGCCGATCAGTTCTTCGGCAACAGGATCGTCAGCAAGATTGACGACTTTATCGACAACGCCCGGCTTGGCGATGCCCTGACCGGCGACCCGACGACTGCCGGAGACGCCGTTAAGCACGCCCGCGAACTTAACCGTCGCTATCGCAATGCGCAGACGGTTCATACGGCGATGGAAAAGGCTGAACGCCGCGCGATGGCGAACAACTCGGGCGGCAATGTCGAGAACAAGGTACGCCAGAACCTCGCCAACCTGCTTGATCGCCCCGCTACCGCGCGGTTCTTCAACGACGCAGAAAAGAAGGCGTTGGAGAAGGTAATTCGCGGCACTCGCGGTCAGAACGCAGCGCGCTCACTCGGTAATTGGGCAAAGGGGTTTGGCGGCCATTCCTTTGCTGGCGGTTCGGTAGCGGCGGCGCTGATGACGGGGAACCCCTTGCCGCTCGCGGGGGCGGCAGTTCCGTATATGGCCGGCTCCGGACTCAAGGCAGTCTCACGTGGCATTGGCAGCGCGAATGAGCGTATTGCCGAGGCCCTGATAGCCGGGGGCAAGATGCCGATGCCGGCCCTCGATCCGACGAGAAAGGCTATTGTCGATCTTCTGACACGTGGAGGCGCTCAGACGCTTCCGGGGTACACAGGCCAATAGAGCAAAGAGCATCAAATCCGCGCTCTACCGCCCCGTCGCTATACGGGCGCAGCACTGGTGTTATCAGCGGAACGATCACGAACAAGGAAAACATCACGAACGCGAACTGGATCGCGAAAGCCTTGGCATTCCCGCCGAAGAAAGGCTCGCGGGGAGGTTCTGGTTTCATTTGACCCCGCATCCGTCGTTATCGCATCGGGATGTGTAAATGCCGCGCTTGTCAGGGGATTGATAGGTGCACGAAATTAAGTAGCCGTCCTTCCGCGCGGTATCAATTAAAACCCAGCCGTTTCGATCTTTGCCTTCGCAGAGGACAAAATAATGCTTTGGCTTGCTGTCCCAGCACCCCGCTAGCACCGCCAGCACCACAACAGCAATCCACTTCATCCGCCCCGTTCCTCCCCAACCATGGAAAGATAGCATGACCGAACATGCGAGCAAAGCGCCCGCTTTGGCGCGGTACAATGATTTTGTCAGTGAACTAGAGAAAGACATGTCGAACAGATACAGAAACAGGGAAGAATTTCTCCGGCAAAAGGCCCGAGAAGGGTTCATTGAGGTGGACGGCGCGCTGCCTGCGACTTGCGGGCCGCTTCAAGCCTGTCTTCTAGTAGCGAAACGACTTCTGTCGGGAGCCGTACGGCGACGTTGGTTTTTCCGGCACAGTTAAACAGGACGATCATGTCTCCCGCGTCCGCTGAGGAAACTCCAACGTAATCAATGCCGGTTGCCTCGTATTCTATAACCGGCTTGTCGTCATCTTTCTGCATAAGCCCCTCCATCTCCTAACCTATTCCACAGCATCCCCAGCCTTTCCGCAAGCCGTCCTCCGGGGCGGCTTTTTCTATGGAGCATGCAATGCCCCGCAATTCCTCCGGCCTGTACAATCTCCCTCCCGGCACGCGAGGCCAGCCCAACACGACGATCAAGTCCGGCCCGTACAACACCTTTGTCGGGGATATTGAGCAGGACCTGAACACGCCACGCCCGATCACGGCTGGCGGCACCGGCGCGACCAACGCCCAGCAGGCGCTTACCAATCTCGGCGGCGTCTCGATTGCCGTTCTGGAAAGCATGTTCACGGGCATCGTCGCGTTCTTCGCGATGCCTGATGCGCCTGGCGGCTGGCTTGTGTGCGACGGCAGGGAGGTCAGTCGATCTACCTACAGCCGACTGTTTGCGGCTATCGGCACGACATGGGGTGCTGGCAACGGCGTCTCGACGTTCAACCTGCCCGATCTTCGG
This sequence comes from Aquamicrobium sp., assembly GCF_023954335.1. NCBI lineage: Bacteria > Pseudomonadati > Pseudomonadota > Alphaproteobacteria > Hyphomicrobiales > Phyllobacteriaceae > Aquamicrobium > Aquamicrobium sp. Next base: position 65,976 of record NZ_JAMLIE010000002.1, read on the forward strand.
GGCGAGTTCATCCGTGGCGCTGACCTTGGGCGCGGCGTCGATCCTGACCGCGCCTTTGCCTCATCGCAGGGCAGCGACAACAAGGAGCACACGCACACCGGCGAGGCGGTGGCCGGGGGCAGTCACAATCACCCCTACAGCGTTGTCGGCCTGACGGGCGGCGCGACATTGCAGGGCTACGTCTCGGGCGCGGGCTGGGCCGCCGTGGCCGTGGGGGATACGACCACGACGGCCGGTATCCACACTCACGTCCTGACGATCAGCGAGGAAGGCGGCGACGAAGCACGCCCCCGCAATGTCGCCATGCTCCCCTGCATCAAGGACTGACCGATGCCCCGGATAGACGGTATCTACACCGCCCCGGCCGGCACGCTGGGGCAGCCCGACGAGCTTATCGCGAGCGCACGCTACAACGCGTTCATTGACGATCTGGCGGCGGACCTTTCAGCGCCGCTGCCAGTGTCGGTCGGGGGAACCGGCGCGTTCAGCGTTGCGAATGCGCTTCCAAGCATAGGCGGTCTGTCGATCTTCGCCATTCAGGCGATGTTCGCCGGTTCGGTGTTCTTCTTCGCGCGTTTGAACCCTCCCGAGGGCTGGCTGATCTGTGATGGCAGGGCGGTGTCCCGTTCGCAGCATCAGATGCTGTTCTCGAGGATCGGGACACGATGGGGCGCGGGCGACGGCATCACCACGTTCAACCTGCCGAACATACGCGGCGAGTTTATCCGTGGGGCCGATCTCGGGCGGGGCGTCGATCCTGCCCGGCAGATCGGATCGTGGCAGGGCGACCAGAACCTTGAGCACGATCACGATGGCGCGGCTGCATCTGCCGGGGGTCACTATCATGCAACCGTCAGGACGGCGCTGGTGACGAACGGGGTGCTGATCGTGGCGAACCAGTTCACCGGGACGGTCCCCAGCTACAACCAGACACTTGCATCGAGCAACACGGGCGTCGTCGGGCCGCACACGCACACCGTCACCATCAACATGACCGGCACGGAAAACAGGCCGCGCAACGTCGCGCTTCTGGCCTGCATCAAGACATAGGTGAAGAATGCCGAAAATTAACGAACTTGCAACGATCGCCGCTGCCGGCGCGAAGCTGGTTGCATCCGACTCGTCAGGCGATGCCGGCAATGTGCTGGCGTCGGACTTCGCCACGGCGTCTCAGGGGTCTTTGGCTGACACGGCCGTTCAACCGAACGATCTGGCGACAGTCGCCACCAGCGGGGCTTACAGCGACCTCAGCGGGACGCCAACGCTTGGAACGGCAGCCGCCGCCGATACGGGCGATTTTGCCACGGCGGCGCAGGGTGGTCTTGCGGCAACCGCCGTTCAACCGAACGACCTTGCGGCTGTCGCAACCAGCGGGGCTTACAGCGACCTCAGCGGCACGCCAACGCTAGGCACGGCGGCTGCTGCCGATACGGGAGACTTCGCTACGGCCGCGCAAGGCTCCCTTGCGGCAACCGCCGTTCAGCCGGGCGATCTGGCGACGGTCGCTACAACTGGCGCATATGCCGATCTGAGTGGGACGCCGACGCTCGGCACGGCAGCCGCCGCCGATACAGGGGACTTCGCGACCTCGGCGCAGGGCGGCCTTGCGGATACAGCCCTTCAGCCCGGAGCCATCGGATCAACGGTGCAGGGGCATGGCGACCTGCTTGACGACATGGCCGCGCTGTCCGACCCGAACGCGGACAGAATGCTGTTCTGGGACGACTCGGCTGGCAAAGTTGAATGGCTGACGGTCGGGGCGAACCTGTCGATCAGCGGCACCACGCTCAACGCATCCGGCGGCGGCGGCGGCGGTGGCGGCGACATGGACAGCGCCATCTACGATCCGAATGCAGTTGCTTCCGATGTCTTCGACATGGACAACATGGCGGACGGCACGGGCAAGGTCGCAATGACTGCCTCCGAGCGGTCGAAGCTGTCTGGTATCGAGACCGGGGCAGACGTGACGGACGCAACGAACGTCGCCACTGCCGGCGCTGTCATGGACGGGGATTTCAGCGCGGACGGGATGATGGCCCGCACCGGAGCCGGGGCCTATGCCAGCCGCACCATCACCGGCACATCGCAGCAGATTGACGTTACCAACGGCGATGGCAAGTCGGGCAATCCGACGCTGGCGCTCGCTTCGCAGGTTACGGCTTCGCTTGGCCTTGCTGACACGGCCGTTCAACCGAACGACCTTGCGGCTGTCGCAACTTCTGGGGCCTATGGCGACCTGTCGGGAACGCCGACGCTTGGCTCCCTTGCCGCACTCAATACCGTCAACAATGGCAACTGGTCAGGGACGGACCTCTCTATCGGGAATGGCGGTACTGGCGCCTCTGATGAGGCGACCGCCTTCTCCAATCTGAAGCAGAACGCCACGACCTCGGCAACGGGCGTCGTGGAACTGGCGACCGCAGCGGAAATCCGTGACGACACAGCCGGCAAGGCGATCACGACGGATGGACTCTGGGATGCTGCCGAGGGCGTCAATCTCGGCAATCTCACAGGGACCGTCGCGCTCGACTTCTCTGACTTCCTCGGCCTTGCCTATGGCACTGTCACCGGCAACATCACGCTCGGGGCGGTGTCCAATGCAAAACCGGGGCAGACCGTCGTCCTCGATCTGACACAGGATGCCACTGGCGGACGGACCATCGCCTATAACACGTCCTACTGGCTCGCGCCTGCCGGGGAGATCGAGTGGGATGATGGAGTGAACGCCCGAAACATCCTGATCTGTTCCGTTCTTCGCGACGGGAAAGTCGCTCTGACCTGCGCGACAAGCGGCGGAGGGCTTTCATAATGCTACCTGGAATGAATGCGGCAATGCTGCATGACGGGGGGCGGGGCGGCGCTCTTTTCCTCGCCGTCGCGCAAAGTGATTCGCCCTACATCACGATCTATGACTGGCGCACCGGCGCTCCGGTGAAGGTAGCCGATCCTGCGACGTTGCCGAGTTCTGCCATCTACGTGAGTTGGTCCCCCGACGGCCGCTACCTCGCCGTCACACGAAATAGTTCGCCCTACATCACGATCTACGACTGGCAAACCGGAGGTCCGGTCAAGATCAGCGATCCGGCGACCTTGCCGGCAGGAGCGGGGCGAGGTGCCGCATGGTCCCCCGACGGCCGCTACCTTGCGGTTGGACACCGCCTCTCGCCCTACATCACGATCTACGACTGGCAAACCGGAAGCCCCGTCAAGATCAGCAATCCGGGGACGCTGCCGGCAGGAGACAGTGGATTCGGTAATAGCGTGGGCTGGTCCCCTGACGGCCGCTACCTTGCCGTCGCGCACGTAAACTCCCCCTACGTCACGATCTACGATTGGAACACTGGTAGCCCGGTCAAGATCAGCAATCCGTGGACGCTGCCGACAGGGAATGGGCTGAGCGCGAGTTGGTCCCCTGATGGTCGCTACCTTGCCGTAACATCGGCAAACACCAGTGGTGCTAATATTCTCATCTACGACTGGCAAACCGGAAGCCCTGTGTACTCGCATGGTGTGACGCTATCCGGCAATCAGGTCTACTCGTCCGTATGGTCCCCCGACGGCCGCTACCTTGCGGTTGCACACAGCAGCTCACCCTTCGTCACGATCTACGACTGGCAAACCGGAAGCCCCGTCAAGATCAGCGATCCGGGGACGCTGCCGACAGTGACTGGTAATAGCGTGGACTGGTCCCCCGACGGTCGTTACCTTGCGGTTGCATGCAACGGTTCGCCCTACATCACGATCTACGACTGGCAAACCGGAAGCCCCGTCAAGATCAGCAATCCGGGGACGCTGCCGACAGGAGCGGCAACCGGGGCGGCTTGGGCCATCCGATAGCAGGAGACACAGATGCTCTATCTGGAAACACAGAACGGCTTCGCTGCGTGGCGCGGTGAGCCGATCGAAGACATTCGCTATCCGCGCTCTATCGAGCAACGATGGTCGCCGGAAGACCTTGCTGCAATCGGCCTTTACCTTCCCGAGCCTGCCGATCCGGTCCCGGAGGGCAAGATCGTCACGGGACAGTCCGTCCAGCGCGTTGAGGGCGTGGTGAAGTGGGTGCATGAGCTTGACGATGCGCCGCCTGTATCGCCTGAAGTCCCCGCCGTTGTCTCCATGCGTCAGGCCCGCCTTGCCCTTCTCGCGGCGGGTCTTCTCGGGGCGTTGGAGAGCGGGATTGACGGCCTGCCGGAACCGGACAGAAGCGCAGCCCGGATCGAATGGGAATACGCGACCGAGCTTCGCCGCGATCATCCGCTGATCGTGTCGCTTGCCCAGCAACTGGACCTGAGCGAGCAGCAGGTTGACGGCCTGTTCATCGCAGCCAGCCAGATCACCTGACCCGCCGCGCCCGATAGCCAGCGCGGCCAACTCCCGGCCCCGTCCAATATGGCCGGGCTTTTTATCCTGAATGTGGGCGGCCGTGGGCAGGCAACAAGGGCAACAAGGGCAACAACGGCATTGCCGCAGTTGCCAATTGACGGCCGCGCCCGCCAGACAGTTACCGCCATCCGAACAGTGGAGAAAGCCAATGGATCGCGCTGCATTCTATGCGGCTCTGCGGAGCCGTGCCAACACGCTTTTCGGAACAAGTCTGTCGCAGCCTCAGATAGACCGCATGGAGGCGATCCTGAACCGGCTCGACGCCAAGCGGATCATGCTGGAACAGGCGGCCTATATCTTCGGAACAGCCTATCACGAAAGTGACCGCTTCCGCACGATGGAGGAATACGCCTCCGGGGCAGCCTATGAGGGGCGCAAGACGCTCGGCAATACCCAGCCGGGCGACGGGAAGCGCTTCAAGGGGCGTGGCTTCGTCCAGATCACCGGCCGGCGCAACTATACCGACTGGGCCAAACGCCTTGGCGTCGATCTCGTCGCCAATCCGGCGCTTGCGGCGAGGCTCGATCATGCCACCACGATCCTGATAGACGGTATGATGCTCGGCACGTTCACGGGCAAGAAACTGCCCGACTACGTGGCCGGCACGAAGAAGGATTATGTCGGTGCTCGCCGCGTCGTGAATGGCACGGATCGGGCGGCAATGATCGCCACATATGCCCGCGCGTTCGAGAAGGCGCTTGTCGAGGCCGGCTATTCGGCCAGCGCAGCCCCGCCAGCGCCCGCGAAGCCTGTTCCCGCTCCAATCCCCGCGCCGAAGCCGGAACCCGCTCCTGCGCCTTCCATGGCCGGAGAAAAGCTATCCCACAGCAAGCGGTTCTGGACGTGGCTCAGCACGGGCGGCGGAACGGCGGCGCTCCCGTTCGTGGATTGGCGTGTCCAGTTCCTGATCGTGCTCGTCATCGTCGGCTTTGCGATCTACGCCATCGCGACCATGCCGGCCGTGCGCAGGAAGCTGGGGCTGGCGTGATGCTGTCCTTCCTTTTCTCCCGCGCCGGTGCGGCGATGGTCGGCATTGTCGCCGTTCTCGGCCTCCTGACCTTCTCGCACCGTTTTGCCTATCAGGCGGGCCGCACGGCCGAAAGAACGGCCATCCTCAACCGCTCCGTCGAAATCCTGCGCGAAAGGAACGCGACCGATGACGAAATCCGCAATATGGACGATGCCGCTCTTTGCGCTGCTCTTGGCGGGGTGTTCGCAGACGGTTCCTGCCAGTGAGTGCGATGGCTGGCGAAAGCTGACGCCCTCGGCCGAGACGCGCGCCTTCGTCATCGCGCAGGACAGGCCTTTCGCCGAGCAGGTCGCGGCTCACAATACGTTCGGGACCAGGCGAGGGTGCTGGAAATGAGCGATGCAAAGCGGTTTGACGATCTGCCGGACGATACCAAAGATTTCCTGACGGACCTCAGTCCGGATGACGTTCGCACAATCAGGGCTGGCCTACCAATCGTCAGGGCGATCATCGGTTTCGGCAAGGTGACGAAGTGGCTGGCAATCGCAGCCCTCGGCATCCTCGGGGGCATCGTCATGCTGGGCGAGAGTATCATGAAGGTACTCGGTTGGCTCAAGCCGCCACCGGGATGATACCTACGCCGCCGCTGAGTATTGCCGCCGCCGGATCACGATACTCAAGTAGCGCCTGACCTCTATGCATTTTCTGCATATTGCTTCGCCCCGCTGCCGAAAGGTGGCGGGGCGCTTTTATGTTTGAGGTTCACATGAACCTATGGGGAACTATGTGCTTTCCCGCTAAGTCTTTGATTTGGATGGTGGGCGTGACAGGGATTGAACCTGTGACCCCTACGATGTCAACGTAGTGCTCTCCCGCTGAGCTACACGCCCATCCGATGCCCGCGCATACACCACAGGCCGGGGTCGGCGTCAATAGAGGAAAACTCTCCCGACGCCGATATTGGAAGGCGGTGTCAGGCCGCCTTCAGCATCTTCTCGACCTCGGTGACGAGGTCGCGCAGATGGAAGGGCTTCGACAGGACCTTGGCGTCCTTCGGGGCGCGAGAATCCGGGTTCAGCGCCACCGCCGCGAAGCCGGTGATGAACATCACCTTGAGGTCCGGGTCGATCTCGGTGGCGCGCCGCGCCAGCTCTATCCCGTCCATCTCCGGCATGACGATGTCGGTCAGCAGCAGCGAGAACGGCTCCTCGCGCAGCCGCTCATAGGCGCTGGCGCCATTGTCGAAATCGCTGACGTCGTAGCCGGCGCGCTCGAGCGCCTTCACCAGAAAGCGACGCATGTCGTCGTCGTCTTCCGCAAGCAGGATTCTTGCCATAAGTCCCGTCCGAATCAGTCTTATCCGTCGCCCCGGCCACCATGCGGAGCGTTCCCGACCCTTTGCCGTATATGCTCGCCGGGCGGTAAATATCAAGTGAACGCAGGCGCTGCGCGGCGATGCCGCGACCGGCACCCTCGGGCGCGGCTGGACAGGCGGGGCGGCAGATGGCAGGGTCCGGCGGTAGGCGGCGGCGAAGCCGGGCCCGCCTTCTGAGCGTTCGCGGAACACGGGCAGCGGGAGACAAATGTCGGCAGCGCAGGATTTCGTCGCGACCCCGCCCTTCGCGACCATCGCCCCCGCCGAGCAGCGGGTGCCGTTCGTGCTGAACTCGCCGCATAGCGGCCGCTTCTATCCGCCGCGCTTCCTTGCCATGAGCCGGCTCGACGCCTCGGCCATCCGCCGCTCGGAGGATTGCTACGTCGACGAGCTGTTCCGCGGCGCGGTGGCGCTCGGCGCGCCGATGCTGGCGGCCAACTTTCCGCGCGCCTATCTCGACGTCAACCGCGAGCCGTGGGAACTCGATCCGCGCATGTTCGAGGAGGCGCTGCCCGCCCATGCCAACATGCGCTCGGCGCGCGTGGTCGGCGGGCTCGGCACCGTGCCGCGGCTGGTCGGCGAGGGCCAGGAGATCTATACCGGCAAGCTGCCGCTCGCCGAGGCGCTCTCGCGCATCGAGACGAGCTACAAGCCCTATCACGAGGCACTGGGGCGGCTTCTTTCGCGTACGCGGGCGGCGTTCGGCTTCGCGGTGCTGATCGACTGCCACTCGATGCCGGCGAGCGTGCGGGTAGGGGACGGGTCGGTGCGGCCGGACTTCATCGTCGGCGACCGCTTCGGCACCGCCTGCGCCCCGGCACTGACCGACGCTGCGATCGCGATCCTCATCGGCATGGGCTACAACGTCGCCCACAACAAGCCTTATGCCGGCGGCTTCATCACCGAGCATTACGGCCGGCCCGCACAGGGCGTCCACGCTTTGCAGATCGAGATCAATCGCGGGCTTTATCTCAACGAGCGCACCTACGAGCCGTCGGTCGGCTTCGCGCCGCTCGCCGCCGATCTGACCCGCTTCTGCGCCGAGATGATGGCGATCCCCGAAAGCCTGATCGTGCCCGGCACGGTGCCGCTCGCGGCGGAGTGAGCGGGATATTCCCCACCATACCGGTCAAAAAAAGACCGCACCGTTGCTTACGGCGCGGCCGAAGTCTAGGGAGGAAACGCCCAAGGAGGGCATGAACAGGTTTCCCTGTTCATCTTCAAGTCTATGTTGCGTTGCACAAATGTCAAGCCGATTGTTCATGCCATGAACAATCGGGATCGTCCGTGCGGTGCGGGTCGTGCGATGCGGGTTTTCGGCAAGAGGTGGCGATGAGGATCGAGAAGGAATTCATGCGGCGGATCGCCGCCGCCGCGGCGGCCGAGACGCTGCCGCGTTTCCGCATGGCGGGGCTCGCCTCGGACAATAAATACGCCGTCGGCTTCGACCCGGTGACGGAGGCGGACCGCGCCGCCGAGCAGGCGATCCGCTCCCTGATCCACGACGCCTTTCCCGACCACGGCATCGTCGGCGAGGAGTTCGGCGTCGAGAACGGCGACAGCCGGCATGTCTGGGTCATCGACCCCATCGACGGCACGCGCTCCTTCATCTCCGGCATCCCGTTGTGGGGAACGCTGGTCGGCCTGCTCGAGGACGGCGACGCGGTGGCGGGGATGATGTTCCAGCCCTTCACCGGCGAAGCCTTTCACGCCGATGCCGACGGCGCGCATTATGAAGGGCCGGGCGGGGCGCGCGCGCTTGGCGTCCGCCCGACGACGGCGCTGGGGGAGGCGACGCTGTGCACGACGACGCCGGCGCTGTTCGCAGGCGGCAAGCGCGCGGCCTATGACCGGCTGGAGCGCGAGGTGAAGCTCGCGCGCTACGGCACGGATTGCTACGCCTATGCGATGCTGGCGGCCGGCACCATCGACCTCGTGGTCGAGAGCGGGCTCCAGCTCTACGACATCGTCGCGCTGGTGCCGATCATCGAAAAGGCCGGCGGCGTCATCACCACCTGGGACGGCGGGCCGGCCGAGAAGGCGGGCGACATCGTCGCCGCCGCGACGCCGGAGCTGCACCGGGCGGCGCTGGAACTGCTCAACGGCTGAGCGATAGCCGCCTACCCGCCGCTGCCGGGCACGAAGGCGTCGAACGCGGCGAGGAACTGCTGGCGATAGATATCGGCTTCCTGCAACAGCTCGTGGCGCGCGCCGTCGATGGTCAGCAGCCCGCCGGCGCGCAACGAGCGGCCGAAGCGCTCGCTGGCGGCCGAATCGACCACCTGCTCGGCCCCGGCGGCGATGGCGAGGACCGGGATCTTCAGCGCCGCGGCGAAGCCGGGCGCATTGACCCTGGCCGCCGCCTTGAAGACGGCGCGCACCCAGGTGGCGGTGACGCCGCCGAGCGCGAATTCGGGATACCAGCGATAGAGAGCGAGGTTGCGCGCGTAGCGCACCGGGTCGCTGGTCAGCACGTTCTCGTCGAACGGCGTCGGCTCCAGCCCGCGCGGGCCGCCGCTGATATAGGACGCGCCGAGGCCGAAGGCGTGCATGGCGCTCGCCAGCCTTTTGGCGTTGCGGGCGGAAATCGTCCCGTCCGGCAGGCCGAGCAGCGGCGCGGACAGCACCATGCGCTCGACCCGGCTTTGCAGCGCCGGCGCGGCGACGAGCGCGACGAGCGCCCCGGTCGAATGGGCGAGGATGTAATAGGGGCCGCGGCAGTCGGGCAGGACGATCTGGCGGAAGAACGGCTCGAGGTCGGCGGCGTAGTCGTCGAAGTCGCGGACGTGGCCGCGCTCGGGGTCGGCGAGCAGCCGCTGCGACCCGCCCTGTCCGCGCAGGTCGAAGGTGGCGACCCCGAAGCCGCGCGCCGACAGGTCGCGCACGGTCTCGAAATATTTCTCGATGCACTCGTTGCGCCCCTGGAGGACGACCACCGTTCCCTTCAGCGGGCGGCCCGTCGCCTTGAAGCAGGCGTAACGCAGGCGCCTGCCGTCCGGCGCGGCGAGGAAGCCGGCGCTGGCGTTTTCCGGCATCGGGTTGCCCGGCGTCTCGAAAATGAAGTCCGGCATGGCGGGAAGGTCTGTCTCCGGAGCGGGTACCTGCCCGTGATAGGAAGCGCGCGGCGGAAATGCAAAGGGTTTCAGTGCGGCCGGAAGCCCGGAACGTGAAAGGCCGGAAGCGCTTTTCGGGCGGCTTCCGGCCTTCTGTCGATCCGGGAGGAAGGGACGATACACCCGGCTCGGCCTCGCTGGCGGCGCTTCGTTGCGCCGTCGATCGCGTTGTTGGGTGTATTTCTAGCGCGTGCCGCCTGAACCAAAGCCGAAACGGCGGTTCATCTGGCGTTCATGTTGGCGGGGTTGCCGGAGGCCTTGAAATCGGAAAGGGCAAAACCCAGATCATTGCTGCGGCCGCCGATGACGGGGCCGCTGGCCGCGGGAAGACGCCGGAACGGGTTTTCTGCATGCAGCCATACGCAAAACCATGTTGCTCGACAGGAGAACACACCATGCGTCACGTCGATTTTTCGCCGCTCTATCGCTCGACCGTCGGTTTCGACCGTCTCTTCACGATGCTCGATTCGCTCGCGCAGCCGGATAACAGCGGCCAGTCCTATCCGCCCTACAACATCGAGCGCACCGGCGACGACGCCTACCGCATCTCTATGGCGGTTGCCGGCTTCTCGGAAGACGAGATTTCGATCGAGGCTCACCGCAACGTGCTGACGGTGAAGGGCGAGCGCGTCGAGGAGCAGGCGGACGGCCGCGAGTTCCTGCATCGCGGCATCGCCGCGCGCGCCTTCGAGCGCCGTTTCCAACTCGCCGACCATGTCGAGGTCGAGGGCGCGGAGCTGAAGAACGGCCTGCTGCACATCGATCTCAAGCGCAACGTGCCGGAAGAGATGAAGCCGCGCCGCATCGAGATCGCCAGCGCCCCGGCCAGGGCGAAGCAGATCGAGGCCAAGGCCACGCACTGATCGCATCCGTAAGGATCGGAAATAGAAGGGCGGCGTCTTCGGACGCCGCCTTTTTTTGTTCAGGCGAGCAGCGCGCCGAAGCGGTCGACCTCGTCCTGCGTGGTGGCGAAGCTGGTGACGAGGCGCACCAGCGTCTCGTTCTCGTTTATGCCGCCGGCGATCTCGCGCGGCGGATGCCAGTCGTAGAACACCGCGCCTTGCGCCTTCAGCCTCTCGGCCGCCGTCTTTTCGAGAATCGGAAACACCTCGTTGGCCTGCGGCTTCCAGCCGAGGCGGGCATGCGGCGAGGCCTCGACATGGGCGGCGAGACGCCGGGCCATCGCATTGGCGTGCCGCGCGGTCTCCAGCCACAGGCCATCGCGAAAATAGGCCTCGAACTGGGCGGCGACGAAGCGCGACTTGGAAAAGAGCTGCGCCGCGCGCTTGCGGATGAAGGGAAACTGCCGCGCCCTGTCGGCATCCATGAACACGACCGCCTCGGCGCACCAGCAGCCGTTCTTGGTGCCGCCGAAGGAGACGATGTCGACGCCGCGCTTCCAGGTCATTTCGGCGGGGGTCAGGCCGAGCGAGACGAGGGCGTTGGCGAAGCGCGCGCCGTCCATGTGCAGCGAAAGGCCGTTTTTTCGCGCGACGGCGGCTATCGCCTCGATGTCGTCGGCGCCGTAGACGGTGCCGATTTCGCTCGCCTGCGTGATCGAGACCGCGGCCGGCTGGCCGGAATGGACGAAAGCGGCGGGATAGCGGTCGATTTCGGCCTGCAAGGCCTGCGGCGTGATGCGGCCGAGCGGGCCGTCGACCGGGGCGAGGCGGCCGCCGCCGGAAAGATATTCGACAGCGCCGCCTTCATCGGCGATCATGTGGGCTTGCGCGTGGGCGAAGTAGACGCCGCCCGGCCGCGCCAGCGCCGTCATCGACAGCGCGTTGGCGGCCGTGCCGGTGCCGACGAAGAACACCGCCACCTCGCGCTCGAAGATGTCGCAGAAGGTGCGCCCGACCGCCTTGTCGAGGTCGCCCGAACCATAGGCGGACATGTAGCCGGCCGCATGACGGGCGAGATTTTCGGCGATAGCCGGATGGGCGCCGGCCCAGTTGTCGGAGGCGAAGATCATGTTCGGCAGAGTCCGGAAGAGAAGGTTGCAGGCATTTCCACTGTGGACGGACGCGGCCCGTTGGGCAAGGGTCGGCGCGATTTCTGAACGGAAAGAACGCAATTGCGCCGTCTGGCGCAGCAAAGTTTCGCCACATGCCGGATTTTTTTGCATTTGCGTCTTGTGCGTTGCCGGCTCCTGTGGCATGGATATATAGGACAGTATTGCTGTCTTATACAGCATTGCTGTCCTATCTGCCGCCGGCAACGACGAGGCGGCGAATGCGTTTCGCATCCGCCGCGGCTTCACGAAGCGGGCGGTCCCATAGGGAAGATGCCGGCTTTCGCGCCGGGCGGCGCATGAAAGCGCCCCCGAACGACGGCGCGGCGAACGACATGAGACATGACAGGACGGAGGACAAGGCGATGACGCATCGGACGCCAGCCGCATCGATGGCCGGGGCAGGAACCGTGTGCGCCAAAACCGCCGCCGCGACGAAGACCGAGGCGATTCGCGCCGCCGCGGCGCAAGGGCTCTACGACCCGCGCAACGAGCACGACGCCTGCGGCGTCGGCTTCATCGCCCAGATGAAGAACGTGAAATCGCACCAGATCGTGCGCGACGGCCTCGCCATGCTGGAGAACCTGACCCACCGCGGCGCGGTCGGCGCCGACCCGCTGATGGGCGACGGCGCGGGCGTGCTGGTGCAGATTCCCGACCGCTTCTTTCGCGAGGAGATGGAGCGCCAGGGCGTCGAGCTTCCTGCGCCTGGCCAGTATGCAGTCGGCCACTGGTTCATGCCGCAGGACGAGGCGGCACGCCTCCATGTCGAGGCGATCGTTGCCGAATCAGCCCAGTCGGAAGGCATCCCCTTCCTCGGCTTCCGCGACGTTCCGGTCGACAATTCCTCGCTGTCGAGCGCGCCCGACATCGCCGCGTCCGAGCCCTGCCATCGCCAGGCGTTCTTCGGCCGGCCCGAGGGCGTCGAGGACGACGAGGTTTATGAGCGGCGGCTGTTCATCCTGCGCAAGGTGATCTCCGGCCGCATCTATGCCGAGCACGACAACCGCGACATCGGCGCCTATTGCGTGTCGCTGTCGTCGCGCACCATCGTCTACAAGGGCATGTTCCTCGCCTATCAGGTCGGGGCCTACTATCGCGACCTTTCCGATCCGCGCTTCGAGACGGCACTGATCCTCGTCCACCAGCGGTTCTCGACCAACACCTTCCCGTCGTGGAAGCTGGCGCATCCCTACCGCATGGTCGCCCACAACGGCGAGATCAACACCGTGCGCGGCAACGTCAACTGGATGGCGGCGCGGCAGGCGTCGGTCGATTCCGAGCTGTTCGGCAACGACATCGCCAAGCTGTGGCCGATCTCCTACGAGGGCCAGTCGGATACGGCCTGCTTCGACAATGCGCTCGAATTCCTGACCCAGGGCGGCTACAGCCTCGCCCACGCCATGATGATGCTGATCCCGGAAGCCTGGGCCGGCAACAAGCTGATGAACGACGAGCGCAAGGCGTTCTACGAGTATCACGCCGCCCTGATGGAGCCGTGGGACGGGCCGGCGGCGGTGGCCTTCACCGACGGCCGCCAGATCGGCGCGACGCTCGACCGCAACGGCCTGCGCCCCGCGCGCTACGTCGTCACCGACGACGACCGCGTCATCCTCGCCTCCGAGGCCGGCGCGCTGCCGGTGCCGGAGGAGCGCATCGTCAGAAGGTGGCGGCTCCAGCCCGGCCGCATGCTGCTGATCGATCTGGAAGAAGGGCGTATCGTCTCCGACGACGAGATCAAGAGCGAGATCGCGACGCGCCACCCTTACCGCAAGTGGCTCGACAACACCCAGCTCATCCTCGAGGAGCTGAAGCCGGTGGAGCCGCGCGCGCTGCGCAAGGACGTGTCGCTGCTCGACCGCCAGCAGGCCTTCGGCTACACGCAGGAGGATTTGAAGCTGTTGATGGCGCCGATGGCGACCACCGCGCAGGAAGCGATCGGCTCGATGGGCACGGACACGCCCATCGCGGCGATGTCCGACAAGCCGAAGCTGCTCTACGACTATTTCAAGCAGAATTTCGCCCAGGTGACGAACCCGCCCATCGACCCGATCCGCGAGGAGCTGGTGATGAGCCTCGTCTCCTTCATTGGGCCGAGGCCGAACATCTTCGACCTCGTCGGCTCGTCCCGCAAGAAGCGGCTGGAAGTGCGCCAGCCGGTGCTGACCAACGCCGACCTCGAAAAGATCCGCTCCATCGGCCACACCGAGGACCGCTTCGACACCAAGACCATCGACATCACCTATTCGGTGACGGAAGGGGCCGAGGGCATGCCGGCGGCCATCGAGCGGCTGTGCGAGCGCGCCGAGGCGGCCGTCGCCGGCGGCTACAACATCATCGTGCTCTCCGACCGGCAGATCGGGCCTGACCGCATCGACATCCCGACGCTGCTGGCCACGGCGGCGGTCCACCACCACCTGATCCGCAAGGGGCTGCGCACCTCGGTCGGGCTCGTGGTCGAATCCGGCGAGCCGCGCGAGATTCACCACTTCTGCTGCCTTGCCGGCTACGGCGCGGAGGCGATCAACCCCTATCTCGCCTTTGACACGCTGATCGACATGCACCGCAAGGGCCAGTTCCCGCCCGAGGTGGACGAACAGGAAGTCGTTACCCGCTACATCAAGTCCATCGGCAAGGGCATCCTCAAGGTCATGTCCAAGATGGGCATCTCGACCTACCAGTCCTATTGCGGCGCGCAGATCTTCGACGCGATCGGCCTGTCGTCGGAGTTCGTCGACAAGTACTTCACCGGCACGGCCACCACCATCGAGGGCATCGGGCTGGAGCAGATGTGCGCCGAGACCGTGCGCCGCCACACCGACGCCTTCGGCGAGGACCCGGTGCTGAAGCACGCGCTCGAAGTCGGCGGCGAGTACATGTACCGCATGCGCGGCGAGGCGCATATGTGGACGCCGGACGCGGTGGCGACGCTCCAGCACGCGGTGCGCAAGGGATCGTGGGAGACGTTCAAGGAGTTCTCGCGCGAGATCGACGGCGAGGCCGCGCGGGCGCGGACCATCCGCGGGCTGTTCCGCATCAGGACGGCCGAGGAAACCGGCCGCGCGCCGGTGCCGCTCGACGAGGTCGAGTCGGCTGCGGACATCGTCAGGCGCTTCTCGACCGGGGCGATGTCGTTCGGCTCGATCTCCAGAGAA
Organism: Aquamicrobium sp.; assembly: GCF_023954335.1. NCBI lineage: Bacteria > Pseudomonadati > Pseudomonadota > Alphaproteobacteria > Hyphomicrobiales > Phyllobacteriaceae > Aquamicrobium > Aquamicrobium sp. The sequence continues at coordinate 80,983 of NZ_JAMLIE010000002.1, forward strand.
GCGCACACGACGCTCGCCATCGCCATGAACCGGATCGGCGGCAAGTCGAACACCGGCGAGGGCGGCGAGGAGCCTGACCGCTACCTGGCCCTGCCCGACGGCTCGCCCAACCCGGAGCGCTCGGCGATCAAGCAGGTGGCGTCGGGCCGCTTCGGCGTGACGACCGAATACCTCGTCAATTCCGACGTCATCCAGATCAAGGTGGCGCAGGGCGCCAAGCCCGGCGAGGGCGGCCAGCTTCCCGGCCACAAGGTCGACGCCACGATCGCCAAGACGCGGCATTCGACGCCGGGCGTCGGCCTGATCTCGCCGCCGCCGCATCACGACATCTATTCGATCGAGGATCTGGCGCAGCTCATCTACGATCTGAAGAACGTCAATCCGGTCGCCGACATCTCGGTCAAGCTCGTCTCCGAGGTCGGCGTCGGCACGGTGGCGGCGGGCGTCGCCAAGGCGCGCGCCGACCACATCACCATCGCCGGCTACGACGGCGGCACCGGCGCCTCGCCGCTGACCTCGCTGAAGCATGCCGGTTCGCCGTGGGAGATCGGCCTTGCCGAGACCCAGCAGACGCTGGTGCTCAACGGGTTGCGCTCGCGCGTCGCGCTCCAGGTCGACGGCGGCCTGCGCACGGGCCGCGACGTTATCATCGGCGCGCTGCTCGGGGCCGACGAGTTCGGCTTCGCCACCGCGCCGCTCATCGCGGCCGGCTGCGTGATGATGAGGAAGTGCCACCTCAACACCTGCCCGGTCGGCGTCGCGACGCAGGACCCGGTGCTGCGCAAGCGCTTCAAGGGCGCGCCCGAGCATGTCGTCAACTACTTCTTCTACGTCGCGGAAGAGGTGCGCGAGCTGCTCGCCGCCATGGGCTATCGCAGACTCGATGAGATCGTCGGCGAGACGGGGCTGCTCGAAAAGGAAACGATGATCGACCACTGGAAGGCGCGGGGGCTCGACTTCTCGCGCATCTTCCACAAGCCGGATGCACTGCCTGAGGAACGGCTGCACACGCGCCTTCAGGAGCACCCGATCGACGACGTGCTCGACCGCAGGCTGATCGAGCTGGCGAAGCCGGCGCTCGACGCGCGCCAGAAGGTCGAGATCGAGGTCCCGATCCGCAATGTCGACCGCTCGGCCGGCGCGATGCTGTCGGGCGAGGTGGCGAAGCGCTTCGGCCACAAGGGGCTACGCGACGACACCATCTCGGTGAAGCTCACCGGCACGGCCGGGCAGTCGTTCGGCGCCTTCCTGGCGCGCGGCATCTCCTTCGAGCTCAACGGCGACGGCAACGACTATGTCGGCAAGGGGCTCTCGGGCGGGCGCATCGTCATCCGCCCGCCGGAAGGCTCGCGGATCGTGGCGACGGAGTCGATCATCGCCGGCAACACCGTGCTCTACGGCGCCATCCAGGGCGAGTGCTATCTCTCCGGCGTCGCCGGCGAGCGCTTCGCCGTGCGCAATTCCGGCGCGGTCGCGGTCGTCGAGGGCGTCGGCGACCATGGCTGCGAATACATGACCGGCGGCCTCGTGGTCGTGCTCGGCCGCACGGGCCGCAACTTCGCCGCCGGCATGTCGGGCGGCGTCGCCTATGTGCTCGACGAGGACGGCGACTTCGCCGCCCGCTGCAACATGGCGATGGTCGAGCTGGAGCCGGTGCCGGAAGAGGACGACATGCTGGAGAAGCTGCACCATCACGGCGGCGACATCGCCCATATGGGCCGCGTCGACGTATCGGGCGACATGACCAGCCATGACGAGGAGCGGCTCTACCAGCTCGTCTCCAACCATCTCCACTACACCGGCTCGGAACGCGCGCGCGCCATTCTCGAGAACTGGGCCGACTACCGGCCGAAGTTCCGCAAGGTGATGCCGGTCGAGTACCGCCGCGCGCTGGAAGACATGGAGCGCATGCGCAAGGGAGCGGCGGCGGCATGATAAGGCTGGCCATCTTCCCAATGGGCGTCCCGCCCTCGCTCAAACCCGGAGCGCGTCCGCGCTGATCGAGGGGTCGCGAGCGGCGGCCCGCCATGCCGGGGCAGGGCTCCGGTTTCGATTGACACTACGCACGACCGCGCGCCGGCATCGATGCCGGCTGGTCGAACGGAAAGTCCGGGGATTGGACCGATGGGCAAGGTAACGGGATTTCTCGAGATCGACAGGCAGGTGCCGAAGTACCAGCCGGCGGCGGATCGCATCCGCCATTTCCGGGAGTTCACGCTCCCGATGTCCGACAAGGAGGTGGAGAAGCAGGCCGCGCGCTGCATGGATTGCGGCGTGCCCTATTGCCACGGGCCGACGGGCTGCCCGGTCCACAACCAGATCCCGGACTGGAACGACCTCGTCTACAATGGCGACTGGGAAGGGGCGATCCGCAACCTGCATTCGACCAACAACTTCCCCGACTGGACCGGCCGCATCTGCCCGGCCCCGTGCGAGGAAGCCTGCACGCTGAACCTCGAGGACATCCCTGTCGCCATCAAGACGGTGGAGCAGGCCATCGCCGACAGGGCCTACGAGACGGGGTTTCTCGCGCCGCAGCCGGCGGCGCAGCAGACCGGCAGGCGCGTCGCGGTCATCGGCTCCGGCCCGGCCGGCATGGCCGCCGCCCAGCAGCTCGGCCGCGCCGGCCACGAGGTCCATGTCTACGAGCGCGAATCGAAGCCCGGCGGGCTGATGCGCTACGGCATCCCCGACTTCAAGATCGAGAAGCAGTATGTCGACGCGCGCGTCAGCCAGATGGAGGGCGAGGGCGTCACCTTCTTCTGCGGGGTCAATGTCGGTGTCGACAAGCCGGTCGCCGACCTCATCGCCGAATACGACGCGGTGCTCTATTGCGGCGGCTCGGAAACGCCGCGCCCGGCCGGCATTCCCGGCGTCGACTATGCCGGCGTCCACGACGCGATGCCCTATCTCGTCCAGCAGAACCGCCGCGTCGGCGGCGAGGACATCTGCTCCGTCGCCTGGCCGTCCGAGCCGATCCTCGCCGGCGGCAAGCATGTCGTCGTCGTCGGCGGCGGCGACACCGCGTCCGACTGCGTCGGGACGGCGTTCCGGCAGGGCGCGGTGCGCGTCACCCAGCTCGACATCCGCCCCCGTCCGCCGGAGAAGGAGGACAAGCTGACCGTGTGGCCCTACTGGGCGACGAAGATGCGCGTCTCGACCAGCCAGGCCGAAGGGGCGGCGCGCGAATTCCAGGCGGCGACGCTCGAATTCGTCGGCGACGAGGACGGCGTGCTGACCGGGGTGAAGTGCTGCGAGGTCGACGAGCGGCGCAAGCCCGTTGCCGGCAGCGAGTTCATCATCCGCGCCGATCTCGCCTTCATCGCCATCGGCTTCGCCGGGCCGCGCGAGGACGGCGTCGTCGGCGAGCTTCGGGGCAGCCTCGCACTCTCCGTCGATTCCCGCCGCTCGACCAACGTCGTCGCCAACGACCGCACTTACGCGACCAGCGTGCCGAAGCTGTTCGCGGCCGGCGACGTGCGGCGCGGCCAGTCGCTGGTGGTGTGGGCGATCCGCGAAGGCCGGCAGGCGGCGCATGCCATCGACAAGCACCTGATGGGCGAGACGCTGCTGCCGCGGTGAATTGATCCGCCGTCGAGGCATCTTCTCCCCGTGAACGGGTAGAAGGGGGGCGGAGAGGTTGCGGCAGTGTTTCGCCCCGTTCAGGGGGCGGCGGCCTATCGCGTCAGCGCGCCGGTCGTTTCCGGCGCGGGCGCGGCAGCGGCCGCCGGCACCACGGCCTCGGGCCTGCGGGCGACGAAGTCGTCGGCGCGGCCGGGCCTCGTCTCGGGCGCGATGCCCTCGCGGGCGAGCTTTTCGGCGGGGGTCTTCGCCTCGCCGTTCGGCGGCGCCACGACGGCGCCAAGGAGGCCCGAGCCTGCTTCCGCGCCGAGATCGTCGATGGCGAGGGGCGGGGTGCGGTCGATCTCGGCGGGCGCGCCGTCGGGACCCGGTACGAGGCCGGGCTCGGGCGCGAGGGAATCCGGCCTGCCGGCATCTCTCAAGTCGAGCAGGCGGGCGAGCGGCTTCTCGACATAGAACGCCATCTTGCGTCGGCCGGCGCGGGTGACGTTGATGCCGTCCTCGGCGCGCAGCTGCGCGGGCTGGCCGTTCATGTCCGGCCCTTTGGCGACGAAGCTGCCGCTCTCGTCGACGAAACCGTCCCAGACATCGATGAACTCGCCCCCGGCATCGGTGACGATGCGGCGATAGATGTCGTTGAAGGCGATCATGTCCGACGACATCGCCGACGACTTGAACGGCAGGTTGCCGATCCACAGCAGGGGCAGGTTCCTGTCGCGGATCGCCTTCACCAGCGCCGTCGCGCGACGCTCGTACTCGGCGGTCCACGCGTCCGAGCGCGGGGCCTCGCGGGTGTCGCCGACGCGCATCTGCTGGCGGTCGTTGGAGCCGATCATCACGATGACGGCGGCCGGGTTCTCGGCCTCGATGACCGAAGCGATGTTGCCCGGCCAGTCGTAGTGGTCGTCGCGCACGAGGCCGGACGAGCCGTTCGAGCGGCCGACGACGAGGACATTGGCGTTCTCCGCATAGGCGCTCGCCAGCCCGTCGGCGAGGCCGCCGGCGAGGAAGTCGCCGATGACGAGGACGCGCCGGGCGTCCTCTGCCTTCGCCACGGTGGGAACCGCCGGCTGCTGGGCCGCTGGGGCGGTGCGCCGCTGCGCCGGCCGGCGCGGCTTGGTCTCGACGGGTGCGGCACGGTCCTGCTTCTCGCCGCGGGGGAACAGGAAGCGCAAGAGCCCGCCGCCGCGCCGCTCGCCGCTTTCCTGGGCATGGGCCCCGGCGGGGCCGAAGCCGCCGCCCGGCGAGGGCATGGCGAGGGCGAGCAGCAGCCCGGCGCAGACGATGCGCCCGAAATGCCCCAAAGGCGCGGTGAAAGCCTTCATGCCCGCTCCGTCATATGCTTCTACTGGCCGCGCAGCTTCAGGAGCAGCTCCCTGCTCGGGTGGCCGTCCTGCGACAGTCCGAGGCGCTGTTGTAGCGCCTTGATCGCGGCGCGGGAACCCGTGCCGATCTTGCCGTCGATCTCGCCGTCATAATAGCCGTGGGCGGAAAGCCGCTTCTGCAATTCCTGCGTCTCCGCGAAGGAGAGGCGGGTGAAGGGCCGGTTCCAGTCCTGCACCAGCCCGCCATAGCCGGCGATCTCGTCGGCGAGCAGGCCGACGGCGAGCGCGTAGCGGTCGGAATTGTTGTAAGCCTTGAGGACGCGGAAGTTCTTGATCATCAGGAAGGCCGGGCCTTCGCGCCCGTCCAGCACCTTCAGCTCGGCGCTGTCGCCCGGCGAGGGGAAGGGTTTTCCGCGCGCGCGCCGGACGCCGATCCCGTCCCATTTCGACAGCGACATCGAGCCGGAGGGGAATTTCCTTCCGGCAGGCAGCGACACTTCGTAGCCCCAGGTCTTGCCGTTCTGCCAGCCGTTCTTGCGCAGAAGGTTGGCGGCGGTGGCCAGCGCGTCGGGAACCGAGTTCCAGATGTCGCGCCTGCCGTTGCCGTCGGCATCGACCGCATAGGCGAGGTAGCTCGTCGGGATGAACTGGGTGTGGCCCATCGCGCCGGCCCACGAGCCCTTGAGGTGGCTTTCGTCGATGTCGCCGCTCTGCAGGATCTTCATCGCCGCGATCAGCTGCTGGCGGGCGAACTTCTGCCGCCGCTTGTCGGCATAGGCGAGCGTCGCCAGCGAGCGGACGACGCTGCGCATCACCTTGTCGTTCTTCAGCACCTCGCCATAGCTCGATTCCATCGACCAGATGGCGAGCAGGATGTGGCGGTCGACGCCGTAGGTGCTCTCGATGCGGTCGAGCCACGGCTTCCACTGGCGCGCCATCTCGCGGCCGGTGCGGATGGTGCCCTCGTTTACGCGGTTGTCGAAATAATCCCACACCGGGGCGGTGAATTCGGGCTGGTAGCGGGCCTTTTCCAGCACTTCGGGGTCGGGCGCGGTGACGCCGCGGAAGGCGCGGTCATAGGTGGCGCGGCTGATGCCGCTCTGCGCCGCGGTGGCGCGGAAATCGGCGACCCAGCGCTGGAACCCGGCGTCGGCAAGGGCCGTGCCCGCAGGCAGGACCAGAGCCAAGGCAAGCCCCGCCGCGCGGATGAGCGATGAAAGGCGCGAGCCGTAAGCGGTCATGGATGTCTCCTTTTGCATACGCACAGGGAACCATTCATCGGCCATCGGAGTTAGGATTTGGTTTACCATGTTCCGTAGCATCGCCCGGAATCGGGCAAATTCCGCCCATATCCACCCCATCGTGATCGTTCCGATTCGGTATTCGTCAATCTCGGCATGAAAATGTCCGGCGAACACCTTTCAAACTGCGAGACCCCGATAAAGATGCGTAAAGTCAGAAAGGCCGTCTTTCCCGTCGCTGGCCTCGGCACCCGCTTCCTGCCCGCCACCAAGGCGATCCCGAAGGAGATGCTGACGGTGGTGGACAGGCCGGTGATCCAGTACGTGGTCGACGAGGCCCGCGAGGCCGGCATCGAGCATTTCATCTTCGTCACCGGCCGCAACAAGGCGGTGATCGAGGACCATTTCGACATCCAGTTCGAGCTCTACAACACGCTCGCCGAGCGTGGGAAGGACGAGCAGCTCGAGCGGCTGCGCGCGCTCCAGCCGGTGCCGGGGCAGACCAGCTTCACCCGCCAGCAGGAGCCTCTCGGCCTCGGCCACGCCGTCTGGTGCGCGCGCGAGCTGGTCGGCGACGAGCCGTTCGCGCTGCTCCTGCCGGACATGATCATGCATTCGCAGGAAAGCTGCCTGAAGGGCATGGTCGATCTTTACGACAAGAGCGGCGGCAACGTCGTGGCGGTGCAGGAATGCGACCCGGCCGAGGCGCACAAATACGGCATCGTCGCCAAGGGCGCCGAAGTCGGCGAAGGCTTCGAGATCACCGCGATGGTCGAGAAGCCGGCGAAGGGCACGGCGCCGTCGAATCTCTACATCAACGGCCGCTACATCCTCCAGCCCGAGATCTTCGCCATCCTCGAGAACCAGGAGCGCGGCGCGGGCGGCGAGATCCAGTTGACCGACGCGATGATACGGCTGGGCGACAGCCAGAAGATGTTCGGATTCCACTATCGCGGCGACACCTACGATTGCGGCTCGCCCGAAGGCTTCGTCGAGGCCAACCTCGCCTTCGCGCTCCGGCGGCCGGAGCTGCGCGAGGTGGTCGAGAACGTGATGGCGCGGCTGTCGGGGGCATCGCGCGGATAGCCCATCCGGCCGGGGGCGGTGCCGACCCCTCACCGACCCTTCGGGCCACCTCTCCCCAGAGGGGAGAGGAAAAGCCCAAGCTGGACGAACGATGGCATGGCGGCAGCGATTTTCCTCTCCCCTCTGGGGAGAGGTGGCGAGCGCAGCGAGCCGGTGAGGGGTCTGCGCCGGCCTTTCCGGATCAGCGCCGCAGCGTCATGCCGAGCCAGACGCTGGTCGCGTCCCAGTCACGGCCGGCGAGGGTACTTTCCTGCACCTCATGGCGGGCGCGGGCGGTGATGCCGGCATTGCGGTTCATCCACCAGGTCAGGCCGGCCTCGCCGCGCATGACGATGTCGTGCCCGCCGCCGGAATAGTCGCGCCAGTCGAGCCCGGCCGCGGCGCGCCCGGTCAGGTTGGCGCGCAGCTCGCGCTCGACGGAGAGGTTGCCCGAGTGAAGCAGCGAGCCGCTGTCGCCGGGCGTGGTCGAGCCCTCGACGGCGGTGCTGGCCGAGAGCGCGACGGTGGTGCCGCGCACCGGCGACCACCTGAGATTGCCCGCGAGCGACAGGCCGGAAATGTCGGAAAGGCGCGAATCATCCGGCCGCTCCGTCAGCCAGCCGGCGGCGATCTCGCCGTTCAGCTTCTCGCCGAGGTCGAGCTCGACGCCGGCGCGCAGGGCGTAGTGGTCGGCCGAGCGGGCATAGCCTGCGCTGTCGCGCTCATGGTCGTAGAAGCGGCGGCCTATCTCCGCCTCGACGAAGGGCGCGAGCGCCGGCGACAGCGCATAGCCGGCGCGCAGCGTCGCGGTCGCGAGGGTCGAATCGCGCTCGCGCTGCGAGACGACCGAGCCGTCGGCCAGCTCCGCGTCGTCGAAGGTCTGGCGCATCAGCGCGCCGGTGAGACCGAAGCGCAGCGGCCCGGTATCCTTCGACACGCCGGCGCTGGCGTCGAACGTATGGCGCAGCGGCCGCTCCACGGCGGCCGCGATCGCGCCGGGCGTCGAGGCCGATTCCGGGTTGACGCGGTAGCCGCCGGCGACGAAGGCGGCGAGCTCGTTGGCAAGATCGAAATCGATGCGGCCGGTGGCGCGGCCGTCGACCTCGTCTATCCGTTCGCCGGAAATCGACCGGCGGTAGGAGCCGTCGACGGAGAAAGAGGCGCGATGGCGCGACCAGTCCGAATCCGCGTCGAGCCGCAGCCGGGTTTCAGAGAAGGTCGAGGGCCGGCCGCCGGCGGCGGTGGCCGAGTTGGAGGTCCAGCCGATTCCCTGCTCCAGCTGCGGGCGCAGAATGAAGGTGCCGGCGCGGATGCCGAGCGGGGCGAAAGGGTCGCCCTCGTCGAAGGTCTCGCGGCCCTCGATCGCGCCGACGCGCAGGTTGTCGCGGTCGGTGCGGATGGCGCGCCCGGTGGTGTCCTCCTCGTCGGGCAGCTCGGCGGCAGGGTCGCCGGCTCGTCCCCGCGGGCGCGGCGTCGGCGCGGCGGCATCGGCAGCATCCCGCCAGAGATCGGTGACGGGCTGGTCCTCCTCCTCCACCGGCATCGTGCCGCGCAGGCCGGCGGCGTCCTGCGCGCGCGCGGGCGCAGCCGCGAGGCACGCGCAGGCCAGCGCGAGCACGCTCAAGAATGCCGGAATGCCTGGTCTTCCCGTTCGGCGAGAGGTCATGGTTGCCCGATCGAAGGCGCACGGGGCGCGATGCTTACCGAACCGTAAATGGCGATGGTTAACGGAGCGTTTCCCCAAGGCGCGCTTTCGCGCGCGGTTTCGCGATGCGCGCTTTCGCGCGCGATGGACAAGCAGGGGCCGAAGCGATAAGCGCTAGCCATGCCGAGAAAAGCAATCGATACCCCCGTGGACAGGAACGCCGCCGCCGCCTCGGCGCTGCGCACCGTCGCCACCGAGGCGAGCGGGCTTGCCGCGCTGGCCTCCGCGCTGGAGAACGGGCTGGCCGAGCCCTTCGCCGCCGCCGTCGACATCGTCAGCCGCATCACCGGCCGCGTCATCGTCACCGGCGTCGGCAAGAGCGGGCATATCGGCTCGAAGGTGGCGGCGACGCTGGCCTCGACCGGAACGCCGGCCTTCTTCGTCCATCCGGCCGAGGCCAATCACGGCGATCTCGGCATGATCGCGCCGGACGACGCCATCATCGCCCTTTCGTGGTCCGGCGAGACGACCGAGCTGAAGGGGATCGTCGCCTATGCGCGCCGCTTCGCCATCCCGCTGATCGCCATCACCTCCGGCCTCGATTCGGCGCTGGGGCGCGAGGCGAGCGTCGTCATCGGCCTGCCGCGCGCGGCCGAGGCCTGCCCGCACGGCCTTGCGCCCACCACCTCGACGCTGATGCAGCTCGTGGTCGGCGATGCGCTGGCGGTGGCGCTGCTCGAGGCGCGGGGCTTCACGCCCGACCAGTTCCGCACCTTCCACCCCGGCGGCAAGCTGGGCGCGAGCCTGACCAAGGTCAGCGAGATCATGCACACGGGCGAGCGGCTGCCGCTCGTCGCCGCCGGCGCCAGCATGCGCGAGGCGGTGCTGGAGATCTCGCGCAAGGGCTTCGGCTGCGTCGCGGTTGTGTCCGAGCGGGGCCTGCTCGAAGGCATCGTTACCGACGGCGACCTGCGCCGCCACATGGGCCCGGACCTTTTGTCGAAGACGGTCGACGAGGTGATGACGCGGAGCCCGAAGACCGTGGCGGCCGACATGCTGGCGGCGGCGGCGCTGCAGCTCGTCAACGCCTCGGCGATCACCGTCGTCATGGTGGTGGAGGAGGAAAGGCCGGTCGGCGTCGTCCACCTGCACGACCTCCTGCGCATCGGCGCGGCCTGACGCCGCGCAAGGGGAGCGGCATGGCGGATTCCCTGATAGACCCCGAGCTCCTGCTCTTCATCGACGGCGTCGCCGCCGCCTATGGCCGGCACCCGCCGTTCGACACGCTGTCGCCGGCCGAGGCGCGGGCGGTGGCAGAGGATGTGCGCGCGCCGTGGACGAAGGGCGGGCCGGCGATGGCCGGGACGCGCGAAACCGTCGCGCCGTTCGCCGGCGGCGGGGTGCGCATCCGCATCCATCATCCCTCGACCGCGCGGCCGCTCCCGGCGCTGGTCTATGTCCATGGCGGCGGCTGGACGATCTTCAGCCTCGATACCCACGACCGGCTGATGCGCGAATATGCGGCGGCGGCCGGCGTCGCGGTCGTCGGCGTCGATTATTCGCTGTCGCCGGAGGCGCGGTTTCCGCGCGCCATCGAGGAGACGGCGGCGGTGGTGCGCTGGCTGGCGCGGCATGGCGGTGACGTCGGCGTCGACGGCGCGCGCCTTGCGCTGGGCGGCGATTCGGCCGGCGCGCATGTTTCCGCTGCCACCGCGCTCATGCTGCGCGACGCGGGCGAGGGCGGGCTCCTGTCGGGGCTGGTGCTGAACTATGGCGTCTTCGACGACGATTTTTCGCGACCGTCCTACGCCCGCTACGGCGGCGGCGAATATACGCTCTCGGCGGCGGAGATGCGCGGGTTCTGGCGCGACCATCTGCCGGCGGACGGGGCACGGAATAATTCCCTCGCCCGGCCGCTGCGTGCCCGGCTGGACGGATTGCCGCCCGCCTTCCTCGCGATCACCGAACTCGACCCGCTCCACGACGAGAACGTGGCGATGGCCGAGGCGCTTGCCGCAGCAGGCGTCGTGGTCGAGGCGACGGTCTATCCCGGCACGACGCACGGCTTCCTCGAGGCGATGTCGGTGGCCGAAATCAGCCGCCGGGCGATCGCCGAGACGGCGCGCTGGCTTCGGGCCCGGCTGCGCGGGTGAGGGGAGCGCCTTCATGTACACCAAGCCGGAATTCACCCCCGCCGACCCCGAGGCCGCCTTTCGCCTGATCGAGCAGGCGGTGTTCGGCACGCTGGTGACAGCGGGGCCGGAGGGGCCGGTCGTCTCCCACCCGATCTTCATGCTGGAGCGGGGCGAGGGAGGAAACGGGGCGCTGGTCTCGCATCTCGCCGCCGCCAACCCGCATTGCGCCCTGATCGGCCGAGGCCTGCCGACGGTGGCGATCTTCATGGGCGATCAGTGCTATATCTCGTCGTCGTGGTATCCGCGCCGGATCGAGCGCGAGAACACCGACCGCGACAATGCGCCGACATGGAATTTCGCCACCGTCCACTGCCACGGCCGGCCGCAGGTTCTGGACGTGCGCGAGACGGCGCGGCACATCCGCGACTGCGTCGAGCACCTCGAAGCCGGCCGCGGCGAGCGCTGGCACCTGAAGGAGCTCGGGCCGGGCGGCATGAAGCGGCGGCTTCCCAACGTGCTCGGCTTCCGCATGCCCATCGAGCGCCTCGAAGCCAAGTTCAAGATGGGGCAGGACGAGCCGTGGCGCGACACGCGCGCGGCCATCGACAGGCTGGAGGACGGCGTCGATCCTTCGCTGGCGGCGGCGATGCGGCGCGAGAACGAAGGACGGGACTAGCCGCCCTTCCGTGCTGCTCACGCCTGCTCGACGCCCAGCTCGCCGCTCCCGGCGGTCACCACCCGCACCCGCGCCCCGGCCGGCAGGTCCGGCCCACTGACGCGCCACAGCGTGTCGCCCAGCCGCACGCGGCCCCTGCCTTCGACGATCGGCTCCTCCAGCGTCGCGGTGCGGCCGACGAGCTGGAGCTCGCGCTGGTTGAGCAGCGGCTGGTCGGTATCGGCGGTGCCGGTGGTGGGGAACGCCCTGCGCCCGGCCAGAACCGAGACCATGGACAAGGCGAGGAAGACGAGGATCTGCACCTGCCAGACCCAGAATCCCGCCTCCCACAGCGCGAAGGAGAGGAGGCCGGTGAGGATCGCGGCGATGCCGAGCCACAGCAGGTAGACGCCGGGCGTCAATATCTCCAGCGCCAGCAGCACCGTGCCGAGGATCATCCAGTTCCACGCGCCGAAACCGGCGAACCATTGAACGACCATGGCGCTATCCTCCCACCGTCAACGCACGTTATTGCTGCTCGGGGCCGGTGAGCGGCGGGCGCGCCGCGGTGTGCTGCGGCCGCTGCTGGCGCTGCACCGGCTGCTCGTTGCCGAACACTTCCTTGGCAATCGCGCCGATGCCGCCGAGCGAGCCGATCAGCGAGGAGGCCTCCATCGGCATCAGCACCACCTTGTTGTTGCTGGACGAGCCGATCTTGGCCAGCGCCTCGGTGTATTTCTGGGCGACGAAGTAGTTCACCGCCTGCACGTCGCCCTTGGCGATCGCTTCGGAGACTACCTGCGTGGCGCGCGCCTCGGCCTCGGCAAGGCGTTCGCGCGCCTCGGCGTCGCGGAAAGCGGCTTCGCGGCGCCCTTCGGCTTCCAGCACCTGCGCCTGCTTCAGGCCCTCGGCCTCGAGGATCTGCGCGCGCTTGTTGCGCTCGGCCATCATCTGGCGGGCCATCGAGTCGACGAGATTGGCCGGCGGGTTGATGTCCTTGATCTCGACGCGCGTGACCTTGATGCCCCACGGGCCGGCCGCCTCGTCGACGATGTGCAGCAGCCGGTCGTTGATGGCGTCGCGGTTGGACAGAAGCTCGTCGAGGTCCATCGAGCCCATTACCGAGCGGATGTTGGTCATGGTCAGGTTGAGGATGGCGTTCTGCAGGCCGGCGACCTGATAGGCGGCCTGCGGCGCGTTCAGCACCTGATAGAAGGCGACGCCGTCGACCGAGACGATGGCGTTGTCCTTGGTGATGACCTCCTGCGTCGGGACGTCGAGCACCTGCTCCATCATGTTCATCTTGGCGCCGAGCCGGTCGATGAACGGCACGATGATGTTGAGGCCCGGCGTCAGCGTCCGCGTGTAGCGGCCGAACCGCTCGACCGTGTAGTTGAAGCCCTGCGGCACGGTCTTGATGCCGGCGAAGATGAGAAGCAGGACGAGAAGGATGAGAACGGGGATGAGAACGTCCAGGCCGGAAAACAGCATCGGGGCCTCCATGGGTTGCCGATCCGGCACGAGGCCGCGCCGGCGCGGGCGCCGGACGCGCCCGGCCAAGGTTTATTCGGGATTCTGCGGCGTTACAATGACCGGGCGGGCGTTCAGAGCCAGCCCTTGATCTCGCGCCGGACGATGTCCTCGATCATCGCCATGCCGTCCTCGCGGTCGTTGAGGCAGGGGATGTGGGAGAATTTCTCCCCGCCGGCATGGATGAAGATCTCGCGCACCTCGCCGTCGATCTCCTCCAGCGTCTCGATGCAGTCGGCCGAGAAGCCGGGATTGACGATGGCGATGCGCCTGACGCCTTCGCCGGCCAGCCGCCGGACGGTCTCGTCCGTGTAGGGCCTGATCCACTCCTCCTTGCCGAACAGCGACTGGAAGGTAGTCAGGAGGCGCTTGTCGTCCCAGCCGAGCCGCGCGCGCAGCAGGCGCGTGGTCTCGTGGCAGTGCTGCGGATAGGGGTCGCCGTTCTCGGCATAGCGCTTCGGGATGCCGTGATAGGAGGCGAGCACCACGTCCGGCTCGAAGTCGAGCGTCGAAAGATGATCCTCGATCGAGCTCGCCAGCGCCTCGATATAGGCCGGCTCGTCGTAATAGACGGGGACCGTGCGCACGGCGGGCTGGTCGCGCAGCTTCATCAGCGCGCGGAAAAGCTGGTCGTTGGCGGTGGCCGTCGTCGTCGCCGAATATTGCGGGTAGAGCGGGAAGAAGACGATGCGGTCGCAGCCCTGGGCGACCAGCTTCTCAAGCGCGCTTTCGATGGAGGGGTTGCCGTAGCGCATACCGAGCTCCACCGCGACGCGCGGCTCGTCGGCAAAGGCCTGCGCCAGCGCCGCGGTCTGCGCGTTGCAGATAGTGCGCATCGGCGATTCGTCTTTTTCCGTGTTCCAGATCGTCTTGTAGTTGGCCCCGGTCTTCTGCGGGCGGGTGTTCAAGACGATGCCGTAGAGGATCGGATACCACTTCCATTTCGGCAGCTCGATCACCCGGGCGTCGGACAGGAATTCGGCGAGATAGCGGCGGATCGAGCGGGTGTCGGTCGCGTCCGGCGTGCCGAGATTGGAAAGGAGGACGCCGATGCGCCCCGTCTTGCTGTGCGGGCGGCCTGCCGGAATGGTGGGCGATAGGGTCACTGCTGAGGCTCGGTCCTGGTCGATGGGGGCGTGGAAGTTCATGCCAGCGGCTCCTTGGCTCAGGGCAGGAAACTAGATGTCGCTCCCATGTTTACAAGTGCGTGGGTTGAGGCACCTTGACGCAGCTCAATCCGTCATTCGGGCCGTCAACCGGCGTAATCGCGCTCGTCGGCGATGACTTTTCCGTCATTGGGCAACGAGCCCGGCGCGGCCAGATGCACCGCGCCGCCGAGCTTGGTGATCTCGCGCAGCGAGGCCGCGATGGCGGCGGCGTCGGGCGTCGCGCCGTCCGCCGGCTCGACATGCAGCGCCATGGCGTCGCGCGCGCCGTCGCGGCTGACGACGAGGCGGGCCCGCGCCACGCCGGCATGGCGGGCCACGATCTCGGCCACGTGCCTGGGGTCGACGAACATGCCCTTGACCTTGGTGCGCTGGTCGGCGCGGCCCATCCAGCCCTTGATGCGCGGCGCGGTGCGTCCGCAGGGCGACAGGCCCGGCAGGATGGCGGAAAGGTCGCCGGTGCCGAGCCGGACCATAGGATAGGCCGGGTTCAGGCTGGTGACGACCACCTCGCCGACCTCGCCCTCGGGCACGGGGTCGCCGGTGCCGGGGCGGACGATCTCGAGGATCAGGTTCTCGTTGACGATGAGGCCGGGATTGGGCGCGCCGTCCTCGCCCGCGCTCTCATAGGCGATGATGCCGAACTCGGCTGTGGCGTAGCACTGGTAGACCTTGACGCCGCGGGCGAAATATTCGGCGCGCAGCGAGGGAAACAGCGCCCCGCCGGAGACCAGCCCGTGGCGGATCGAGGACAGGTCCTTTCCCATCTCCTCGCCCCGGTCGAGGATGACCTTGAGGAAATCGGGCGTGCCGGCATAGACGGTGGGCCTCAATGCCGCGGCCGCCTCGACCTGCATCTCGGTGTTGCCGGTGCCGGCCGGGAACACGGCGCAGCCCAGCGCCCGCGCGCCGTGGTCGAGCATGAAGCCGCCCGGCGTCATGTGATAGGAAAAGGCGTTATGGACGACGGCGCCCGGCCTGACGCCGGCGGCGAAGAAGGCGCGCGCGGCCTGCGCCGGGTCGGCGGCGAGGCCCTGCGGCTCCCAGATCGGGCCGGGCGACATGAAGATGCGGCCGCCATGGATGTGGGCCGCGCCGGCGAAGCCGCCGAAGGGCGGGTTCTTCGCCTGCATCTCCATCAGCTCGGCCTTGCGCAGCACGGGAAGCCGCGCCAGCGCCTGCCGCGAGGTGAGGCCGGCGAGATCGACGCCGTCCAGCCACGCCTCAAGGCCCGGCGTTTCGGCAACGGCGGCGGCGAGGAAAGCGGGGAGGCGCGCGAAGAAGTCGGCCTCGCGCTCCTGCGGCGCGCGCCGTTCGAGATCATCGAAAAAGCCGGTCATCGTTCCTCCCCCGTCGCCCGCTTGGCGCCCCGTCGTTCCGCGCTTGAGCCTTAACGGCTTCTAATGGCCTCTTATCGCAGGCCGGGCAGCCTGCGCGCAAGCCTTCGGGGTGCTGCGCGCCGGGTCAGGAGATGCGGCCGCCGCCGCGCCGGACCAGCGAGAATTGCGAGCCGGCCGAGCTGGTGCAGTTGAGCTGCGTCTGCGTGACCATGGCGCAGTTCACCTGCGTCGTCGTCTGGCGGATCAGGGAGGTGACGGAGATGGAGACGGCGGACGGCCCGGTCTGGGTGTAGTTGCCTTCCGCCAGCTTGTTGCCGGTGTCGGTGGCCAGCGTCTCGAAACGGCCGTTGGTGAAGCGCGAGATGGCGACCCCGTCCGTGCTCATCCAGTCGCCGTCGAAATGGCTGCTCGGGGGCGGCGCGCTGGCGATCGGCCCGCCGGAGCGCGGCGGAGCGCCGACGCCCTGGCAGCCCGCCAGAGCAAGAGCGACGGCGATAGCGCCGGCCGCGCGAATTTTGCCCGCATTCATCATGCCGATGGTCCTCGTTTCGGTACGACTGTTTTCTAGATCGCCGGTTTTCCCGGCGAATGCAAGATTGCGCGGCCGATGCCGGCAAAGCTTAACGCTCAACGAACAAGAATGTTGCGGAACTGCCAGGGATCGTCCGTGTCGATGTCCTCGGCGAAAAGGCCCGGCCGCCCCTCGAGCGGCGTCCAGTCGGTGTAGACGCCGCGAAGCGGGCCGAGATAGGGCGCCTGCACCTCGAGGCAGCGGCGGTGGTCCATCCAGTCGGTGTCGACGATGCCGGCCTCGGGGTTCTCCAGCGCCCAGACCATGCCGGCGACGACGGCCGAGGTGACCTGAAGGCCGGTCGCGTTCTGGAACGGCGCGAGCCGGCGCGCCGCTTCGAGCGAGAGCTGCGAGCCGTACCAGTAGGCGTTGCGGCCGTGGCCGTAGAGGAGGACGCCGAGCTCGTCGGCGCCGTCGATGAGTTCGTCCTCCTCCAGCACGTGCTGCTCCGGCTGCGCCCTGCCGGCCGCGCCGAACATCTCGTGCAGCGACAGCACCGCGTCGTTGCAGGGGTGATAGGCGTAGTGGCAGGTCGGCCGGTAGAGGACCGCCCCGTCCTCGCCGCGCACGGTGAAAAAGTCGGCGATCGAGATCGCCTCGTTATGCGTCACCAGGAAGCCGTATTGCGGCCCCGGCGTCGGGCACCATGTGCGCACCCGCGTGTTCGCGCCCGGCTGTTCGAGGAAGATCGCCGCGCCGCAGCCCTTCTTGTGGTGGCGGGCGTTGGCCGGCAGCCACGTCTCGTGCGTGCCCCAGCCGAGCTCGGCCGGCTGGAGGCCCTCGGCGATGAAGCCCTCGACCGACCATGTGTTCCAGAAAGTGTTGAACGGCTTCGGCAGTTTCGCCCGCTGGGTGTCGCGCTCGGCGACGTGGACGCCCTTGACGCCGGCGGCCCGCATCAGCCGCGCCCAGCCCTCGCGGTCGTGCGGCGCGGGCTCGTCGACGGCGAGGCCGAGCCCGGCGGCGAGGTCGACCAGCGCCTGCTTGACGAACCACGACACCATGCCGGGATTGGCCCCGCAGCAGGAGACCGCGGTCACGCCGCCGGGATTGTCGCGCTTCTCGCGCAGCACGGTCTCGCGCAGCGCATAGTTGGTGCGGCTCGCATTGTCGGCCTCGTCGTCGAAATAGAAGCCGAGCCACGGCTCGACCACGGTGTCGATGTAGAGGACGCCGAGTTCGCGGGTCAGCCGCATCAGGTCGAGCGAGCCGGTGTCGACCGACAGGTTGACGCAGAAACCCTGTCCGTCGCCCTCGGTCAGCAGCGGCGTCAGCAGCTCGCGATAATTGTCCCGCGTCACATGCGCCTCGACGAAGCGATAGCCGCGCTCCTCGACGAAGGCGCGGTTCTCCGGGCGCGGATCGACGACGACGAGGCGCGCGCGGTCGAAGCGGAAATGGCGCTCGATCAGCGGCAGCCCGCCGCGTCCGATGGAGCCGAAGCCGATCATCACGATCGGGCCGGTGATCTCCCCGTAAACGGGAAAGGCGGTGTCGGCCATGTCAGGCTCCGCATGCGTCGAAAACCGGGGTGGAGGCGGCGCTAAACCACAATCGGCAGCCTGAATCAACAATTTGCTGGCTAAAGGGCAGCCATTTCCCGCAGCGCGGCGACGAGGAGATCGCGGTCGGCGGCGAGCCCCTTATAGGCGATCTCGCTGTCGCCGAGGGCCTCGAGCTGCGCCGCGAAGGCGCTTGCGAGACGCGCGCCGTCGGGGTGGGCGCGCAGCTTTCCCATCGGGTCGAGATGGATGCGGATGGTGAAGAGGATGTCGCCCGAGCGCGGCAGGCGGCGCAGCGTCTGGCGCTCGACGCGGATGAAGGCGGACGCCGCGGGCGCGGCCGGGTCGAAGCGGGTCGGCTCGGCGCCGGCGCGGATGCCGCGCTCCAGCGCGGAAAGCGGGTGGTAGAGCGCCGGGTTGTTCTGGAGCGACCAGTTGGCCCGCTCGACCGGGCGCTCGACGGCGAGATTGTCGAAGATGCGCTCGATCAGCGCCTCGTTGCGCGTGCCGGGGCCGAAGCCGGGAACGGGGATGTGGATGTCGCGCAGCGGCCGGGCGAACTTTTCCGCCAGCGACCAGGACGAGGGAAAGCACAGCGAGGCGGCGGCGAGCCGCCAGCCCTCCGGTCCCCGCCGCATCAGCACGAGGTCTTCCTGCACCGCCAGCGAGGCGGCCTTCAGGGCCGGCTCGCCCGCGCGCGCCTCGGGCCGGGACAGATCGGGCGCGCGGGTTTCGAGATAGTCGCGAATGAGGTCCAGCACCTCTCGCTGGGCGTCGTCCGTGCCGGCCTCCTGCGCGAACACGTCGCCGGGGCGCTCGGCGAACAGCCGCCGCTTCTCTGCGAGATAGGGCGCGCGGAGCGCGTCGATCTCCAGCCATCCGGCAAGGTCGAGCGGCTTCAGGCCGATGGTGAACGGTGTCGCCGAGCCGTCATAGGGCGTGCGGGCAAGACCGGCTTCGCTCATGCGGCCCGCTCACGCCTCCATCGCTTCCAGCTCATCGATCAGGCTTTCGATGACCTTCAGGCCCTTGCCCCAGAATTCCGGGTCGGAGGCGTCGAGGCCGAAGGGGGCGAGAAGCTCGGAATGGTGCTTGGTGCCGCCCGCTTCCAGCATGGCGAAATAGCGGTCTTGGAAGCCGGATTCGGCCTGCTGGTAGACGGCGTAGAGCGAGTTCACCAGGCAGTCGCCGAAGGCGTAGGCATAGACGTAGAACGGCGAGTGGATGAAGTGAGGGATGTAGGTCCAGAAGGTCTCGTAGCCCTCGCGCAGCGCGATGGCCGGGCCGAGGCTGTCGCCCTGCACCGAAAGCCACAATTCGCCGATGCGCTCGGCGGTCAGTTCGCCCTGGCGGCGCTCGGTGTGCAGCTTGCGCTCGAACTCGTAGAAGGCGATCTGGCGCACGACCGTATTGATCATGTCCTCGACCTTCTGGGCGAGCATGGCCTTGCGCTCGCGCCTGTCGGCAGTGCGGTCGAGCAGCGAGCGGAAGGTCAGCATCTCGCCGAAGACGGAGGCGGTCTCGGCCAGCGTCAGCGGGGTGGAAGCCATCAGCGCGCCCTGCGGCCCGGCGAGGACCTGATGCACGCCATGGCCGAGCTCGTGCGCCAGCGTCATCACGTCGCGTGGCTTGCCTTGATAGTTGAGCAGCACATAGGGATGGACCGACGGCACGGTGGGATGAGCGAAGGCGCCGGGCGACTTGCCGGGGCGCACCGGCGCGTCGATCCAGCTACGCTCGAAGAAGCGGCCGGCGATCTGGGCCATGCGCGGGTCGAAGTCGTGATAGGCGCTGAGCACCGTCTCGCGCGCCTCGGCCCAGCCGATGCGCGCCTGCGGCGTCTCGGGCAGGGGGGCGTTGCGGTCCCAGTGGTTCAGCTTCTCCATGCCGAGCCATTTCGCCTTCATGGCGTAATAGCGGTGCGACAGGCGCGGGCAGGCGGCCTTGACGGCGGCGGCCAGCGCATCGACCACCTCGCGCTCGACCCGGTTCGCCAGATGGCGCGAATCGGCGATGTCGGAGAAGCCGCGCCAGCGGTCGGATATCTCCTTGTCCTTTGCCAGCGTGTTGGTGATGAGGGCGAAGGTGCGCAGGTTCTCGCGGAAGGTCTTGGCCAGCGCCTCGGCCGCGCGCCGGCGCACCGCGCCGTCCGCGTCCTGAAGGCCGTTGAGCGTCGGCTCCAGTGCGAGGCTCTCGCCGCCGACGTCGAAGCGCAGCCCCGTCATCGTCTCGTCGAACAGCCGGTTCCACGCCGCGCGGCCGGTCACCGACTTCTCGTGGAAAAGCTGCTCGACCCGGTCCTCGAGCTGGTAGGGCTTGTCCTGCCTCAGATCCACCACCCACGGCCGGTAGCGGCCGAAGACCGGGTCGGCGTCGAGCGCGTCGTCGATCAGCGCGTCGTCGATCCGGTTCATCTCCAGCGTGAAGAACAGGAGATGGGCGCTGGCGTCGGTCAGCTTCTGCTGGACGTCGCCGTAGAACTTGGCGTGGACCGGGTTCGAGGTGTCGCCGGCATAGAGCAGGCCCGCATAGGAACCGATCCTGCCCATCAGCTCCTCGATCTTCTCGTAGTCGCGCAGGGCGCGGCCGAGATCGCCCGAGGCGGGGTTGCGCGCCGCCGCCTCCAGCCGACCCTTCCATTCGCTCTCGAAGCTGATGGCGTCGGCGGCGACCCGGTCGAGGTCGCGCGCAAGCTCCGGCGCGTCCATGCCCTCGTAGAGGTCGGCGAGGTTCCATTCCGGCAGCTCGGCCTGCTTGTCCTCCCGTGCGGCCGTACCTTGCGCCGGGGCGTGCACGGGCATCGGGGTGAAAGCCAGATCGTCGGCAGGAAGCATGTCTCTCGTCTCTCGTTTCATTCGATCTTTAAGCAAGACCGAAAGTTCTCGTTTACCGGCTTTGTTGAGCGGCCGTTTAGCCGTGTGTGCCATGTTGAACCAGACCCGCCGGCAACCTTAACGGGATTTTGCGAAACTTCCATGCCATGCCACGTCCTTGTCGTCGATGACGATCCCGTCCAGCGCCGTCTCGCCGAAGCCGCAATCTCCAAAGGAGGTTACCGGACGGTGTGCGCCGAGGGCGGCGAGGCCGCGCTCGGCGTTCTGGAAGGCCCCGAGGGTGGCGGGATTTCCGCGCTCGTCCTCGACCTGATGATGCCGGAGGTCGACGGCCTTCAGGTGCTGTCGCGCCTGCGGGCCCGCGGCATAGACATTCCCGTCATCGTCCAGACCGCGCGCGGCAGCATCGACGCCGCCGTGCAGGCGATGCGCGCCGGCGCGTTCGACTTCGTCGTCAAGCCGGCCGCGCCCGAGCGGCTTCTCGCCGCGCTCGCCAACGCGCTGAAATATGCGGAGCTGAAGACCGGCGCGACGACAGGCGCGGCGCGGCGCGGCCGTGTGCCCACGCGCGGCTTCGATGGCGTCGTCACCGGCAGCCCGGCGATGGAGCGCGTCCTGACGTTGGCGCGCAAGGCCGCGTCCTCGACCATCCCGATCATGATCGAGGGCGAATCGGGCGTCGGCAAGGAGGTGATCGCGCGCGCCATCCAGGGCATGGGCGCGCGCGCCGACAAGCCGTTCGTCACCGTCAATTGCGGCGCGATCCCGGAAAACCTCGTCGAGAGCATCCTGTTCGGCCACGAGAAGGGCTCGTTCACCGGGGCGAGCGAGAAGCATGTCGGCAAGTTCGTCGAGGCCGACGGCGGGACGCTGTTCCTCGACGAGATCGGCGACCTGCCGCTCGACGTGCAGGTCAAGCTGCTGCGCGCGGTGCAGGACGGCGAGGTCGACCCAGTTGGCGCGCGCGCCACGGTCAAGGTCGACATCAGGCTGATCTCGGCGACGCATCGCGACCTGATGCGGCAGGTCGGGGAGGGGCGGTTCCGCGAGGATCTCTATTATCGCCTCAACGTCTTTCCGATCCACGTCCCGCCGCTGCGCGAGCGGCGCGAGGACATCGCCCGGCTGGTGCGGCATTTCATCGCGCGGGCGGGCTCGGCTGCCGCCGGCACCCGCGTCCGGGACGTGTCGGCGCGCGCGCTCGCCATGCTCGAGGCCTATGACTGGCCGGGCAACATCCGCCAGCTCGAGAACGCGATCTTTCGCGCTGTGGTCCTCGCCGAGGGCGACGTGCTGACCGAGGACGAGTTCCCTCAGATCGGCGGGCAGACGCGACGCGTCGGCCCCGACGCGCGGGAGGAGCCGGCGGCCTTCGCCGGCGGCGGACGGCATGAAAATGCCGTTCCAATGCCGCATTTCGCGCTTCCCGACGAGCCGGAGGGCGTCCTGCGGGCGCTCGACGAGCGCGGCGACGTGCGCGCGCTCGCCGATGTCGAGGGCGAGATGATTCGCCTCGCCATCGACCATTACAACGGCCAGATGAGCGAAGTTGCCCGGCGTCTCGGCATCGGCCGCTCGACGCTTTACCGCAAGCTCAAGGAAATGGGCATCGATCCGGAGCGCCAGCGTGGGGAAAGGTTGGCATTCTAGCCTTTCCTTAAGCCGGCGCGCCTGTCCTTGTCCTTTCGTTTACCCTATAGTCCCGCTTCGCAGGCGCGTCATGATCTTGCCACGGTCGGGACGCATTCCTAGGTCTATAAGCAGGGATTAACCATTGGGGACGATATTCGGGCTTTCCTGAAGCCCGGGCTTTTGTTCCGGGGACAACCAACGCAGCCGCAGGGCCAGCCTACGAGGCGACGGGTTTTGAGCATTCTTGCACGATCGGAAACGGGACGGCGGTTCGAGGGGATCATCCAGCGCAAATGGCTGGGAGCATTCCTCGCAGCCGTGGTGGCAACCCTTGCATTCGCGGCGCCTGCCAGCGCCGAGACACGCAGTCTCAAGCTCTATTTCATCCACACCAAGGAGCGGGCGGAGATCGTCTACAAGCGCAACGGGCGCTACGATCAGGCCGGCCTGAAGCAGATCAACCGCTTCCTGCGCGACTGGCGCAAGAACGAGCCGGCCAACATGGATCCGCGCCTGCTCGACCTCGTGTGGGAGGTCTATCGCTCCGTCGGCGCGCGCGACCACATCCACGTCGTCTCGGCGTACCGGTCGCCGGCGACCAACGCCATGCTGCGCAACCGCTCGTCCGGCGTCGCCCAGAAGAGCCAGCACATGCTCGGCAAGGCGATGGATTTCTACATTCCCGGCGTGCCGCTGTCGAAGCTGCGCGCGGCGGCCTTCAAGGTCGAGGGCGGCGGCGTCGGCTACTATCCAAAGTCCGGCGCGCCCTTCGTCCATCTCGACGTCGGCAACGTCCGCTCGTGGCCGCGCATGAGTCGCAGCGAGCTGATGGCGCTGTTCCCGAACGGCAAGACCATGCACCTGCCGGCCGATGGCAAGCCGCTGCCGGGCTACAACCAGGCGCTCGCCGCCTACCAGGCGCGCAAGAAGTCGGGCGGCGCGGTGCATATCGCCAGCGCCCAGCCGCGCGCCGAGGAAGTCGAGCGCGCCTCCCGCAAGGGCGGCGGCCTGCTTGCCGCGCTGTTCCGCGGCGGTGCCGACGAGGACGAGGACAATTCGGAAGCGATGATGCGCCCGGCGGCGCCGGCTGCGGTCGCGGCCGCTCCCGCCCCGGCCCAGCCCGCGCCGGCAACGCGCCGCCAGGAGCCGTCCGAGACCATCGTCGCGGCGCTGCCCGAGCGCAATGCGCCGCTGCCCGGCGTCGCGCCGCGCCCGCTGATCGATGTCGGTGCGCCGGCACGGGCGGCGCTGGTGCCCGGCCTGCCGACGCCTGCCGCGGACGTGCCCGCGCCGGCCGCCGAAGAGGCGTTCGCTGTCGCCTCCGTGCCGCTGCCGACCCGCCGGCCCGACTACACGCCCGAACTGCGCACCGCTGCGGCCGAGCCGGAAGCGGGCGCGAATTTCCCGGTCGCCGCCATCGCCCGCGAGCAGACGCGCGGCGGCGGCTCCGACGCCATCGCCGAGATGCTCGCCGCCTCCGGCGCGCAGGCCCGCGCCGACGTGGTGATCAATCCGCCGGTGCCGACGCTGCGGCCGCGGCTCGGCACGGCCGAAGCACCCGCCCAGGCGCAGGTGGCCTCCGATGTCGCCTCCGATTCCGTGCCCGCCGGCGAGGAAGCGCCGGTCGCGGGCCAGGTGTTCGCGCTCGCGGCCCTGCCGGACACCAACCTTGCGCCCGCGGCGCGGCCCGAACTGGTCGAGGTTCCCGTTCCCGTCCGGCTGCGCCAGGAGCGCGGCGCGGCAGCGGACGGCGCATCGCCACGCGTCGCCGTGCTCGGCCGTCCGGCCGGCACCGATGCGGCCGAGGCCCTGCATTCGGGCGTCCGCACCACGACCAAGTCGGCGCGGCCGCAGGCCGGGCAGGTGGCGCGCAGCGAGCCGAAGCCGGTCGTCGTGCCGGTGGAGCAGGACGTCGCCCGCTTCGCCTTCATGCGCGATGTGAGCGTGACCACGGCCGGCGGCACCGCCAACCCGGCCACGGCGCACGCCATTGTGCGCAGCGCGCCGCAGGCGGTCTATACGCAGGGCTTCTCGCAGGGCGTTCCCGCGCCCGATCCCGCCCGCTTCTCGGGCAAGGCCGTCACCTTCCTGTCGGTGGCGAAGTTCGCGACGAACTGAGAGCGATCCAAATCTTTGTTCTCACGCAATTCCGGACGGAAAAGTGCTTCGCGCTTTTCCTGGAATTGCTCTAGGCGCGCTTCAGCGCCGCCGCTCCGCGGGCGAGGTCGGTGATCTCGTCCCACTTTCCCGCCGCGACCAGCGTGTCGGGTGCGACCCACGAGCCGCCGACGCAGACCACATTGTCCAGCGCGAGATAGTCCGCCGCATTGGCCGGGCCGATGCCGCCCGTCGGGCAGAAGCGGTTGCCGGCGAAGGGCGAGGCGAGCGCCTTGAGGAAGGTCGCGCCGCCCGCCTCAACGGCCGGGAAGAACTTCAGGATCGAATAGCCCGCCTCGGCGGCCGCCATGATCTCTCCCGGCGTGATCGCGCCGGGCAGCAGCGGCACCCGGCTGTTCGCCGCCGCGGCGGCGAGCTGCGGGGTGAAGCCGGGGCTGACGATGAAGCGCGACCCGGCGGCCGCGGCCGCGTCGAACTGGCGCGCATCGAGGATGGTGCCCGCGCCGACGACGGCCTCGGGAACCTCGGCCGCCACCGCGCGGATGGCGTCGAGCGCGGCGGGGGTGCGCAGGGTTATCTCGATGGCGGGCAGGCCGCCGGCGGCAAGCGCGCGGGCGAGCGGAACCGCATCCGCGACATTCGCGATCTTCAGGACCGGGATGACGGGCTGCGCGGTCATGATCCCGAGCAGGTCTTGCGTCTTCTGCGCGCCGCTTGTCATTGCCGCATTTCCTCGTCGTTCAACATGGCCTTCAATCGATTTAGCCTGCCGCCGCTCTAGCAGGGCAAGGGGCGGCTGTCCACGTTGGCGGCGTCATCCGCCGCGCGGGGCGAACAGCCACGCGAAGATGGAAAGCAGCCAGCTGCGGGATTTTCCGGCAGCCGGGCCGAGGCCGAGCGCGGCCATGGTCGCGGGGCCGGCGATGCCGTCGACGACGAGTCCGGCGCGGCTCTGGAACGCCTTCACGGCCCGCTCTGTCGCGGGGCCGAACATGCCGTCGGCGGCCAGCGGGTGGCCGCGCGCCGTCAGGGCCGTCTGGAGGGCGGCAACCGCCGCGCCGCGCGCGCCACGCCGCAGGACGGTGGAGGGCAGGACGGCCGGGCTCGCCCGGAACGTCGCGGCATGGCGCACATGGGCGCGGGCGAGCTTGCCGTCATAATCGTTGCGGCGGAAGCCGGGGCCGTTGTAGCCGCGCGCGAAGGTCGCCCAGTCGCGGGCGCCGAGGGCGGGGACGAGCCCGGCCTTGTCGATGTAGCGCGCCATCAGCCGCAACTGGCCGCCGGCGCCGCCGCGCGCCTCGGCGACCAGCGCATCGACGCTCGCATAGCCCAGCCATGCCCAGTGCGCGCCCATCACCTGACCGAGACCCCATGACGTCGACTCCCAGGCCGCCTTGCGGTCGATGGCCGCGGCGCGGGCAAGCAGCGTCCAGCGCGCCGCCTGCGAGGACGGGTTCTTCACCTTGCCGGCCTCGGGCGCGGCAAGCCCCTGCCGGCGCGCCTCCTCGCGGGCGGGGCCGGCAAGGCGGCGGTCGAAATAATGGCCCTCGAAGCGGATCAGCGGCTCGGCCCGGCCGTCGACCGGCGCGTGCGCCTTCAGCCCGCTTTCGATGTCGGCGACGGCGGCGAGGGCGGCCGCTTCCACGCCGAGCCTCGCCGCGGCTGTCTCGATTTCCCTGATCAACATCGTGTCGAGCATGCGCCTGTCCGCCTCCATCGGCAAAACGCCATTGTGGCGCGGCAGCGCGGGACGTGGATAAAGCGGACGGCGGCGGACACGCTAACATCGTCTTGCCGACATTGTATTGTCGCGCTTGCCTGCCTATCTGCGACGGGTCTTGGAAAGACCGGCGAGAGCGAAATCGCCGAAACCGAACGAAGGAGGCAAGGATGCTCGATCCGAAGGCGCTGCTGGACGACCTTCTGGGCGCGAAAGTGCCGGGAACCGAATCGACCGTGAGGGACAAGGCCGGCCAGGCGGCGCAGATGGCGCGCGACAACCCGCTGGCCGCCGGCGCGCTCGCCGCCATCCTCCTCGGCACCGGCACGGGCCGGAAAGTCACCGGCTCGGCATTGAAGCTCGGCGGTCTCGCCGCCGTCGCCGGCCTCGCCTACAAGGCGTACCAGAACTATTCGAAGGGCGCGGAGCCGGGCGCGGGCCAGCAGGCCGGCGAGCCGGAGTTGCTGCCGCCTCCGGCCGACACCGCCTTCGACCCGGCGCAGGCGCCGCAGGGCGAGGCCGAGTTCGCGCTGGTCATCGCCCGGGCGATGATCGCCGCGGCGCGCGCCGACGGCCATATCGACGATGCCGAGCGCGTGCGCATCGCCGACAAGCTGCACCTGTCGGGCATCGGCGAGGAGGCGGAAGCCTTCCTGATGGCCGAGCTCGAGAAGCCGGTCGATCTCGACGGCCTCGTCGCCGCCGCCCAGACAGACGCGCAGAAGGCCGAGCTCTACACCGCCTCGCGGATCGCCATCGAGCCGAGAACGCGCGCCGAGCGCGGCTATCTCGACCTGCTCGCCGGCCGGCTGCGGCTGCCCGACGCGCTGGTCGACCACATCGAATCGACGGTCGCGGCGGCCAAGGCCGAGGAGGCGTCGCTCGCCTGACCCCGCGCCGGCGGTGCCGTGAAATCTGGCATGCCAGAAATCGGGCTTGAGGCAGCCGGCTATCTTCGTCAACCTTTGGTTAACGAATCGGGTTCAATCTTAATCAATCCGGAAAGGCTTTCCTCCTCCCAGGCCGATCCGCTAACTGAGGGCGACCGCAACCGGTCGCCCTTTCTTTCCGCCTCTTCCCCCTTCTTCTCGAGTTCGTCGCTGGCGCATGCCGGCAGGGCGGCTGGCGCTTGACCCCGCGGGCCGGCGGTGGGAAAGCTCGGCCCGGTTTTGCCCTTCCTTTGGCACGGGATGTTTCGATGAGCGATCTCAATGGATGGACGCCGCGCGAGCGGCTGGCGGGATGGACGCCGCGCGAGCGGCCGGCGCGGGCGGCGATCGAGGGGCGCTACGTGCGGCTGGAGCCGCTCGACCCGCAGCGCCACGGCGACGGGCTCTACGCCGCCTCGCGCACGGCCGACGCCGACGACCGTTTCCGCTGGCTCTTCGAGACCGCGCCGGACGACCGCGCCGCCTTCCAGGCGTGGCTGGAGAAGGTGGCGGCGAGCGAGGACCCGCTGCATTTCGCCGTCATCGACAAGGCGAGCGGCCGCGTCGGCGGCCGGCAGAGCCTCATGCGCATCGACACGACGCACGGCGTCATCGAGATCGGCAACATCCTGTGGAACGATCCGGTGGCGCGCCGCCCGGCCGCCACCGAGGCGCTCTATCTCTTCGCCCGCCATGCCTTCGACACGCTCGGCTATCGCCGCTTCGAGTGGAAGTGCAACGATCTGAACGCGCCGTCGAAACGGGCGGCGCTGCGCTTCGGCTTCACCTTCGAAGGGGTGTTCCGCCAGCACATGGTGGTCAAGGGCCTGAACCGCGACACCGCCTGGTTCGCCATCGTCGACAAGGACTGGCCGGTCATCCGCGCCGCGTTCGAGGCGTGGCTCGCGCCGGAGAATTTCGATGCGCAGGGCGGGCAGAAGGCGCGGCTCGAGGATATCAAGGCCGCGATTGCGGCGAAGCAAGACGGAGCAGGCTGATGGATCGCTCGACCCGCAACGCCGCGGTCGCCGCCGCGATCATCCTTCTCGGCTTCGGCGTCATCGGCTTCTACATGCCAGCGATCGTGCTGTGGCTGGGCGGCCTGTCGCCTTACGCCGGCGGCGCGGCGGCGGCGCTGTTCGTGCTCGCCTTCTTCGGCGTGTTCTGGCTGCGCGGACGCAGCCAGCGCCGCAAGGGGGAATGATCAGGCCACGAGGCTCGCCGAAAGCAGCGTGATCCCCAGCAGGAAGACGAAGGCCGCGCCGGCGATCTCGATGCCGGCGTGAACGCGGTTGCCCATGCGGCCGTCGCCGGCCAGCGCCACGGCCCAGTTCTTGGCCGTGACGGCAAGGACGGCCAGCGTCGAGACGGTGATGGCGGTGCCCAGCGCCATGGCGAAGACCGAGGCGATGCCGGCCACCCACAGCCCGTTGAGGAAGGCGAAGGACAGCACGATCAGCGCCCCGGTGCAGGGGCGCAGGCCGACGGCAAGAACCGCCGCCCAGGCAGTGCGCCAGTCGAACCGCTCGCCCGAGATCAGCTTGGGGTCCGGGGCGTGGGAATGGCCGCAGCCGCAGCTCTCGTCATGCTCGTGATGGTGGTGATGCGCGTGGTCGTGGTGATCGCAGGCGCCGGCATGGTCGTGATGGTCGTGGGCATGGGCCGAGGACAGGCTGTGCGCCGGCGCGCCGATGAACAGGCGGCGCAGCGCCGGGGCCGCCTTGCGCCACAGCAGCCATGCGCCGAACACCGTGACCAGCACGTAGGAGGCGATTTCGAGGAAGCGGGTGGCGTCGGTCATCGACACGGACGAGCCGCGCAGGATCAGGAACACCGCGCCCATCAGCACGATGGCCGAGACGGCCTGAAGCACGGCCGAGACGAAGGACAGAAGGACGCCGCGCCGCAGCGCCACCTCGTTGGCCAGCATGTAGGACGAGATCACCGCCTTGCCGTGGCCCGGCCCGGCGGCGTGGAAGACGCCATAGGCGAAGGAGAGGCCGGCCAGCAGCCATGCGCCGCCATTGCCGTCGCGCATGCCGCGCATCGCGCCCGACAGCGCGCGATAGAAGGATTGCTGCTGCGCGTTGATCCAGTTGAAGATGCCGGCGAACAGGCCGGTGGAGGGCAGGGTGGCCTCGCTGGCGCCGATGCCGAGCGAGCTCTGCGCGTGGGCATGGCCGAGGAAATGGGTCAGCACGTAGGTCAGCGCGAGAGTTGCGAAAACGACGCGCATGGCGGTCTTGTTCACTTTCATCCTCAGCCCTCGCAGGTCAGTTCGAGCCGGGTGGCGAAGATCTTGCTCATGTCGTTGCCGGAAGGATCGTCGAAGAAGGCGTCGGTCAGCGATTGCTGGTTCATGGCGATGGCCTCGTCCGGATCGGGGCGGACGACGGCGCGGGTGCAGCCGGTCGGCAAGCCGCTCACGGTCAGGTTCCCGTCCTCGAAGAAGTCGATGGCGGTGTAGAAGGTCGGGTCGTAGACGCCGAAGCCGGTGGTGCCGTCGAGCTTCAGCGGCGCGGTCGGGTGCGATTCGAACAGGATGATCAACTGGCTGTCCTGGAAATCGGCGATGATGCGCTCGGGGGGCTGCATCTCGATGTCGCGGCCATTGACGGTGACGAACTGGAAATAGCCGAACTCGGCCAGCGATTCGTGGATCACCTTGCCGACCTGCTCCAGCTCTGCCGAGTCGAGCTTGAGGTCGGCATTGGTGTCGAATTCGATCAGCACGGTCGAGGAGAACAGGTCGTCGAAGCGCCAGACGTGGCGCAGCGCCTCGACATTGCCCGCGGCGTCGACGGCGACCTCGAGGTTGGCCTCGGCGAAGACGTGCGGGTGGGCGAGCGCGGCGGCGGGGGCCAGCGCGGGGCCGGCGACGAAAGCCGCAAGAAGTGCTCGCATGGTGGATCGTTTCAACTCAGCCCGTCCCTTGGGTTCGGTCGTGTGCAGCATCGGCAAAATCGGGGCGAAACTGGGGCGCTTGGGCGGCCGCGCGCGGCCAATCCGCCGCAGGCCTCAGTCGGCCTCGTGCTTCCTGAACCATTGGGCGAGGAAGTCGACGAACACCCTGATCTTGACCGGCAGATAGCGGCGGTGCGGATAGACGGCGAAGATGCCGCCGCCGCGCGGCACCCAGTCGTCGAGCAGCGAGACCAGCTCGCCGCTCTCCAGCGCCGGCTTGGCGATGAAGTCGGGCAGCGGCGCGAAGCCGAGGCCGGCGATCGCCGCCGCGCGCGTCGTCAGCGGGCTGTTGGCCTCGAGCGGGCCGGAGACGGGAACCGAGAACATCTCGCCGTTCTCGCGCATGAACGGCCAGTTCGACAGCCAGCGGCCGTTGGTGTCGACGATGCAGGGCATGCGCGACAGGTCCTGCGGCCTTTCCGGCCGGCCGGTGCGGGCGATGAGGTCGGGCGAGCCGCATATCTTCAGCGAGAACGGGGCGAGCCGCTTGGCGATCATCGAGGAATCCTCGAGCCGGGTGATGCGGATGGCGAGGTCGTAGCCCTCCTCGACCAGATCGACGAAGCGGTCGTCGAGATGGATGTCGAGCACCACGTCGGGATGTTCCTTGGAGAAGTCGATCAGCGACTGGCCGATGGGCGCGTCGGAGAAGGTGCGCGGCGCGGTCAGCCTGATGCGGCCGCGCACGTCGCCGGAGGAATCGCGCACCGTGTCGGCGAGGCTGTCGATCTCGCGCACGATCTCGGAGGCGCGGCGATAATAGGTGTGGCCGACCTCGGTCAGCGAGAACTGGCGCGTCGTGCGGTTGAGCAGCAGCGCGCCGAGCTCGTCCTCCAGCTCGCGGACATATTTCGACAGAAGCGCCTTTGAGCGGCCGATCTTGCGGGCGGCGGCGGAAAAGCCCTCGGCCTCGACGACGTCGATGAAGGCGCGCATGCGCGTCAGGGTGTCCATGCTGTCTCTTCGTTCGCGGATCGGAAACGAGGAGACGAATGTCGTTCATTTTTTGGCTCGGATCAAGCCGATCGCACAGAAGACGAGCGCGACGCCCGACGCCACCGTGCGGACGAGATTCCAGACCTGCCAGGGCTGCGAATAGGCGTCCCAGATCAGCCTTGCCGCCTCGATGTCGTCCGGCACGGCCTCGCGCGCCAGCGCCTCGTTCATCGGCACGTTGACCGTCGCGGTAAGGACGAGGCCGAACGCGAGATAGGTCGCGGCTGCGGCGAAGAACCAGAGCGCTGCATCCTTGCGCCGGTACATAAGGGCAACGACGCCGGTGAGCGCCGTGACCGCCGGGGTGAGGAAGAAGGCGGGGGCGAAGGCGACGTTGCTCACCGAGGCGTTCATCGCCTGCATGGCGGCGATCGCGATGCGCGGGTCGGCCGCGTCCAGCCCCCACATGGTCGAGCAGACCCAGGCATAGAAGAAGCCGAAGATCGCCCCAGAGAAAAGGATGGAGGCGATGGACATCGCCGTCAGCAGCGCAGGCATTGTGGGCTCCATGAATGAAGTGTACAGATATGTACGATAGTTGATGCGTACATCTGTGTACGTTTTTCGTCAATCCGGGAATCGCGTGCATGGCTGGCAATGACGGTAAGGGTGGGACGGGTAGGGGCGGGGCCTGGCAGGAGCGGGAGGCGCGCATCTTCGCGGCCGCCCATGCTCTGATCGCCGAGCGCGGCTACGGGGCGACGTCGATGCTGGCCGTGGCCAAGGCGGCGAAAGTC
Source organism: Aquamicrobium sp. (assembly GCF_023954335.1). Classification (NCBI taxonomy): domain Bacteria; kingdom Pseudomonadati; phylum Pseudomonadota; class Alphaproteobacteria; order Hyphomicrobiales; family Phyllobacteriaceae; genus Aquamicrobium; species Aquamicrobium sp. Next base: position 112,670 of record NZ_JAMLIE010000002.1, read on the forward strand.
TCGAATGAGACGCTCTATCGGCGCTACGGCGACAAGCGCGGGCTTTTCGCGCGCATGGTCGAGGACAACGCCCGCGCGATACGGGCGATGCTGGAGGCGGCGGTCGCGGGCGAGGGCGACGCGCTCGCCGGGCTGCGCGGCGTCGCGCCGCTGCTTCTCGGCATGTTGCTCGGCGAGCGGGCCGTCTCTCTGAACCGCGCGGCGGCGGCCGACGAGACGGGCGAGCTCGGCCGCGCGCTCGCCGCCGGCGGCCGGGACGCGGTTGCGCCGCTTCTCGGCGCGCTCGCCGGGCGGGCGATGGAGGCGGGGTCGATTCGCGCGCCCTCGGCGGCGCAGGCGGTCGAATGGTATATCGCGCTCCTCATCGGCGACATGCAGGTGCGCCGCGTCACCCGGGTCGCGGCCGAACCTTCGGAAGCCGAGATCGAGGCGAGGGCGCAGGCCGCTTTTTCAGCCTTCCTGCGGCTTTGCGCGGCGGGCTGACGAGCTTCTTCGCCGGCCGCGCGGCGTCACGGAAATTTCACAAAATTTCCATTGATTATCCTAGGACTTATCCTTATATCGCGCTTGCCCAAAGTCGCACGTGCCTGTGGGTGTCCGCCGTAGCCTCGTTCGGTGAGGTAATCGGTAAGGTACCTGGAGCTAACCCCTCCAGTCGGTCAGACGGCCAACCGCTGATCCGAGGACACCTTGAAGCAACGACGGTGCGGGCCTTTCTGGTGCTTGCCGGTCGTCCATAGACCGGGGTTACTGAAGAGGCACACCTTCATTGCCGGCAGTGCGGACCGGGGTTCTCCCATCCAAGCCAAGGCAGACAAAGCGGGTTTTCGCCGCAAGGCGGGTTCCCATCGTTCGCGTGGCAGCGCGTTTCGCGGTCCGGCTTTTCCACCGGCTGGGTCCTGATTCGCCTTCCGCGTCCTTTGTCCCACCGCGGGCTCATCGCCCGCAGCCTTGAATCCTCATGCGGGCCAAGCCCGCGCCGGAACGATGCGGAGAACCACCATGGCCACCCAGCGCATTCTCGATTTCCTCGCCACCCGACGTCCCACCGGCCCGTGCCTCGTGGTCGATCTCGACGTGGTGCGCGACAATTACGTGGCGTTCGAGCGGGCGCTGCCCCAGTCGAAGATCTACTACGCGGTCAAGGCCAACCCCGCGCCCGAGATCCTGCGCCTGCTCGCCGGCCTCGGCTCGTCCTTCGACACCGCCTCGGTCGCCGAGATCGAGATGGTGCTGGAGGCCGGCGCCTCGCCCGAGCGCATCAGCTACGGCAACACCATCAAGAAGGAGCGCGACATCGCCCGCGCCCACGAGCTCGGCATCGACCTTTTCGCCGTCGACTGCGTCGAGGAGGTCGACAAGGTGGCGCGCGCCGCGCCGGGCGCGCGCGTGTTCTGCCGCGTGCTGACCGATGGCGAGGGCGCCGAGTGGCCGCTGTCGCGCAAGTTCGGCTGTGTGCCGGCGATGGCGGTTGACGTGCTGCGCCATGCCGCTTCGCTCGGCCTCGACGCCTATGGCGTGTCGTTCCATGTCGGCTCGCAGCAGACGGACTTGACCGCCTGGGACCGCGCGCTCGGCGACGCCAAGATGGTGTTCGAGGCGCTGGCGGCCGAGGGCATCCGCCTGCGCATGGTCAACATGGGCGGCGGCTTCCCGACGCGCTACCTGCGCGACGTGCCGGCGGCACAGGCCTATGGCGAGGCGATCTTCTCCGCGCTGTCACGCCATTTCGGCAACCGCATCCCCGAGACGATCATCGAGCCGGGCCGCGGCATGGTCGGCAATGCCGGCGTCATCAAGGCCGAGGTGGTCCTCGTCTCGAAGAAGGCCGACAACGACAATGTGCGCTGGGTCTATCTCGACATCGGCAAGTTCGGCGGTCTCGCCGAGACCATGGACGAGGCGATCCGCTACCCCATCGCGACCCCGCGCGACGGCGACGCGACCGAGCCGTGCATCCTCGCCGGCCCGACCTGCGATTCGGCCGACGTGCTCTACGAGAAGACGCCCTATCCGCTGCCGGTCTCGCTGACCATCGGCGACGAGGTGCTGATCGAGGGCACGGGCGCCTACACCACGACCTACTCGGCGGTGGCGTTCAACGGCTTCGAGCCGCTGCGCGCCTACGTGATCTGACGCGCTGGAGCGGCGGGCGTTCTGACGAACGCGGTTTCCGCTGCTCCAGCTTCTTTTCTTTAGCCGCATTTATGCAACGCCGGACGATTCCGTCCGGCTGCAAAATGCTCTAGCGGGAAGGATTACGGACATGAACGAGCAGACGGCCCGCCAGCCGGGCCCGGTCATCGCCGTGCGCGCCGAGACGGCTGGCGACGCGCCCGCGCGCGATGCGCTCATCGACCGCGCCATGGGGCCGAACTGGCGCCGGAAGGCGTCGCATCGCCTGCGGCGCGGCCGCCGGCCCTCCGAAGGGCTGGCCTTGGTCGCCGTCGACGAGGCGGGCAGCGTCGTCGGCACCGTGCGCCTGTGGGACGTACGGGCGGGAGAGGGCGGCATACCTGCGCTCCTTCTCGGCCCGCTCGCGGTCGATCCGGCAATGAAGAGCGCCGGCATCGGCTCGGCGCTGATGCGCCATGCGGTCGAGGAAGCGCGCCGGCTCGGCCACGCTGCGATCCTGCTCGTCGGCGACGCGCCTTATTATGCGCGCTTCGGCTTCGGCGCGGAAAAGACCGGCAGGCTCGCCATGCCCGGCCCTTACGAGCGCGAGCGGTTCCTGGCGCTCGAACTCAAGGAAGGCGCGCTCGACGACGCGTCGGGCACGCTGGTCGCCACCGGCCGGAAAGCGAGGCTCGCGCCGCTGGCGCGGGCCGCCTGAACAGGCAGAGGCCGGGCGGTGTACGCCCGGCTCGTCCGTCTCAATCGTCGACCGTGTAGCTTTCGGTTTCGCACAGATCCGCGGTGTCGGTGATCTCGTCGCCGTCCTCGAACACGATCCGCAGGTCGTATTCGCAGGCGCGGCGGCCGTCGCGGATGGTGACGCGCGCGACCTCGCCGGGGCCGAGGATTTCGAGACCGAGAATGTCCTCCTCCCATTCGTCCACATCCGGCGGCGAGGCGTAGAGCTCGACGATGGCGAAGCTGCTGTCGTTGCTGAACTCGAAGACGAGATCCTCCGCCATGGCCGGGGCCGCGACGAGGAACGCCGCCGCCGCGAGCGGCAGATGCTTCAGGGAAATCATCAGGGATAAGCTCCGAAGGGGCGAATGCGCATCATGTCTAGCGCATGCACGGGGGCGCCAAAAGCCGCCGGGAGCCGAAAGCACGGGAAAATCATCGCCTTGCGGGCGCGGGCCGGGTCGTCGCGAAACGACCCGGCCCCGTTGCCTGAGATCAGAGGACCTGGCTCAGCTGCATGGCGATGGTCATGTCGCCGGCAACCTTCAGCTTGCCCTGCATGTAGGCCATGGTCGGGTTCAGCTCGCCGGCGGTCAGCGCCTCGAAATCGTCGCGGGAAATGGTGATGGTGCAGTCGGCCGCGCCGTCCTCGGTCGAGACCTTCTGGCCGTCGATCAGGATGACACCGTCGTCGCCGAGGTCGAACTTGACCGACCTGTCGAACCCGGTTGCTGCAACGCGCTCGCCGATCTTGGCTGCAATGGCGTCAAGGCTCATGGAAATTCTCCCCTCGTGGCGGCGCTTGCTGCCGCAGTTGCTGGACGGTTCCAGTTAGCAAGAAATTGACGTTTACGTCAACGTGATATGCTCCTGGCCGACCGGACAGGAGCGCGCAGTCTAGCCGACAATGTGGCGGTGATGCGATGGGCGCAAGCGCGTCCTATCGACCCTGCGGCGGACGCGTCGCAGGGAGCGAATGCGCGAAGAAGGACAGCTCAGTGGGCGGCGGGCAGGCTGGCCGCGCCTTCGGGCGCGCGCACGGAGCTCGATCCGGCCTCGTCCTTGGGAAGATAGTCGATCTGCTCGACGAGGATTTCGCGAATCAGCTCCTCGCCCAGCCGCTGGTTGACGCCGGTGCGCACGGTCTCGCGGAACGCGTCGACGTCGAAACTGTCGCGGCGGGTGAAGTCGATCTCGGGATTGGCGAAGAGATGGTCGTAGACATGGTCCGACAGCAGCGCCTCGGCGGGCAGCTTCAGCGCCGCCAGCCGCTTGCCCTCGGCGACGAAGACCAGCCGGGCGAGGAAGTAGCCGTGGACGCGGCCCTTGTCGAAGACCGGCACCGATATGATCCCGGTCTTGACGTAGTCGAGACCTTTGAAGGGAGTGGCCTCGGCGCCCTCCACCGTCTCCTCCGGCTGGGAGGACTGGAAGGCGAACAGGAGCGCGCCCGTCGTCGCGACGCTGATCCAGAGCGCGGCGACGATGAACTTGATCATGCCGGGCTCGCTTCCCGGCCGAACTCGTCGGCCGAATAGGTGCCGTCGGCCTCGGCGCGCTGGATCGCGTCCTGCATCAGGGCGGCGACCTCGGCGACGGCGCTCAGATGGGCGCGGATGACGGCCTCGTTATGCGCCAGCTTGTCGCGCAGCCGCACGATGCCGGCGCGCTGCTCCTCGCCGAGCACGGCGCCGCGCAGCGACGAGATCGCCTTGTTCAGCTCGTAGAGATAGCGGCTCTTGCGGGCGTTCGACGCTTTGATGTCGAAGCGCGTGTCGGTGCGGATCGAGGTGGTCTCGGTGTCCACGGCCTCCTCGATGCGGCCGATGATGGCGGAGAGGTTCATGAGCGAAGTTCCGGCCTTGTCGTCGTCGGGGTCGGATGGCTGCATGAAATCCGCGGCTTCGGGCATGGAATGGTTCTCATCTCACTCGTGGGGCTATCGGGTTTCGGTATCGGATGAAGACGGTTGCCATTGGTCGAGCGTATCGGCGACCCGGCGCTGGATCTCGTAGATCAGCGCGGTCGACAGAAGGCGCTGCTCGTCGAGGGCGGGCCTGCCTGGATCGGCCGAGACGCCCTGGACCGGAACTTTCTCATCGTCGGCGACATAGTGATCGCGCAGGACGCGCTCGGCGATGCCGATGCCGCCGCGCCTGGCGATGGTGGTGCCGAGCTGCTCGGCCAGTATCGACTGCCACATCTCGCCGGCCATGCCGCCGCCATAGACGGATTCGGTGTCCGCCGGCAGCATGGTCTGGATGAAGGATTGCAGCACCATGGCCTCGAAGCGTGCGAAGGCTTCCGGCGTCGCGGCCTTGCCGCGCGGGGCGTCGGCGCCTGCGGCCGCGGGGTCGAACTTCACCCCTTCCACCTTGGCGGAGAGGGAGGCGAGCTTTGCCCGGGCGGCCTCGGCGGCGGCGGGATCGGCCGCCCGAACCACGTCCAGTATCAGGTCGCCTGCGGTTGCGATTGCCAAGCGTCGAACTCCCGACACGTTGATCTGATGCGCCGACTATGGCCGAATAAGCTTGTGGCAGGCTTACTTGGCCTTGCCCCCTATTTGGCCTTGTCGCTCTTCGGGCCCGGCAGCGCGCCGCGCTCGACATTCTCCAGCGTCTCCTTCTCCGCCGCCTCGCGCTCCTCGAGGCGCGCGGCGTCGCGCCAGGCACGCTCGACGATGTTGGTGCGCGCGGTGGCGGTCGCGACGCGGCCGGCCTCGATGTCCGCCTGTGCCATCGCCTCGGTCTCGCGCCCCATGGCCGCGCCGATGCGCCGGTTGTAGAGATCGGGGAACAGGCCCGGCAGCGGCGAGGCGGCGTTGAGCGCTTCGAGCAACTCGGCCGCCTCCTGCCGCGCGTTCGCCGCCTGCGACAGGTGGGTGGCGTGGCGGGTCTCGTGCAGCGCCTTAATCTGCCTTTGCAGCCTGACGAGACGCTTGAGGCGGTCGGAGCGCGGCGTCATCGTCAGCGCCCTATGGTGGTCGGCAGGAAGCCGTCGCCGAACAGCGACAGCATGATGCCGATGCCGAAATAGAGCAGGATCAGCGCGCCGGCGATGATGAAGGGCAGGGAGACGAAATAGACCGGGATCTGCGGCACCAGCTTGTTGACGAAGCCGATGGCGAGGTTGGCGAGGATGGCGTAGGCGATGAACGGGCTGGCGAGGCGCAATGTCAGGTAGAAGGATTGCGAGACCGTGTCGGCGAGGTCGATCAGCGCCCCTTGCGCGTCGAAGAACCGCCCCATCGGTGCGACCTGATAGGAGGCGACCAGCGCCTTCAGCACCTCGTGGTGGAAATCGAGCGCGAACAGCAGGAGCAGGGCGCTGGTGGTGATGAGGACGGTCAGCGGCGCCTGCGGCTCCAGTTCGTCGACCGACGAGCCGGCCATGCCGCCGAAGCCGCCGGTCATGGCGATGACTGCGCCGGCGAACTGGAGCGCCAGCGTATAGAGCCGGGTGACGAGGCCAATGGTCGCGCCGATCATCAGCTCCGAGGCGATGAGCAGCAGCATGGCGGCCGTCTCGATGCGCACATGCGGGACGATCGCGTCCCACAGATGGGCGAGCAGCGCCCAGGTGACCGCGATGGCGACGAACAGGCGCACATGCATGGCGATGCGCGCGCTGCCGAAGCCGGGCATCAGCATGAAGCAGGCGCCGATGCGGCAGAAGGCGAGGAACGCCGCCAGCACGACCGTTTCGAGGGAAAGGTTCTGGAGCATGGCGGCGCGCCGTTCCCGCGTCAGGAGATGGAGCCGAGAACCTTGACCTCGACGCCGCGCGCGATCTCGACATGGGACAGGACAGGCAGCGTCGCGAACAGGCGCTCGACGATCATCCGCACATAGGGCCGGGCGTCCGGCGCGGTGACGAGCACGAAGCGCTCGCCGGCGTCGAGATGCGCGCGCACCGCCTTCGAGGTCTCGTTGCCGAACTCCTCGAGCAGGCGCGGGTCGATGTCGAACTCGCGAATCTCGCCCTTGGCGTCGCGCTTCAGCGCCTGATGGAAGGCGAGGTCCCAGCGGTTGCCGAGGCGCAGCACCTTGAGGATGCCGCCCTCCGTCAGGTCGCCGCAGATCTGCTGCGCCATGCGGATGCGCACGTGCTCGACGATCTGCTCGGTGCGGCGCACATGCGGCGCGATCTCGGCGATGGCCTCGATGATCAGGTGCAGGTTGCGGATCGAGACGCGCTCGGCGAGCAAGAGCTTCAGCACCGCCTGGAAGCCGGGATAGGAGATGTGCGAGGTGCACATCTCGTCGATCAGCTTGCGGTATTCCTGGTCCTGCCGCTCGATCAGCGCCTTCATGTCCTTGTAGGACAAAAGCTGCGGCAGGTTGTTGCGGATCACCTCCGACAGATGGGTGAGCAGCACCGACATGTTGTCGGCGAAGGTGAAGCGGTCGCGCTTCAGGTCCTCGGCGAACATCTCCGACACCGAATAGGCGCGCATGCCGAAGGCCGGCTCGCGCACTTCCTCGCCCGGCACCTGCGGCAGCGCGCCGTTGCCGAGCAGCACCATCACCTCGCCGACGCGCATCTGGTATTCGGCGACGACGGTGCCGTGGATCTTGATCTGGTAGTTCTTCGGCGGGATCGAGAAATCGTCGGTCAGCTTCACCTCGGGCACGACGAAGCCGTACTGGGTGGCGAACTTCTTGCGCATCTTGCCCATGCGGAAGGCGAGCTCCTGATGCGAGGTCAGGAGCTTGGTCGAAAGCTGCTTGCCGATCAGCAGCTCGATCTCGGCGGTCTTCAGCGAGGCCTTGATCGACTGCTTCTCCTCCTCGACCTTCGCGGCTTCCGCCTTCTGCTCGACCTCCTGCTCGGCGGCGAGCTTCTTGCGGCGCTGGAGCGGGATGGCGTAGGCGATGGCCGCCATGGCCAGGCCGAGTGCGAAGAAGGGAAGCATCGGCAGGCCGGGCATCAGGCCCATGCCGAACAGCAGCAGCGCCGAGACCGAGAGCGCGCGCGGATAGGCGCCGAGCTGGCCGAACACGGCCTCGTCGGTCGCGCCGCGCGTGCCGCCCTTGGAGACGACGAGGCCGGCGGAAAGCGAGACGATCAGCGCCGGGATCTGGGTGGCGAGGCCGTCGCCCACCGACAGCTTGACGAAGACGTCGGCGGATTCGGCCATGCCCATGCCGTGGCGGGTGTAGCCGATGGCGATGCCGCCGACGATGTTGATGGCGGTGATGATGAGGCCGGCGATGGCGTCGCCGCGCACGAATTTCGACGCGCCGTCCATGGCGCCGAAGAAGGAGGATTCCTCCTCCAGCTCGCGGCGGCGGAGCTGCGCCTGCTTGTCGTCGATGACGCCGGCGGACAAGTCGGCGTCGATCGACATCTGCTTGCCGGGGATGGCGTCGAGCGTGAAGCGCGCGCCGACCTCGGCGATGCGGGTCGCGCCCTTGGTGATGACGATGAAGTTCACCACGATCAGGATCAGGAAGACGATCAGGCCGATGACGAAATCGCCAGCCATGACGAGGCTGGAGAAGCCGGAGATGACGTAGCCCGCGGCGTCGACGCCCTCGTTGCCGTGCGACAGGATCGCGCGCGTCGTGGCGATGGAGAGCGCGAGCCGCAGCATGGTGACGATGAGCAGCACCGTCGGGAACGAGGTGAAGTCGAGCGGCTTCTGCATCCACAGCGCCACCATCAGGATCAGCACCGAGACCGCGATGGAGAGGGCAAGGCCGAAATCGATCAGGAAGGCCGGGATCGGCAGGAACAGGATCGACAGGATGACGATCACGCCCAGCGCCAGCGCGACGTCGCGGCCGTAGTTGCGGGCGGTGATGGGGGATGCTGTTTCGATGAGCGCCATGGCGGGAGAGTAGAGCGCGAACCTTGCGCGAGGATGAGATGAGCGAATAGCGAATAGGGAATAGCGAATAGGGTTCTCCAAGCCGCGGCGCTTTCCCTATTCGCTACTCCCTATTCGCTATTCGCTCAGAATCCCGTTTCTATTCGCTGGAACATCACCGTCGTGAAGCTGGCGATCTGGGCGCCGATGAAGGGCGCGGAGAAGGCGACCGTCAGCAGGATCGCGACGATCTTGGGCACGAAGGTCAGGGTGATTTCCTGAATCTGCGTCAGTGCCTGCATGAAGGCGATGCCGACGCCGACGAACATCGCCACCGCGACCGCCGGCCCCGATGCCACGAGGACGGTCCAGATCGCGTACTGGGCGATGTCGAGTGCATCGGCCTCGTTCATCGTTTTCTTTCTCTTCGCAATTCCGGACGGAAAACCGCTTCGCACCTTTCCGGGAATTGCTCTGGTGGATCAGCGGATGACGACGCCCGCCCAGACGGGCAGTTCCTGTCCGTCCTCGAGCCTGGCCATGATGCCGTCGCTGTAGAGGCGCACGCTCTCGACGGTGCCCTTGATGGTGCCGTCGGCGGATTCGATCTCGCGGCCGATCAGGTCGCCGGCCTGCGCGAAGGTCGAGGCCTGAAGAATGCCGTCGAGCTTGCTGTTGATCTGCACCGACTGCTCCACCTGGCTGAAGGTCGCCAGCTGCGCGACGTAGTCGGTGGATTCCATCGGCGAGGTCGGGTCCTGGTTCTTCATCTGGGCCACGAGGAGGCGCAGGAAGGACTGGTAGTCGACGGTCTGGGCCTTGCCGGCGGCGCTCTGCGCCGCGTTCGTCGTATTGCCGATGGCCGGAACGTTCATGGCGTCTACTCCGCTGCGGTGAGGACGAGAGGGGAAGGCTGCATCGCGCCGCTTTCGAGGATGGCGGCCTCGCGCGGGAACAGGCCGCGCAGCGCCTTCAGGGCCTCGAACACATCGCCTTCATTCACCATGCGGTCGATGTTCTTGAGCATCGCCAGGATGTGCTCGTCGCTGAAGGTCGCCAGCAGCAGCGGCATCGACTTGCGCAGCATCTCGCGCGCTTCCGACGCCCCTTGCGGGTTCATCAGGATGATCTGGACGATGAAGTAGAGCTGCTTCAGCGGGGTGTTGGCGGCTTCGGGCTGCAGGACGTGGGTCTCGAGCAGGAACTGCACGTCGTTGAGCAGCTCGAGCGATACCTTCCGGTCGACCTTGAGCACGGCGCCGTTGATGTAGATTTTCTCGTTGGCCTTGAGGGTGATCTTCAGGGTGTTTTTCATTGAATGCCATCGCGGATGATCTGCGAGACCTCGATCAGGCCCTCGAAATTGTCCGAGCGGCCCTGATGGACTTCCTCGGCCTCGCGCAGCAGCCACAGGCCGATCGAGATCAGGTTGGCGCGCAGCTCCTGCGGCAGTTCGTTCTCCTCGCTGCCGAGGTCCTCGATGAAGGTGCTCCACACCCGGTTGAGGAAATGGATGGCCTGGGCCGCCTCGACGGAAGGGACGCCCTTGTCCTTCGCGACCACGAGAAGATCGATGGAGCGGGTCAGGATCTGCCGCTCGCGATCCTTGGCGTCGGCCACGGAGTCGGACTGAACTTCGGCATAAGAGAATTGATACATGGCGTCCCCGTGCGGTATTTACAGCAAGTGCCGGCTTACGAAAGGTAGTTGAGCAGGCTCAGTTTCTGCATGCTGGCGGTCAGCGAATAAGAGATTTCCAGCTGGGTCTTGAGGTTCGTCACCTTCGCCGCCGCCTCGAACTCGTCTATCCCCTCGAGATCGTGGATGCTGCCGGTGAAGAGGTCGATCTGCGTCGACATGCGTTCGCTGGCTTGGCTTAGGCGCTGTTCCGTCACGCCGGTGTAGCCTTGCTGGTTGGCCAGGTCGGTGATCGCCTCGCCGAGAAACCTGATGCCGTGCTCGACGGCGGCGATGCGCGCCTCGTCGCTGAGCGGGCCGCTGAAGGTGGCGGCCACGGTGGCGGCGGCCATGGCGAGCTTGCGGAAGCCGGGAATGTTCGCCGACACCGATGTCTGGGCCGTCTCCGTCAGCGTGATCCGCGAGGTGATGGTCTGGTCGGTGGCCTGCGACCAGTCGAGGCTCCATCCCGCGCCCAGGAACTGGCTCTCGATCGAGACGAGGAAGGCGTCCATGTCGGCGGACGTGATGCCGGCCGCTGCCGGATCGTCGGCAGGGAAACCGAAATGCGCCGCGAAGCTGGCGTCGAAGGCGACCCTGTTGGGCGAGGCCGGATCGAGGAAATCGTTGAGCGGCTTCGCGTCGGTGTTGATACCGGCGAAGATGTTCTCGCCGTTGAGGTTGGTGTTCAGTACCGACGACATCAGCGCCAGCACCTTTTCCGCCTGCTGCTGGACGATGGTCGGGTCGACGGCGTCCGTCAGCGCGGTCGAATAGTTGGCGAGCAGATCGCTGGCGGCCTCGGTCAGCTCCTTGAGGCCGATCTGCGTCGATTTCAGCCGCGTGGCGGCGAGCTCGTTGGAGTCGATGATGCCGTTCAGCCGGTCGATCTCGCGATGGAGGGAAACCGATATGCTGCTGCGGGCGCCGAGCGCGAGGCCGGTGTCGGCGACGCGCAGCGTGCTCATTTCCTTGGTCGCCTTGACGAGATCGGACTGCAGGCGCGACGTCTGGTAGCGCATCGCCTGCGAGATTGCCTGGGAGGAAACGAAAGAGACTTTCATGGCGTCATCTCACCGCATTCAGAAGCGTCCGGAGCATTTCGTCGACAACCTGCAACATCTTGGCCGAAGCGGAATAGGAGTGCTCGAGCTCGAGCATCAGCGCCATTTCCTCGTCGACATTGACGCTGGTGATGTTCGAGAGGGCCTCGCTGGAGCGGATCACCAGCGCGCTCTTGGTCTCGGCGGCGCCGGCGGCGGTCTTGCGCGCGTCCTCGAGCCAGCCGACCATGGAGGCGGAATAGGAGGTCAGGCTCTGGCCGACGATCGTGCCCGAGACGGAGACGAAGCTGTCCTGTGCGTCGAGCCGCTCGGCGTAGCCGCGCAGCCTGTCGCTGAAGCTGGCGAGGTCCGCCGGGTTGTAGTCGAAGTTCGCGCCGTCCCGCAGAAGCAGCGGATCGCCGCCCTGGGTGGGGTCGATCAGCGCGTTCAGCCTGATCTCGCCGGCAAGGCCGGTCAGGACCGTCCCGCCGGCCGGAATCGCGGGCGCGACGCTGAGCGAGGTGAACAGGCCCGCCCGGACGTCGGCGGGGTTGCCCGGATCGACCTCGGCGAAGGCCGTGATCAGGCCGCGCGCGATCTCATCGAGCTGGAGCTGCATGCCATTGGCGTACTCGTCGCGCAGCTGGACCATGGCCGCGAGGGAGCCGGAGGCGGTGGTGTTGGCGCCCGTGGCGGAAAACAGCGGAACGCCGTCGACATAGACGTTGTTGCCCTGCGTCGCCGCGCCGTAGGCGGGCGTTCGCTCGAAATGCACGTAGCGCGGAATGGTCTCGAACAGAGTGCTGCCGTCGGCAGTGACGATCATGGTGTCGCCGCCGCTGCGCGAGATGGTCGAGATCGGCACGATCTCGGAAATCTTCTTCAGCAGCGCGTCGCGCCGGTCGAGGCTGTCGAGGACGTCGCGGCCGGAGGCGGTGCCCTTGATGATCTCGTCGTTGACGGACTTGAAGTCGGCGAGAAGCTGGTTCAGCTCGCCGACGGCGGTGGCGATCTGGCCGTCCATGTCGGTGCGGAAGGCCTGGATCGCGCTCGTTCCCTGGTTGAGCCCGAGCACGAGCTGGCGCGCCGCCTCCACCGTGTTCTCGGCCAGCGTGCGGTTCGACGGCGTCGAGGCGTAGAATTGCAGGGCTTCCTGCAACTTGCCGATCAGCACCGCGGGCGATGAGGCGTTGTCGACGCCGTTCACCGATGTCTGCAGCCGGTCCAGCCCGTCGACGATCGCGCTCTGCGCCGTCCAGCCGGAGATCGCCGACAGGTTCTGCCTGAACAGGGCGGTGTTGGTGGCGCGGGCGATGGAGGCGACCTGCGCCCCCGGGGCAAGGCTCGATATGATCGCCGTGCGCCGCGCATAGTCGGCGTTGTAGGCGTTCGCCATGTTCTTCGACACAACGCTGGTCTGGCGCTGGGTATTCAGAAGCGAGTTCTGCGCAATGCTCAGTGCGGTCGAAAGAGACATGTTTTCCCTGCTGCGTGTCCGCCGCGGCGGCCGCTTACCTCTTGAGGTTGACCAGAACGTCCATCAGGTCCGACCCTGTCTGGAAGACTTTCGAGTTCGCCGTGTAGTTGCGCTGCGACTCGATCATGTTCGTCAGCTCCTCGGCGATGTCGACGTTGGAGTTCTCGACGGAGCCGGAGATGATGTCGCCAAGGCCGCCCGACCCGGGAAAGCCGATCTGCACGTTGCCCGACTCCAGCCCGACGGCGAAGACGTTGCCCGGCAGCACCTGGAGCTGGTCCGGGCTCTGCACCGTCGCGATTGGCAGGCGGTAGAGCGGCGCGGTCGAGCCGTTGGCGTACTGGGCGTAGAGGACGCCGTCCGTGCCGATGACGACGCCGTCGACCGAGGCCGGGCCGTTGCCGTTCCTGCCGACGTCGCCTTGCGTGAACTCGGCCGCGAGCTGGGTCATGCCCGAGAGGTCCATCTCGATCATCTCGCCGTTCAGCCCCGAAAGGTCGATGTTCACCGAGGCCGGGCCGATGAGCTTGCCGTAGCCGTCGAACTCCAGCGACACGGTCTGGAGCGCCGGCTGGCTGTAGGGGAAGGAGGTCGTCGCGGCCGCGTTCGGCTGGTAGAAGACCGACATTTCCCAGGTGTCGTTGGTCGGCGGGATGGCTGCGGGATCGGCGGTGCCGGTCCGGGTGAAGAAGATGTCGAGCAGCACTTCCTGACCGACATTGTCGTAGACGACGAGCGAGCGCTTGGCGGTGAACTCGGCGTTCGGATCGTTGGTCGAGGGCAGGCCGGCCACCGCCACGACGTCGGCGGTGTAGGGCAGGTTGGCCGAATAGTTGGCCAGCGTGGTCGGCGTCGCCTGCAGCTCGTTGTTGGTGATGCGGACCGGCTCGAGGCCGGCATAGCCGTTGGCCACCGGGCTCGGGATGCCGTTCTCGTAGCTGTAGCCGAGGAGGTAGAAGCCGGCGGCGTTGACGAGGCGGCCCTCATTGTCCGGGACGAACGAGCCGGCGCGGGTCAGGAACGGCTGGCCGTTGGAGTTCTCCACCACGAAGAAGCCGTTGCCCTTGATGGAAAGGTCGGTCCCGGAGGTGGTGTACTGGGTGTTGCCCGCCTGCGAGATGGCGTAGCGGATGGTGGTGGCGACGCCGCCGGAAACGTAGTTGGTGCCGGCGTTGGGGATGACCAGGGAGGAGAACTCCACGCTGGCGCGCTTGTAGCCGTTGGTGCCGGAATTGGCGATGTTGTCGGCGACGGTGGCAAGGCGCGTCGATTGCGCCGCCATGCCCGAAACGCCGGTGCGCATCATTCCGTAGAGGCTCATATGGGTATCTCCTCGAGATTCAAACCGCTCGGACGAATGCTATGCGCCGTGTCTTGCGTGAGGCTGTTCTGATCGAACCGGAGTGGAAATAAAGAGCCGGCCGCGGAGAACGGGCGCCCGTTTCCGGGCCGCGGCGCTGGGCGCATCAGGCGACCAGCCGGTAGCCGAGGAACCGCTTGGAATCGATCGGGTCGAAGCCGAGCCGCTCGCGCAGCTTCCTGCGCAGCTTGCTGATGTGGCTCTCGACGACGTTCTCCTCGACGTCTTCGTCGAAGATGCCGTAGATCGCGTTGAAGACCTGGTTCTTGGTGACGCGGCGGCCGGCATTGGCGGCGAGGAATTCGAGGATGCGGCGCTCTCGGCGCGGCAGCGGCAGCGGCGTGCCCTCGATCTCGGGGTCGCGGCCGTCCATGAAGATGCGCAGCGCGCCGAATTCCGAGAACGGCTTTTCGTCCTGGGCGCGGCGGCTGATCGCGGAGATGCGCGCCAGAATCTCGCGGATGTGGACCGGCTTGCGCACCACGTCGTCGACGCCGGACTCGAAAAGCCGCAGCGTGTTCTCGAGCGAGTGCTGCTCGCTGAGCGCGATGACCGGCGCCGTGCTGCGGTCGCGGATGCGACGCGGACACACGAATTCGCTGGAGCATTCGCCGATCAGGAAGGCGCGCACCGACCTCAGGTCGTCTTCCGGCGCGCTGGAGACCCAGTCGCTGAATTCGCTCGACGCGAACCCTGCGCTGGCAACGCCTTCCCGGTTGAAAAGAGAATTATATCCGTTCGTTACGAGCTCGCGCTCGTCCACTATCACTATCATCGGCCCGCCCTCGAATCAGTTGATCCGTTCTGTGGATAAAGGGGTATCCGGCCGGGGGAATCTCGGGCAACCACTAATTCTTGTGGATAGTTTTTTGGGAGTCGCGTGGGAGGCCGGGAACGGGGGCTGCCGCATCCCTCTGCAATCATGAGTGGCAGAACGCGCGCGCCTGCGGGGTCCATTGGCCGAAGCCGGTGGCGGCCAGATTGGCGATCACCCGGCACACGTAACGCTTCTGCGCCGGGTCGTTGTCTGGGCCGGCATGGTAGCGGGCGACGGCGAGCGCCCATGTGCCGTGCCGCTTCTTCAGCTGGGCGAGAAACCGGGCGGCGTAGTCGACGTTGAAGCGCGGATCGAGCATGTGCCGCAGGCTGGTGAAATGCTCGGCATGGTAGTGATGGTTGATCTGCATGCAGCCGAGGTCGATGAGCTTGACGCCGCCGCTGCGCGCCTTGCGGAACGCGTTTTCCGCCTCGGTCGCCGAGCGCGCGAACACGGCGCGGCCCTCGATGTTGAGCGCGTAGGGATGGAGGCTGCCCTTGCGACCGGTCTCGGCGAGGCCGACCGCGTAGAGGATGCCGGCAGGCACGTCGTAGCGGTCCGCCGCCCGCAGGATCTCGGCCTCGCAGGCGTTGCCGGCCGCTGCCGCGGAGCAGGCGAAGCTAGATATAAACGCCGCCGCCAGCGCGCTCCGCAGCCGTTTCGCCATGGGTGCCGCGCGCCGTGTTGCCATCGCTCTTCTCGCCCTGTCCGCCGCGCCCGGCATTCGCTCCGGCCTCGCCCTGCTGGCCCTGCAGGAAGGGATCGCGCTGGCCGCCGCCCTGCTGCTGGGACGCGGCCGCGCCGGACTGCGCCTGCTGGATCGTCACCCGCTCGATGTCGTAGCCGATGCCGCGCAGCGCCTTGACGATGGCGTCGGCGTCGTTCGACAGCCGCTGGCGGGCGTCACTGGATTCGACGCGGATTTCAATCTCGAGTTGTGATCCGGTGGCGACCAGCCGGGCGGTGACCATGCCGAGCTCGGCGGGGTTCAGCTGGATGCGCAGCGTCGAGACGGTGCCGGCTTGCTGGCCGCGCTGGGTCGCCGCTTCGGCTGCGGCGGCGCGCCATGTCGGCTCCGCTTCCATCGCCGCGACGACGCCGGCGGCCGTGGGCGACAGCGCGGCCGGCTGGGAAAGGGTCACGGGCAGCACGGGCGGCGCCGAGGTCGAGAAGCCGAGGACGCTGACGCGCGGCTGGCCGCCGTCCGCGCCCGTCCGGGTTCCGCCGTCCGTCCCGCCACGCTCGGCCATCGCGCGTGGAGCCGTCAGGCGGGAGAGTTCGGGCTGCTGCCGCTCCGCCGGGGCAGGGCGCTGCTCCTGCCGGACGGGCTCGTCGGCACGGCCGGCGGCGGGGGATGCCTGCGGGCCCGGCCTGCGCTCCGCCTCGCGCGCCTGCGCGCCCCGCCGCTCTGTAGGGGCGGGCTCGCCGATGGCGGCGGCGACGGGCGCAGCCGTCTGGGTCCGCTCGTTCCCGATGGCCGTTGCGATGATGTCGGCACTTGCCTGCCGGCGCGGCGCTTCCCCGCCGTCCGCATCGACCGTGTCGGAGGCCGGCGCGGCTTCGTCCTTCCCGCCGGGCTGCCGTTCGTCGGCGGCAATCGGCACCCCTATTCTTGCCGGGTGGTCATCGGCCTGCATCCGGGGCGTCGTGTCCGGCGTATCGACGGCGTCGCGCGCCTCGTCATGCGCCGCCATGTCGGGCAACGCCCCGTCCGCGTCCGGAAGCCCGATCTCGGCGGGATCGCCGGCGGCCGGGTCCGGGGTCTGTCCGAAGGGCACCAGCAGGGCGAGCTTGTCGCCATAGCCGCCGAGCCGCCATTTCGGCGGCTGCCCGTCGGCCTGCTCCGCATCGTCGCGGGGATGCGGCATGCGCTTTGCCGATTTCTGGGTGAGCGCCTCGTCGAATGCGGACGCCTCGCCCTTTTCCATCCTGCCGCCGCGTTCGCCGTCGCGCGTGGCAATTGCGGGGCCGAGGCCCATGGCAACGTCCATCGTCATGGCTTGCTCTCCTCAAGCAGTCTGTCGATCTCCTCCAGCCGCGCGCGGGCCGAGGTGACGAGAGGATCGATCGGGGCGTCGTCTGCGCCGGCCGCCGCGCTCTGCGCGCCCTCTGTGGGCGGGCGGGCGGCATGGGCGTTCACCGGGGCGACGACCTCGGTGGCGACGGTGCGGGCGGCCTCCAGCAGGGCCCGGTCGGCCGAGGAAAGCCGCGAGGCGTCCATCTCGATCAGCCGGTCGAGCACGGCGTCGACCGAATCCGACGTCACCGACGATATGCTGGCATAGAGCTCGCTGCGCGCGTCGCTGGCGTCGGACACGGCCTCGGCCTCGGCTTCGCCCGTCGAGCGGCGCGAGGCGAACTCGAGCAGGGCGGTGTCGCCGTCGATGGCGGCCCGGCGCGCGAGGCGCAGATAGACGGTGCGGGCCTGCTCCTGCGTCATCCACGAGACGGCCTGCTCGACGCGGGCGAGGTCGATGCTGTCCTTCAGCGCAAGGATGCCGGCGACGAAGGTCTCTGCGAATTGCGCGGCATAGGGCGAGCGCAGGAACCGGCGGGAATACTGCTCGGCGGCGCGCGTGAACCGCTCCACGTCGCCGCTCGGGACCGCAAGCGCCAGCGTGCGCCGCAGCGCCGCTTCCTCGACCAGCGTGCCGGGGGCAAGAAGCCGCGCCCGGTCGAGCATGGCAAGGCCGGACTTCACGTCGTCGCCGGCGACGACCGATCCCTTGACGAGCGCGAGGAACGCCGCGACGTCCTGCGTGTGGGCGGCCGGGTCGACCGAGGCCATCACGCGGCGCGCCTCGGCCACGTCCCCGCCGAGATAGCTCAGCACGCCTTCAGTCGCGGCGCGGTCGGCCTCGTCGAGCGAGAGCCCGCCGAGGCTGGCGGCGACGGTTTCGGGATTGCCGCCGCTCATCGCGTAGACCATTAGCGCATCGAAGTTGCGGCGCTCGGTGAACTCCTGGCCTTGCGCGTTGCGGAAGCGGGCGTCGATCAGCTCGAGCAGCTTCTTCTGCATCGGCAGCGCCGCGTGGTCGCCGCCGGCGATGCGGTCCTGCACCAGCTCGAGCGAGCGCACCATCTGGTAGGGCTGAAGGCCGCCGTCCCGCGCCGCCGGCTCCTCGGCGCGCGCGCCCGAGCCCGCGAGCGCGGCGAGCGCCAGGACGAGGACCGCGATGCCATCGCGCGGTTTCATCTTTCCGTCTCCAGAAAGATCTCGATGCGGCGGTTGGCGTTGGCGAAGGGATCGTCGGCGATCCGCAGCTTGCGGTCGGCGAAGCCGGCGACCTCGCTGACGCGGGCCTCGTCCATGCCGGCGCGCACCAGCATGTAATAGGCCGAATGGGCGCGCGCGGTGGAAAGGCGCCAGTTGTCGTAATTGGCGTTGCGGAACGGCCGCCCGTCGGTGTGGCCGTTGATCCTGATCCGGCCGCTCTGCTCGTTGAGCGAGCGGGCGATCTTCTCCATGGCCAGCACGAGCTCACCCTTCGGCACGGCCGACCCGACCTCGAACATGCCGAAATCGAGATCGTCTGTGATGGAGATGAGGACGCCGTCGCCCTGCACCTCGACCGACACGGCCTTGTTGAGCGTGGAATCGCGGCCGAACGCCTCGGCGATGCCCTCGCGCACCTCCTCGGCCACCTTCATCGCATGGCCGGCGGCCGGGGCCTGACCCTCTTCGGACGGCTCTGCCTCGGCCATCTGCGCCGGCTGCGTGGCGGGCAGGGCTTCGCCCTCGGCCACGGCTTCCTCCTGCGCCTCGACCGGCGGCTCGGCGCTTTCCGGCGCTTCGGGCTGCCCGCGCCGGAACACGTCGAGCTCGGCATCGTCAGCGCTCGTCGCGATCTCCTGCGACCAGAAATCGGGCGCGAAGGGATCGCGATAGGATTCGCCGCCCTGCGCGCCGGTGGCCGGGCCGGAGGTCTGCGCGCCGCCGTCGCCCTTCTCGGAGACGTTCTGGAGCGTCGCCGTCTGGGCGGCGATTTCGGCAAGCACCGCGTAGGGGTCGGAGAACAGGTGCTGGTCCGACGTCTTGTGCGTGTCTTCCGTTTCCAGCGAATTGACGAATTGGCCGGTGGCCGTCTCCGGCTGCGGCGCGTTGCGCGAGGTGTCGCTCGGCGACGGCTCGGGAGGGATCTCCTTGCCCGGATCGTCCAGCCCCTTCTTGCTCGGGGCGCTGTCCACCAGCGTCATCGGGTTGAAATAGCTGGCGATGGCGGCCTTGGTCTGCTCGCTGGTGGCGTTGACCAGCCACATCACCAGGAAGAAGCACATCAGCGCGGTCATGAAGTCGGCGAAGGCGATCTTCCAGACGCCGCCATGGTGGCCGTCGTCATGGTCGCTGTTGTGGCGCTTGACGATGATGATCTCGCGCTTACCTTCCTCGGCGTCGAATGCGCTCATGCCAATGTCTCCGCAAGCGCAGCCGACCATTCGGCAAGGCGTGTCTCGTAGATGCTGTCGTCAATGATGACGGAGAGGTCGAAATCGGGGCTTTCCATGAAGTCGAACTGGCTGGCGCGGCCGGGCATCTTCCGCTTCAGCGTCTCGAACAGCGGCAGGCTGCCGTGGATGCGCACGCGCACGGCCTCGCCGTCGCCCAGCGCCTCGCCGATGAGGACGACGAGCCGGTCGATCGAGCGGTCGCGCAGATCGTCGCTCAGCATGGTGCCGAGGATGCGCGCGGTGACAGTGCTGGTGGAGGCGGCGAGGCGCTCCTCCATCTCGGCGAAGCCGGAGGCGATCTTCTCCGTCGCCGCTTCGGCGAAACGCAGCTGCAGCTCGGCCATCTCGTCGGCGTGGCGCTGCTGCTCGGCGCGCAGCGCCTCGGCATGCTCGGCGGCGAGCCGCTCGGACAGGGTCTCCTCGGCCCGCGCCACTGCCTCGGCGACGAGGGCGTCGACATCGACCGGCTCGGGCTGCGCCATCGCCGGAAAGTCGGGAAAGCCGGCAGGCTCCATGGGAAAATGCGCCGCGGCGACGGAAAAAGGCTCCGCGGAGCAAGCGGGGCTTGCTCCGAAGTCCTTGAGCGCATCGGCCAGCGACAATGCGGACATCAGGCCGCGACCTCCTGGACGTCAGCCTTGGCCCATTTGCGCAGGATCATGGCCGAGCGCTCCTCGTTGAGGTCGACCATCTGGGCCAGCCTGTCCTGCGGGGCGGGCTTGATCTTGAAGCGGATGTCGTCGGCCATGTGGTCGGGGAAGGGGCCGCCGAACGGGTTCATGCCCATCCCCATCCCCATGCCGTCGCCGTCGGCGGCGAGCGGGTCGGGAAGCTGGAGCGAGTCGAGCGGGTTGGGCAGCGAGAGCTGGAGGTCGCCGAAATTCGGCTCGCCGTCCTCGTCCTTCCTGCCGGTGACGGCGGCGATCAGCGGCTTCAAGCCGAACCAGGAAACGAGGAACGCGACGACGATGAAGGCGAGCGCGTTGATCAGCGTCCCGACATGGCGGCCGGCGGTCTCGAGGAAGCCGGCCTCGGCGATCTCGGTCCCGGCGATGCCGTCGATGAATTCGACCGAGGAGACGTTGATGACGTCGCCGCGGCCGGTGTCGAAGCCGGCGGCCGAGGCGGCGAGCTTCTCGATCTCGGCGATGCGTTCGGCGATGTGCTCGGGCGTGGCCTCGGTGCCGAGAACGGCGGCCAGACGCTCGCGGTTGACGACGACGGCGATGGACAGGCGCGACACCGAATAGCCGTTGGAAACGGTGGCGATGCGCTTCGAGTTCATCTCGTAATTGGTGGTTTCCTCGCGGCGCTCGCGCTGCTCGGACGAGGCCGGGCCCTCGCCGCCGGCCAGATCCTCGTCGGGCAGGTTCTGCTGCACGGTGGTCGGCGGCGCGGCCTGGCGCTGGCTGGCCTGGTCGTTGGCGCGCACGATCTGCACGGAGCGCTCGACGCGCGATTCCGGATCGAAGATCGTCTCCTCGATCTGGCGCATGTCGGTGTTGACCTCGGCCTTGACGCTGGTGCGGAAGTTCTCGTGGCCGAGATAGGGCGCGAGCGCGCGGCGGATGTTGTCCTCGATCTGGCTTTCGACGGTGCGCTCGATGGTGATCGAGCGCGTGGCGCTGTTGTTGTTGGGGTCGTCGCCGGCGGCGAGCAGGTCGCCGGAGGCGTCGAGCACCGTCACCTTATCGGGGGTGAGCCGCGGCACGGCGGCGGAAACCATGTGGCGGATGGCGAGCGCGGCCTTGACCGCGTCGGTGCCGCCGGCGCGCACCACGACCGAGGCGGTCGGCGCCTGCTCCTCGCGACGGAACGAGGCGCGCTCGGGCATGACGATGTGGACGCGGGCCGACTTGATGCCGGCGATGGACTGGATGGTGCGGGCGATCTCGCCCTCGAGCGCGCGCACGCGCGTCACTTCCTGCATGAAGGAGGTCAGCCCGAAGGAGCCGACATTGTCGAACAGCTCGTAGCCGGCATTGCTCGACGTCGGCAGGCCGCGCTCGGCGAGCAGCATGCGCGCCTGGCCGGTGCGTCCCGTCGGCACCATGACGGCGGTGCCGTCGCTCGACACGTCGTAGCGGATGCCGGATTCGGACAGCACCATGCCGATCTGGCCGACATCGGCGCGGTCGAGGCCGACATAGAGCGTCTCGTAGGCCGGCCTGTTCAGCCAGATCGAGGCGGTCAGGATGAGGGCGACGACAATGGCGCCGGCCCCGCCCATCATGGCGAGGCGCTTGGGACCCAGGCTGCGGAGATTGTCGAGGATGGACTTGATCTGTTCAGGCAAAGCTTCATGCTCCGGGACTACAGGCTCCGGAGAATAGGCGGTGAAGCTTGCGCGAACATGGCATCGAGCCGCTCGCGGGGAGCGGCCCCGTTCCCGTTGCGACGGCGATCAGCCGCCGCGGAACAGCGTCAGGATGTTCTGGCTGCTGGCGTTGGCGATGGACAGCGCCTGGATGCCGAGTTGCTGCTGGACCTGAAGCGCCGAGAGGTGGGCCGATTCCGCGTTCATGTCGGCGTCGATGAGCTGGCCGATGCCGCGGTCGATCGCGTCCATCTGCTGCGAGGTGAACGAGGTCTGCGACTCGACGCGCATCTTCATGGCGCCGAACTCGGCGGCCGCGGTCTTCAGCGCGTCGAGCGTGGTCTGCGCCGTGGCGACGCTGGTGATGCCGGCGGCCGCCGCTTCGAGGTCGTAGGGCGACAGCGTCAGCGTCTGGACGCCGCCGCCGCCCTTGATGTAGCCGCTGACGATGTCGACGGCGGTGCCGCCGGTGCGCAGCAGGTTCTGGCCCTCGAACTGGGCGGCCCGGGCGATCTCGACGATGCGCGCCTTGCGCTGGACGATCTCGGCCGTCACCGCCGCGGTGTCGATGCCGTCGGTCTCGAGCGCGACATATTTGCCCAGCGCCTCGGTCGCGTGGATGATCGCGTCCGCGAGGGCGGTGTAGGTCGTGTCGAGAATGGCCTGGCCGAGGCCGAGCGAGTCCTTGACCGTCGACAGCACTTTATTCTGCGCCTTCATGCCGACCGAGATCGACCAGTAGGCGGGATTGTCCATGGCCTCGGAAACGCGCTCGCCGGTGGCGATCCGGTTCTGGGTGACGGACAGGTTCTTGCCGATGCTGCGCAGCGTCTGGAGCGCGGTCATCGCCGAGGAGTTGGTGAGAAGGCTGGACATGTCTCTCCAGGGGGACTCGAACTTCGACGGGAACGATCCGGGCCGGCCGGGAGGACGAGGCTGCATCATGCGCGGCTGGATCGCCGGCCTGTCCTGCATGTCGTTCCGTTATAGGAGCCAGTCGTTAAACGAGCGTTAACCATGTCGGTTGACCGGCCGTTAACCATGCCGGACCGCGCGCGCGAAAAGGCCGCGCCCCTTGCGGAGCGCGGCCTCGTCTTTGTCCGGTGGACTGTCGCGGCTAGTTGCGGAACAGCGCGAGCAGGTTCTGCGTGTTCGAGTTGGCGATCGAAAGCGCCTGGATGCCGAGCTGCTGCTGGACCTGAAGGGCCGACAGGCGCGCGGATTCCGCTTCCATGTCGGCATCGACGAGCTGGCCGACGCCGCGGTCGATGGCGTCGATCTGCTGCGAGACGAAGGTTGCCTGCGACTCGATGCGCATCTTCATGGCGCCGAAATTGGCGGCGGCCGTCTTCATGGCGGTGAACAGGGCCTGCGCCTCGGTCTCGTTGGTGATGGTGCCGCCGATCGCCGCTTGGAGGTCGTACTTGGCGATCTGCATCGTCGTGACGCCGGTGGTCTTGTTGTAGCCGCTGACGACGTCGACGGCCGTGCCGGCGGTGGAGAGCAGGTTCTGGCCCTCGAAATCGGCGCCGACGGCGATGGCGAGGATCTGCGCCTTCAGCTGGGTGATCTCGGCGTTGACCGCGACGGAATCGATGCCGTCCTGCTCGAGCGAGACATACTTGGCGATCATGTCCTCGGCCTTGCCGAGCGCCTCGTGAATGGCGGTATAGGCGGTGTCGAGGATGGCCTTGCCGAAGCCGAGCGAGTCCTGAACGGCCGACAGCGCCTTGTTCTGGGCGTTCATGCCGACCGAGATCGACCAGTAGGCGGCATTGTCCGACGCCTCGGAGATGCGCTGGCCGGTGGCGATGCGGTTCTGGGTGATGGCAAGGTTCTTGTTGGTCTGCGACAGGGTCTGCAGCGCCGTCATCGCGGACGCGTTGGTCAGAAGGCTGGACATGAAACTGGTGCCTCGTACGGGAAACTCGAACGACATGCCGGCAGGGCCGGCAAAGCGGAGGGGGCTTCATGCCGCCGGAAACGAACACTCCGGACCGCTCTTGACCGGTATTTATCTGCTGGAATGGCTAACCGCAGGCTAAGAAACATGGTTAATGCTTTGTAAAACTACAATTTTAATCAATTTTCCCGGCTGTGGCCCGGTTCCCGACGAAGGGGAGGCAGGCATGCGAAAGGCCGCGCCCCTTGCGGAGCGCGGCCCTTGCGATGTCGATCGGAGCGGCTGTCGCCGCCCGGATCCAGTTCTTTGGCTTACGCAATTCCGGACGGAAAAGTGCTTCACACTTTTCCTGGAATTGCTTTAGCGGAACAGCGACAGGATGTTCTGGGTGTTGGCGTTGGCGATCGAGAGCGCCTGGATGCCGAGCTGCTGCTGGACCTGAAGAGCCGACAGACGCGCCGATTCCGCTTCCATGTCCGCGTCGACCAGCTGGCCGACGCCGCGGTCGATGGCATCGGTCTGCTGCGAGATGAAGGACGACTGCGACTCGATGCGCATCTTCATCGCGCCGAACTCGGCGGCCGCCGTCTTCATCGCGGTGAAGGCGGCCTGCGCCGTGACCTCGTCCGTGACGGCCGCGAACGCGGCTTCCAGGTCGTACTTGGCGATGGTCATCGTCGAGACGCCGGTGGTCTTGTTGTAACCGTTGACGACGTCGACGGCGGTGCCGGCGGTGGACAGCAGGTTCTGGCCTTCGAAGTCGGCGCCCGTGGCGATGGCGGTGATCTGCGCCTTCAGCTGGGTGATCTCGGCGTTGACCGCCGCGGCGTCAATGCCGTCCTGCTCGAGCGAGACATACTTGGCGATCATGTCCTCGGCCTTGACGAGCGCCTCGTTGAGGCCCGTATAGGCGGTGTCGAGGATGGCCTTGCCGAAGCCGAGCGAGTCCTGAACGGCCGACAGCGCCTTGTTCTGGGCGTTCATGCCGGTCGAGATCGACCAGTAGGCGGCGTTGTGCGACGCCTCGGAGACGCGCTGGCCGGTGGCGATACGCGCCTGGGTGGTGTTGAGGTTCTTGTTGGTCTGCGACAGGGTCTGCAGCGCCGTCATCGCGGACGCGTTGGTCAGAAGACTGGACATGATAAACGCCTTGTAACTCGATACACGAAACGACATGCCGGAAGGATCCGGCGAAGGCGGCGCGGCGTCATGCCCCGATCAGCTGGAAGTCCCCAAGCCCCGATCTGCCCCTCACCGCCAATCTAGACCGCGAAAGCCTGCGAAACGGATAAGGGGCATGGTTAATTTACCGGAAAATCATATGGTTAACGGGCGCTGAAAGCCCGCGCGCTCAGGCGAAGGAGCGCACCAGCGAGCCGACGAGCAGGTTCCAGCCGTCGATCAGCACGAAGAACAATATCTTGAACGGCAGCGAGACGACGACCGGCGGCAGCATCATCATGCCCATCGACATGGTGATGGTGGCGACGATGAGGTCGATGACGAGGAAGGGCAGGACGATCAGGAAGCCGATCTCGAAGCCGCGCCGGATCTCCGAGATCATGAAGGCGGGGACGAGGATGCGGAAATCCGCGTCCTCGACCGAGACGTCCGCCTGGCCGCGCTCGCGCGCGAGATCGGCGAACAGGTCGAAATCCTTGTCGCGGACATTGGCCGCCATGAAGTCGCGGAACGGGTCGGAGATGCGCTCGAACGCCTCCGCCTCGGTGATCTCCTCGGCCATCAGCGGCTGCATGCCGTCGTTCCAGGCGCGGTCGAAGGTCGGGCCCATGACGTAGAAGGTCATGAACAGCGACAGGCTGATGAGGATCAGGTTCGCCGGCGTCGACGGCAGGCCTAGCCCGGAGCGCAGGATCGAGAAGACGATGATGAAGCGGGTGAAGCTCGTCACCATGATGAGGATGCCGGGCGCCAGCGACAGCACGGTCAACAGCCCGAACAGCTGGACGATGGTGCCGACGGTCTGGCCCTGCATCTGGCCGGCTATCGCGCCGAGGTCGAGCCCCTGCGCGGCGGCCGGCAGGGCAGAGCCCGCCAGAAGCGCGCAAGCGGCGAGGGCGGCCGGAAGGGGAGGCCGGCGGATCATTCGAACAGCAGGGTACGGATGAGGACGCTTCTGACCTTGCCCTCGCTGCGGATGGCGGCGCGCTCCTCGATGTCGGATTTCAGGTGCTGGAAGCCGCTCGGCCCTTCGACCTGGTGGAATTTCACCGTCCTCAGATAGGCGAGGATGTCCTGCTGCACGGTCTGGGCGACCACGAGGTCCGGCTTGTCGGCGAAGACGAGCGCCAGCTCCAGCCGCACCCAGGTCTCGGTCGGGCCGGCGAGATTGGTGGTGACGGGCTCGAGATAGACGACGCCGAGTTTCTCGCCCACCTCGGCAAGATGGGTCTCGCTCGCCTTGACGACGGCGCTCTCCGCTTCCTTCTGCCGGTCCGGCTGCTGGCCCGACAGATAGAGGCCGGCGAGCCAGCCGATGGCGATGGCGGCGACCGTCAGCCCGGTAAGCGCCGCGATCTGGACGATCAGCGGTTGGCCTTTCGGCTCTGGCGGGGCGGTGTCGTCGATGATGGCCATGGCGCGAACCGGAGTCAGAAGGGCAGGACGTTGTCGACGATCTGGTGGCCCCAGCCGGGCTGCTGGACCTCGCTCAGCCTGCCGCGCCCGCCATAGGAGATGCGCGCCTCGGCGATCCGCTCGTAGGAGACGGTGTTGGCCGCGCCGATGTCGGAGGGCCGCACGATGCCGGTGATGGTCAGGACGCGAAGCTCGGCGTTGACCAGCACCTCCTGCGAGCCGGAGATGACGAGGTTGCCGTTGGGCAGCACGTCCGTCACCACGGCGGCGACGGAAAGCCGGATATCCTCGGAGCGGGCGGTCGCGCCGGCGCCCTTGCTGGCTGTGTCGGAATCGATGTCGAACTCGGCCGAGCCGGTGACGCCCTTCCACGGCCAGGTCGCGACGGCGGCGCCGAGCCCGAGCCCGCGGCTCGACGTGCGCGAGCGTTCCGACTCGTTGCGGAAGCGGGCGCGGTCGTTGATCTGGATGTCGACCGTCAGGATGTCGCCGGCCTGGAGGGCGCGCGCGTCGGTGAAGAACTTCGACTGGCGGTCGTCCCACAGCGAGTATTTCTTGGTCGCCTGCGCCGGCGGCGTCGGATAGCTGTAGGCGGATTTCGGGTCGACGCCGACGCCGTAGCCGACCGGCGACAGCGCCGGCGCCCGGTTGACCTCGTCCATCGAGGGCGTGTTGCAGCCGGCGAGCGCGAGCGCGGCGGTGAGGAGGAGCGGCTTCGCGTTCATGTCGGGTCCTGCCTGCGGGCCGCGCTCGCCATGATGCCGGTGAGCGTGGCGGCGGCCTTGCTGTCCATTTCGTTCAGGATGATGCCCGCCTGCCGGGCCTGGAGCTTCATCAGGATGCCGGCGGCGAGCTCGACATTGACCTCGGCGAGCCGCTCCGCCGCCGCGTCGGGGCGCATGCGCGAATAGATCTCGACGAGGTTGCCCTCGGCCTTGGCGAGGAAGTCGTTGCGGCGCGTCAGCCAGTCCTGGTACTCGGCGCGCTTCTCCTCCAGCGCGGCGATGCGCTTGTCGATGTCCTGCTGGAGCTTTTCGAGCTCCGCCTGCTGGAGCGCGTAGCGGCGGTCGCGCGCGGCGTCGGCGATGTTGGAGCAGAAGCGGCGGATGTCGTCGTCGACCTCGCCGATCTTCGCCGCGACCGTCTCGATGGCCTGCGTCGCGGCCGGCGTGCCGCCGAAGGCTAGAGCGCCGAAGACGATGCCGATGCCGGCGGCGAAGGCGGCGCGGCGGTTGGCGGAAACGGGACGAGGGGCCATCGCGGTCATCCTATTGCAGCACGAGTTCGGCCTGGAGCGCGCCCGCCGACTTGATGCCCTGCAGGATCGCGATGATGCCGTCGGGCTTGACGCCGAGACGGTTGAGGCCGGAGACCAGCGTCTCGAGGTCGGGTCCGTCGAGCATCGCCACCTTGCCGTCCGGCCGGTCGGCCTCGATGGCGGTGAACGGCTCGACCGCCGTTTCCCCGCGCGAGAACGGCTCGGGCTGGACCACCTTCGGCATCTCGGTGACGCGCACGGTCAGCGCGCCGTGGCTGATGGCAACGCGCGAGATGCGCACCTGCTGGCCGATGACGATGGTGCCCGTCCGCTCGTCGACGACGACGCGGGCCGGGGCGTCGGATTCGATGACGATGTTCTCGAGCTCGGCATAGAAGCGCGCGGCCGAAATGCCCTGCGGCCGCTGGATCGTCACGGTGCGGGCGTCCTGCTCCTGCGCGACGCGGCGGCCGAAGCGGTGGCTGGCGTAGTCATTGATGGCGTCGGCGATGCGCACGGCGGTCGAGAAGTCGGGGTTGCGCAGCTGCAGCGTCAGCGTCGTGTCGGCGGTGAAGGAGGCGGGCACCTGCCGCTCGACGATGCCGCCGTTGGGCACGCGCCCGCTCGTCGGCACGCCCTGCGTCAGGGTTTCGGCCTGTCCCTGCGCCGAGAAGCCGGCGACGATGACCGAGCCTTGCGCCACGGCGTAGATCTCGCCGTCGGGCGCGCGCAGCGGCGTCATCACCAGCGTGCCGCCGGCCAGCGAGGTGGCGTCGCCCATCGAGGAGACGTTGACGTCGATCCGCGCGCCGGACTGGACGAAGGGCGGCAGATTGGCGGTGACGATGACGGCGGCGACGTTCTTGGCGCGCGACTGGCCGCCGCGTGTCGACACGCCGAGATTCTCCAGCATCGCCCGCATCGACTGCTCGGTGAAGGGCGAGGAGCGCAGGCCGTCGCCCGTTCCCTGAAGGCCGATCACCAGGCCGTAGCCGACGAGCTGGTTGTCGCGGGCGCTCTGGAGCAGGGCGATGTCCTTGATGCGCGCGGTGGTGAAGCCGGAGCCGGAAAGCGGGTCGTTGCGCCAGACGCCGCCATAGGCCGCGCCGGCATACACCTCGCCCGCCGCCGTGCCGTCGCGCCCGTCGCCGGCGGCGATGGAGCCGCCCGTGCCCGCGCCGGCGTTCGTGCCGCGCGGCTCGTCGGCGACGGCGAGGCCGCCGACGCCGATGAGGACCGCGAATGCCAGGGCCAGACGCCGCATCATGACGCTGTGATCCTGACCGTGCCGTCGGCCATGACGACGCCGGAGAAGACGGAGCCGGAATCGACGTTGCGCAGGCGTACCATGTCGCCCGCCGCCCCGGCCTGGAGGGCGATCGCCGACAGGGCGATCTCGAGCCCGCCCTGCACGTAGAGCACCTGAACCGGCTTGCCGGGCTCGACGATCCACGCCTCGCGCACCGAGCCGGTCGGGATCATGCGCCCCGGCAGCAGGGTGCGGCGCGCCACCTTGCCGTCGAGCGCCCGCCAGTCGCGCTCGACGGCGGCGGGGTTGCGCAGCTGGCGGCGCAGCGGCACTTCCTGCAGCATGTCGGCCGAGACGGTCTCGCCCGGATAGATGGTGCGCACGGGCACCAGAACCATGTCCTGCGCGGCCGCCGGCAAGGCCATGGCCGCCGCGGCGGCGAGGATGAAGGCGGACAGGAATGCCCGAAGGCGGCGGCGGACCATGGTTGCTACCTGATGCCCTGCGTGATGGTGGCCGCCATCTCGTCGGCGGCCTTGATGACCTTGGAGTTCATCTCGTAGGCGCGCTGCGCCGAGATCAGCTCGGTGATCTCCTTGACCGGGTCGACGTTGGAGGATTCGAGATAATACTGCTCGGTGGTGGCGAAGCCCGGATCGCCGGGAATGCCGGCGATGGCCGGGCCGGACGCCGCGGTCTCCTGGAACAGGTTGTCGCCGAGCGGGGCGAGGCCGGCCTCGTTGGAGAAGTTGGACAAAGTGAGCTGGCCCAGCTCCTCCAGCTCGATCTGGTCGTCGTAGCGGGCGAAGAACTGGCCCGACTTGTTGACGATGACCTCGACCGCGTTGTCGGGGATGACGATGCCGCCGGCGACCAGATAGCCGTCGACGGTGACGAGCTGGCCTTCCGCATTGGTGTTGAAGGAGCCGGCGCGCGTGTAGAGCTCCTCGCCGTTGGCGCCCTCGATCTGGAACCAGCCCTGCCCGGTCAGCGCGATGTCGAGCTTGTTGCCGGTGTTGACGAGGTTGCCTTGCAGGTGGACGTTGCGGATGGCGCTCGTCTTGACGCCGAGGCCGACATGCGAGCCTTCCGGCACGATGGCCTGATTGGCGCGGTTGGGGACGCCCTGCACCCGCTCGGCCTGATAGAGCAGGTCCGAGAACTCGGCCCGCGCCCGCTTGAAGCCGGTGGTGTTGATGTTGGCGATGTTGTTGGCGATGACCTCGAGATTGGTCTGCTGCGCGTTCATGCCGGTGGCTGCGATGGCGAGTGCTTTCATGGGATTTTTCCTCAGATCGCCATGCGGCTGACTTCGAGATAGGCGGTGACGATCTTGTCGCGGATGGCGATCGCGGCCTGGAGCGTCTGCTCGGCGCTCATCACCGCGTCGACAACCTCGCGGGTCTCCGTCTCGCCCTGGAGCGCCTTGAGCGACAGGCCCTCGGCGTCGCGCAGGGTGGAGACCGCGTCCTGCGACACCGACGCCAGCGCGGCGGAGAACGAGGTCGCGGCCGCGACGTTGGCCGGCTTCATCGCCGGACCGACCTGGGTGGCGAGGCCGTCGAGCATCGACGAGGGAGAGGTCACCCGGCCGAGGGCCGCAAGGCTGTCTATCATCACTGGTTCCTCAGGAGGTCGATGGTCATGGAGATCAGCTCGCGGGCCTGCTTGATCGATTGCAGGTTGGCTTCGTAGCTGCGGTTGGCCTCGCGCATGTCGGCCATCTCGACCAGGACGTTGACGTTCGGCATCTTGACGTAGCCGAGCTCGTCGGCGGCCTCGTGGCCGGGCTGGAACTCGGTCGGGAAGGCGGTGCGGTCGGGCGAGATCGCCGAGACCTCGACCATCCGCGCGCCCGACAGGCGGTCGAGCTCGGCGGTGAAGGTGATGGTCTTGCGCTGGTAGGGGTCGGCGCCGGGGAAGTTGCCGGTCGACTGGGCGTTGGCGAGGTTTTCCGAGACCACGCGCAGGCGCTCCGACTGGGCGCCGAGGCCGGTCGCGGCCACCTTGAGAGAGGAAATCAGCGGGTCCACGCGGGTCAGCTCCGGGTCGTCATCATCAGCATGCGGTGGAAGGCCTTGACGATGGCGGTGTTCATTTCCATCGAGCGGCGGACCTCGCCGGACTTCATCAGTTCCTGCTCCAGCACCACCGTGTTGCCGGAGGGCATCAGCGGCCGGCTCTCGTCGGTCTGGCGCACGGCAAAGGCGTCCGCCGTCGCGCCGACGGCGATGTGCTTCGGATGCGTCGCGCGCATGGCGACGCGCGTCTGGTCGAGGACGGCCTCGAACGGCTCGACGTCCACCGTGCCGTAGCCGGGCGTGTTGGCGTTGGCGATGTTGCTGGAAACGGCGGTCTGGCGCACAGACAGCCATCGTGCCTGCTGTGATGCCAGTGCGAACAGGTTGACGGGTTGCATCGCTACTCCTCGAGGGTAACGATACTTTAAGAATCCGGCCTTGCGCGGACCTTGCGCGCGGCCGGGAACCTTGCTCAGTTGGCGTCGATCTCGACGACCTTGTCCTGCGAGGTGAGCAGGACCCAGCGCCCGTTGCGCTGCTCGATGGAGACGACGCGGCTGGAATCGGGAAGGCGCGAGCCGCGCTGGACGACCCACAGGCCGTCGCCGTCCTCGATCATGGCGCGGCCGTTGGCGACATGGACCAGCCGGAAGCCGACCAGGTCGGCCGGGAAGGGCTGCTCGGAGGCCGGCACGGCGCGCCCCGGGCCCTGATCGGTGGGCAGGGTGGCGGTGGGGAAGAAGTCGAGCTCCATCTTCGGCACCTCGGCGTTGGCGAAGGGCTTGCCCACGGGCTGCGGCTGGTAGGCGAAGCCCGAGGCGGGACGCCCCGAGCCGCGGCCGCTGAAGACGAATTCGCGGACGCCGAACTTCTCCTGATTGAAGAAGATGTACCAGGGAAAGACGGCGCAGATGGCGGCGAGCGTGACGCCGAGGGCCGCGACGGTGACGTCGCCGCGATCCATCTTCTTTTTCTTCGCCTTGACGGCGGGAGCGGGCGCGGCGGCAGGCGCGGGCGGGACCGCGTCCGGCTTGTTCTCCTGCGGCTCGCCGAACAGGCGGCGCAGCATCGCCTCGTCGTCGGGCTCCGGGGCCGGGCGCGGGGCGGGCTGCCGCGGCTGCGGGGCTTTGATGGTTTTCGCGGCGCGGACAGGCGTTTCGATCTCGACGGCCGGCGTGGCGGTTGGGGCTTCGACCGGCGTTTCCGCCTTGCGCGGCAGGGCCGGGCGCACGGTGTCCCGCCGCGATTGCGGGGCGTCCTTCGCCTTGTCGCCGCGGGCGGGCGGCTCGGACCCGGCCGCCGCGACCGGGGCTTTCGGCTTGCGCGGCTTGTGCGGCTTGCCGACGATCTTCGTCCCGGCATAGCGTTCGGAATCGCTTTCGGCGGCGGGATCGCGCCGCAGCCCGAGCCGCGCCAGCAGGCCGGCGCGCCGGCCTGCGGGGGCGACTGCCTCGCGCGCGGCCTTTTCGCGCCGGGAGCCGAGGCCGAAATAACGCTCGCGGATCTCCGGGGCCTTGGCCGGGGCGGGCTGGCGGTTGCGGTAGGCGGTCTCCGTCAGGTAGATGGCGTCGTCGGTCGCCGGGCGCGCTCTGCCGCCCGCGAAGATGCCTTCCGCCAGATTGCGCAGCCTATTCCACGGGTTCATCCGCCACCATCTCCTTGCTTCTCAGGTGACGCGCCAGATCGGCGAACGGGTCGGCCGAGACCGGGTCCTGCGGCGTCTGGGTCAGCGCCTCGTAGATGGACGGGACCTGCCGCACGGCAAGGTCGAGCTCGGGGTCGGCGCCCGGCTGGTAGGCGCCGAGAAGGCGGATGTCGCGCGTGTCCTCGAAGCGGGCGATCATCGAGCGCAGCCGCGTGACGAGGACGCGCTGCTCCTTCGACCACGCCTTCGGCGCGAGGCGCGAGATCGAGGCCAGCGGGTCGACGGGCGGGTAGCGGCCCTGCTCGGCGATGGCGCGCGCCAGCACGACATGGCCGTCGAGGATGCCGCGGATCGAGTCGGCGACCGGGTCGTTGTGGTCGTCGCCGTCGACGAGGACCGAGAGGATCGCGGTGATCGAGCCGGTCCCGTCGATGCCCGGGCCGGCGCGCTCCAGCAGCTTCGGCAGATCGGTGAACACCGAAGCCGGATAGCCGCGCGCGACCGGCGGCTCGCCGATGCCGATGGCGACCTCACGCAGCGCGTGGGCGAAGCGGGTGATCGAATCGAGGACGAGGAGGACGCGATGGCCCTCGTCGCGGAAATGCTCGGCGACGCGCATGGCCATGTCGGGCGCGCGCCGGCGCATCATCGCGCTCTCGTCGCTGGTGGCGACGACGGCGATCGTCTTGGCGAGGCACTCGGCGCCGATCGTGTCCTCGAGGAATTCGCGCACCTCGCGGCCGCGCTCGCCGACGAGCGCGACGACCACGGTGTCGAACGCCTCGGCGCCGGCGAGCATGGCGAGCAGCGTCGACTTGCCGACGCCGGAGCCGGCGAAGACGCCGAGCCGCTGGCCGAAGCAGATGGGGGTGAAGATGTCGATGACGCGCACGCCGGTCATGAAGCCGGTGGCGACGCGCTGGCGGGCCATGGCCGAGGGCGCGGCGGCC
Organism: Aquamicrobium sp.; assembly: GCF_023954335.1. NCBI lineage: Bacteria > Pseudomonadati > Pseudomonadota > Alphaproteobacteria > Hyphomicrobiales > Phyllobacteriaceae > Aquamicrobium > Aquamicrobium sp. The sequence goes on from NZ_JAMLIE010000002.1 coordinate 146,099, forward strand.
GGCGCGATATCCTTGCCGACGACCAGCAGGCCCTTGCCGTCGACCGGACGGCCGAGCGCGTCGACGACGCGGCCGCGCCACGAGGCATGCGGCGCCGCGCCGCCGCCGGTGCGGATGAACACGCCGTCGCCGATGCCGGCGTCGGGGTTGCGGTCGTAAGGGGCGATGAGCGTCTCGTCGGGGCCGATGCGCACGACCTCGCCGGTGCGCGGGCCAGAGGCCGAGCGGTGCTCGACGATGTCGCCGAGCCGGGCGTTCATGGAGATGCCGCGCACGCGGTAGTGGCTGGGGGAGATCTCGTCGATGCGCCCGCCGCTGCGCAGCAGCGTGCGGTCGTTGCCGAAGCGCGACAGGACGCGCTCCAGCGCGTTGAGCGATGAGTTGCCCCCTTGCATCGGCCTATCTCGGTCCGAGCGTCGAGATCGCCTGGTCGAGCGCCTGCTCGCTGTCGCGGATCAGCGCCGAGACGTGCTCGAAGGCGCGCTGCACCTGGATGAGGCGTGTGATCTCAAGGACCGGGTTGACGTTGGAATCCTCGACGAACCCCTGCGTGACGCCGGCATCGATGCGGTCGAGCACCGGCTCCGGCATGCCGAAGGGGACGACGCCGGAATTGCCGTAGCGGGTGAAGTCGAGGCCCGGCTGGAACTGGAACAGCCCGATGGCGGCCATCAGTCGGCCGTCCTGGCGCAGGGTGCCGTCCGCGCCGGCCTCGGGCGGCCCGCCCTGGGCGTCGAGCTGGATCGGCGCGCTGCCGGCGTCGAGCACCGGATAGCCCTCCAGCGTCACGAGATCGCCGGTCTCCAGCATGGTGAAGCGGCCGTCGCGCGTCATCACCGGGCCTTGCGGGCTTTCGAAGGCGAACCAGGCGTCGCCCTTGATGGCGAAGTCGAACGGGCTGCCGGTTTCCCGCATCGAGCCGGTCTGGGCCGACAGATAGGTGTTGCCCGCCGAGGCGAAGGCGACGGACTTGTCGCCCAGCCCGCTGACCACGTCCTCGAACTTCACCCCCGTCGCGCGAAAGCCGACCGTGCCGGCATTGGCGACGTTGTCGGCGATGGTGGTCAGGCGCTTGGCGAGCGCCATCTGCGAGGAAAGCGCGACATAGATTCCGGATTGCACGAGGCGGTTCCTATTTCTTCAGGGTTGCGATGGCCATCAGCGTGTCGCTGGATATGCCGTAGGAGACGGCGCCCGAAAGCAGGGTGAGGGCGGGCGAGGACGTCACGGCCGTGTTGTTGGTCACGTCCCACATGGCCGAGAAGCGGGAGAGGAACTTCTCCAGCTTCTTCGGGTCGGTGAAATCCTCGATGTCGAGGCGCTTCTCCATCGCCGCCACCTGACGGTCGATGTCGGCCTGCGCGAAGGACTCGGGAAAGCCGAGCGCCGTGCGCATGACCTGCGCCAGCGCCGGATCGCCGAGGATCTGGTAGAAGGAGGTGATATCGGGCGCCTTGCGCTGGAAATTGAGCGCGAGCCGCACGCCCTCGTTCTCGACGCCGGCATTCTCCTCCAGCGTCTGGCGCATGTAGCCGGCGACGGTGACGTCGCGCGGCGCGACATGGGTCGTGGTCTTCTCGCCGAGCGTGACGAAGTCGAACGCCGCGGCGAACTTCGCGACGTTCTCGTTCTCGTGCTTGTTGGCGGGGCTTTCGGGATCGGACACGCCGCCTTCAAGGATTTTCATCAGGTCCGCGCGGGTCCATTCCAGATCCTCGATCCGGTAGGCGCGCAGGGCATAGTCGAGCAGGCGCGGGTCGTCGAGGAGATCGTCGATCGACTCGACCTTGACGATGTTCTCGCTGAAATAGGCGTTCTCCGCCTTGGCGGCCTCGCTCAGCTCGAGCACGCCGTTGACGGTGGCGCGGGCGATGTAGCTGCTCATCGTGCCGTCGCGCGCGGCGTTGTAGGAGGTGGTCTGCGCGCCGCGCGTGGTGAAGTCGAACACCTTGGCGAACTCGGCGTAGCGCTTGTCGGTCAGCTTGTTGGCGAAGCTCTCGGGGTCGGTCACGCCTTCCTTGAGGACCTTCTTCATGAAGCCCTTGGCGTAGGCCATCTCGGAGAGGCCGAACGCCTTCATCGCGTAGTTGAACAGGCGGGTGTTGTCGAGGAACTCCTCGACCGACGTCACCTTGCCGATATTGGCCTCGAAATAGGCCGTCTCGCGCTTGACGGCAGCCTGATTGCCGACGCGGTCCAGCGACTTGTCGATGTCGCGGGCGATAAGCCGATAACTCATGCTGGTACTGAGCACATGCGCCTCCATTGCGCAGGACGGACCGCGCAAGACTATGAGCAAATGCTTGCGTGAAGCTGAACGCCCTTGACGCCGCCCGTTCAAGCCTCGCGCAAGCCATGCGCGTTACCCAAGAGGCGCGAAGACGCACAGGAAGGTGGTTCCAGTGGGCATTTTGATCGGTTTCGTCGTCATCATCGGCTGCGTGCTCGGCGGCTACATGGCCATGGGCGGGCATCTCGACGTGCTGATGCAGCCCTGGGAGCTGGTGATCATCGGCGGCGCCGGCGTCGGCGCGTTCCTGATCGCCAACCCGATGTCGACCGTAAAAGACGCCGGCAAGGCGATGATGGAGGCGTTCCGCAACCAGGTTCCGAAGGAACAGGACTATCTCGAGACGCTCGGCGTGCTGCACAGCCTGATGCGCGAATTGCGCACCAAGTCGCGCAACGAGGTCGAGGCGCATATCGACAATCCCGACGAATCGCCGATCTTCCAGGCGTTCCCGCTGGTCCTGAAGAACCGCGACCTGACCAACTTCATCTGCGACTACTGCCGCATCATCATCATCGGCAACGCCCGTCCCTTCGAGATCGAGGCGCTGATGGACGAGGAAATCCATACCATCAAGCACGACAAGCTGAAGTCCTACAACGCGCTGGTCGTGCTCGCCGACGCCTTCCCGGCGTTGGGCATCTGCGCCGCGGTCCTCGGCGTCATCAAGGCGATGGGCGCCATCGACCAGTCGCCGGAGATCCTCGGCGGGCTGGTCGGCGCGGCGCTGGTCGGCACCTTCCTCGGCATCTTCCTGAACTACGCGGTGGTCGCGCCCATCGCCCAGAAGGTCAAGATCGTCCGCGACAAGAAGAACCGGCTCTACATCATCGTCAAGCAGACGCTGCTCGCCTACATGAACGGCTCGCTGCCGCAGGTCGCGCTGGAGTTCGGCCGCAAGACCATCTCCGCCTATGACCGCCCGTCGATCGACGCGGTCGAGCAGAGCACCCTCCACGGCAAGGTGGCGTGATGGCGCCCCGGTCCGCGCAGAAGCAGAAGCAGCTTCCCGAGGCCGATTCCGGGGAGCGCGCGGAGCCGCGCAACCCGATCCTCGAACGACTGCTCGGCGACACGGGCGAGCCCGAGCACATCGTGCGTGCCGCGCGCTCGCTGGGCATGCGGGCGCTGCCGGCCATCCGCGAAAGCCTCAACGAGCAGGTGTCCTACCCGATCGAGATCGAGCTGGAATCGGTGGCGCTGGCGCGCCTTGCCGACGCCAAGCGCCCAGAGGCGGAGAACGACGCGCTCGTCGTCGCCTCGTCGGCGACTTCGCCCGACGCGCTGATGCTCCTGGCCGATTCCCAGGCCATCGCGCTGCTCGTCAGCGCGCTGTTCGGCGGCGACCCGGACATGCGCGTCGCGCCGATCCTGCGGCCGCTGACCATGATCGAGCTGGAGCTGGCCTCCGTCGTGTTCGAGGCGACGGCGAAGGCGCTCAACGGCTCGGGCGTGCGCGCCCTGTCGATCCGCTTCCCGATGCCCGCCGCGATCTCCGGGCGCGACCTGAAAAAGCTCGTCATCCGCGACGGGCCGGCCGTGCGGATGACGTTCAAGTTGCTCGCGCCCTCGGGCGAGGGCCAGTTCATCGTCATGATGCCGCAGCGCGTGCTGCTCTTGCACCGGGGCGACGGCTCGGTAGAGGCCGAGGACAAGGGCGACCAGCAGGCGCTGTGGCATGCGCGCTTCAGCGAGGAGGTCATGCGCTCGGCCGTCAGGCTGGAAGCGACGGTGCCGCTCGGCCGCCTGACGCTCGGCGACCTGTCGGAGCTCTTCGTCGGGCAGGTCCTCGAAATGCCGGAGGCGGCGCCGACCCAGACCACGCTGTCGGCGCACAAGAAGCCGCTGTTCACCTGCGAGTTCGGCAAGCTGGGCCAGAACTTCACGGTCCGCATCACCGAGCCCTTCGACCAGGGCAAGGAATTCATCGATGGGCTGATGCCGCGCTGAGGCGCGAAACGCAAGGCCCGCAAGGAGACGAGTATGAGCACACCGCCGCTTCCCGATCTGGAAACCCTCGGCAATCTCGGCGAGACCGACGCGGCCGGCGGCTTCGGCGATTTTTCCAATCCGCTCGATCTTGGCGCGCTGCCCCCCGGCCTCGGCGGCGGCGACCCGCAGGAGGACGAGCTGAACCGGGCGATCGAGGAGCTGCGCGGGGTGCTGCACGAGGACAAGGCGGTGGACACGCCGGCCTTCGCGGCGTCCGCGGCGGCGGCCGATGCCGGCTTGGGGGCGTCGCGGGTCGCCAATCCCGACATCATCATGAACATTCCTGTGGATGTGCAGATCGTCCTCGGCTGCGCCGAAATGTCGGTTTCGGAGCTGATGACGCTGGAAAAGGGCTCGACCGTCGCGCTGAACCGCCGTATCGGTGAGCCCGTGGACGTCATGGTCAACGGCCGCAAGATCGCCTGCGGCGAAATCACGGTGCTGGAGGACGACCCGTCGCGCTTCGGCATCAAGCTGACGCAGATCATCAACGCTTCCAAGCCGGGCTAGGCCGTATATCCTGTTGCGCAGCGAATCGGGGACAGGGGTGTAATGGGTCCGGAAGGCAAGCTCACCAAGGCGCAGAAGGCGGCCGCCATTCTGGTTGCCATGGGCAAGCCTTCGGCCGGACGCCTTCTGGGCTTCTTCAAGCATGAGGAGCTGAAGGCGCTGATCGAGGCCGCGCGCAAGCTGCGGACCATTCCCCAGAGCGAGCTGGAGAACATCGTCGCCGAGTTCGAGGACGAGTTCACCGAAGGCGCGGGCCTGCTCGATTCCGGCGACCAGATGGACACGATCCTCAACGAGTCGCTGTCGCCCGAGGAAATCAGCGTCCTGATGGGCTGGAGCAAGCCGTCGCTGATGAGCGACGAGGCGCCGCCGATCTGGCCGGAGCTGACCGAGCTGGAGCCGGCGCGGCTCGGCGCGCTGTTGCGCGACGAGCATCCGCAGACCATCGCGATGATCTTCTCCAACCTCGAATCCCAGCCGGCGGCCAACGCGCTGCTCACCTTCGACAAGCCGCTGCGCAACGAGGTCCTGAAGCGGATGCTGTCGATGACGACGGTGCAGCCGGCGGCCAAGCAGCTGGTCGAGAACCAGCTGCGCAAGCGCCTCGCCGCCGACGCCAACGGCAAGGACGTCTCCGCCAGCCAGACGCGGGTGGCGAACCTCCTCAACGAGCTCGACAAGGACGTGCTGGACGAGCTGGTCTCCGACCTCGAAACCAGCGGGGCCGAGGGCATCGACCAGGTCAAGGCGCGGCTGTTCAGCTTCGACGACATCGTGCTTCTCGACCAGAAGTCGCGCGTCACGCTGTTCGACGGGCTGTCGACCGAGCTCGTCACGCTGGCGCTGCGCGGGGCCGAAGCCGACCTTGCCGAAGCCGTGCTTTCCGCCATCGGCGCGCGCTCGCGCCGCATGATCGAATCCGAGCTGACCATCCCGGCCGATTCGGCGACCCCGGCCGAGATCGCCAAGGCGCGCAAGCGCATCGCCGCGACGGCCATCGGGCTGGCCGCCACCGGCGCGCTCGAACTGCCTGCCATGCAGGACGCCGCCTGATCCCTCCTGAACGGAGCGCTCCATGGCCGAGCAGTCGGACAAGGACAGCAAGACAGAGGAAGCCACCGAGAAGAAGGTCCGCGACTCTGTCGAGAAGGGGCAGGTCCCCTTCGCCAAGGAAGTCTCGGTCGTCGGCTCCTTCCTCGCGATCCTTGTGTTCCTCGTCTTCCTCGCCGAGCCGCGCGCCATCGAGCTGGGCGGGTTCCTGTCGATGTTCATCGAGCGGCCGGAAAGCTGGACGCTGGCCAGCGAGCACGACGCGGTGCTGCTCTACCGGCAGGTGTTCCTCGAGATCGTCAAGCCGCTCGCCGGGCTGATGGCGCTGCTGATCGGCGCCGGAATTGCCGGCTCGATCCTGCAGAACATGCCGCGCATGGTCCTCGACCGGGTGCAGCCCAAGCTGTCGCGCATCTCGCTCAAGCAGGGCTGGGGCCGGCTGTTCGGCCAGAAGGGGCTGGCCGAGTTCGCCAAGTCGCTGGGCAAGCTGGTCCTCGCCGGCGTGGTGCTGGCCTTCGCCATGCGCGGGGCGCAGACCGAGCTTCTCGCCGGGATGATCACCCAGCCCGAGGCGTTCGGCGCGGTGATCCGCGACATCGCCATCGAGATCGTCGTCGCCATCACCGCGATCATGGTCGTCATCGCGGTGGCGGACCTCTTGTGGTCGCGCTTCAGCTGGCGGCAGGACCTGCGCATGACCAAGCAGGAGGTCAAGGACGAGATGAAGCAGGCGGAGGGCGACCCGATCATGCGCTCGCGGCTGCGCTCGCTCCAGCGCGACCGCGCCCGCCGGCGCATGATGGCCGATGTGCCCAAGGCGACGCTGGTGATCGCCAACCCGACTCACTACGCCATTGCCCTGCGCTACGTGCGCGAGGAGACCGCCGCGCCAGTCGTCGTCGCCAAGGGGCAGGACCTCGTGGCGCTGAAGATCAGGGAGATCGCCGAGGCCAACGACATCCCCGTCTTCGAGGACGTGGCGCTCGCGCGCTCCATGTACAGTCAAGTTTCGGTGGATAGTATGATCCCACCTCAGTTCTACCAGGCCGTGGCGGAACTGGTTCGCGTACTCTATACGAGCAAGGCAGGGCCCGCTGCGGGCAAGGTGACATCATGAACCGGCAGCCCCATACGTCGACCCGCGAGGTCATCGTCGCCAACGCGATCGGAGAGGTCGTCAGGGAACTGCGCATGGTCGATGTCGGCGACTACATCGCCTATATCCGCCTCGAGCGCCTGGCTTCCATCGCCGATCTCGTCGACAGCGCGGCGGAGCTCTATTTCCAGCCGGGCACGCTTCGGCTCGGCCATGGCGGCGAGGCGCATGTCGCGTGGGAAGGTCCGCCGCGCATCGTCCTCGACCTCGAACTGCGCCCGACCGGCGTCACCGTCTATTTCGCGCTGACGCTGACGGCGCGCAAGGCTTCGGTCGAGGTCAACTACGTCGCCTTCGACAAGCCGGCGGCCGACCCGGCCGAGAATGACGGTTTCCTCGAGCGGGCGCTGGAGCATTCCCGCATCCGCCGCTCGGAGCCGGTGGCGACGTAAAGGCAAGCCCCCGAAATCAACGGCTCAGTCGATCAGGCCGCCGCGCAGCGCCTTCGCCACCGCATGGATGCGGTTGACCGCGTTCAGCTTGTGAGCTGAGCTGGTCAGGTACTGATTGGCGGTGTGGACGGAGAGGCTGAGCTCGGTGGCGATCTCCTCGCTGGTGAAGCCCTGCGCGGTCAGGCGCAGGCATTCGATCTCGCGCTTGGACATCGACGGCAGCGGCGGGTTCCCGAGCGGGCGCTGGCGCGCCACCTCGACGAACAGCGCGAAGCATGCCGCATGTGCCTCGCAGAGCGCGCCGGTGTCGAGCGCGAGCGCCGCGCCGTAGAAGGCGACGATGCCGGCGCGGCCGTTCTCCTGCGCGACGGGAAAGAGGATGCCGGGCTGGTCGGCAAGGGCGGTCTCAATGAGCGGGCTTTCCACCTCGCGCGCCCAGAAAAGCGCGTCCGCGTCGAGGACGAGGGGCGCGCCTTCCGCCCGCCACCACAAGGGCGCAGCGCTCGCCGCCGCGGATCGCGCAAGGCGCTCCGCAGAGGGGGACGACAGCGCCCGCGACAGTGCCGACACGCCCGGAAAGGCGCTGTCGAAGACCGGCGCGAGGCGGCGCGCCTCGCCCTGTGCGGCGGTGAACAGCAGGCTGAAGCCGGCGGCGCCGATGCCGGCGGCCAGCGCGCGGCAACGCAGCACCGCCTCGGGCAGCGAGGCGACGGGCTCGCGGATTTCGGTTTCGTGCGCCGGGTGCCAGGCCTCGGCGACGGTCGTTGCTTGTGTCTCGCGCAGCATCATATGACTCCGCTTCTGATCGCGGTCGCGATCGCCATCGCCCGGTTGCTCGCGCCGAATTTCTGGATGGCGTGGGCGACATAGCTGTTGATGGTGTTGGAGGAGACGCCGAGGATCAGGGCGATCTCTTCCGTGGTCTTGCCCTCGGAAACCCATTTCAGGCATTCGCGCTGGCGCTCGGAGAGGACGCCGGCCAGCGCCGGCTCCTGCGCCGTCGCGCTGAGATAGCCGTCGAGCGCGTAGCTGCACATCATGCTGGCGCGGGCGAGCGCGGCCGGGTCGGTCGCGCCGCAGCGAGGGGCGCTGAACAGGGCGAAGACGGTGCGCCCGCGCACGCTCAGCCGGCGGGCGAACATCTCGGCATGGCCGTAGTCGCGAAGGACGAGCCGCTGCATGGGGGAAAGGAACGGGGCGGGATCGGGCAGGGCGCGCGGCGTCTCGCCGAGGCCGGCGGCATAGCCGCTCTCGATGATCTCGAAGATGCCTTCGCCGCCCAGTTCCTCGAGCGCGTCGTAGATCCAGTCGGAGGCGAGGATGCGCAAGCCCTTGGGGCCGCGCTCGACGGCGGGCTCGACCAGCAGGTAGGACCGCGCGCCGATCTCGGCGCAGACCCGCTTCATCAGGCGGGAAAGGTCGGTCCGGCCGTGGATCCGCCCGGCTCCGTCCTGCCCTTCTCTTGTCGGCGCGAGATGCATCGTCGGCTTTCGGTTCGCGGCCTCGCCCGGCGCATGGTCCGGATCGCGGCCGACAATGAACGTTTCGCCCGCGCGGCTGCACGGGAGAGTGAACTCGACAACACGAATCGACGCGCGCCCGCGGGACCGCAGGCCACTTCGACGACGCCACCAGACAATTACGAACAGAATAACGGAAGGAACATCCGCCACGCCCCGAAACGGGGCTACTCAAGGCAAGAGAAAGGGTGAACTCAACACCGGAGGCACGCATTTCAACGGACGCCCAGTCCCCGAATCACCCTCCTCCGCTCAGGTCCACCTACCCGCAAATTGATATGTATCCATTTGATTCGCGTCAAGATTCCCCGGAATCATTCGCGAAAAAACTTTGCGCCCGGCGGGGGCGCAAAGCGGCAGGCCTGGATGGGCGTCGGCAGGCGTCAGGCGTGCAGCGCGTGGCCGAGCGCCTTCAGCGCCGCTTCCTGGAAGCCCTCGCTCTGCGTCGGGTGGGCGTGGATCGTGCCGGCGACGTCCTCCAGCCGCGCGCCCATCTCGACGGCGAGCGAGAAGGCGGCCGAAAGCTCCGACACGCCCGAACCAACGGCCTGGATGCCGAGGACGAGGTGGTTGTCGGCCCGGGCGACGACGCGCACGAAGCCGGCCTCGCCCTGCAAGGTCATGGCGCGGCCGTTGGCCGAGAACGGGAACTGGCCGATCTTCAGCTCGGCTGTCGTCTGGCGCGCCTCGTCGGGCGACAGGCCCACCGAGACGATCTCGGGGTCGGTGAAGCAGACGGCGGGGATCGAGCGCTTGTCCCAGCTCCGTTTCATGCCGGCGACGATCTCGGCCACCATCTCGCCCTGCGCCATGGCGCGGTGGGCCAGCATCGGCTCGCCGGTGACGTCGCCGATGGCGTAGACGCCGCGCATCGAGGTGCGGCAACGCTCGTCGATGCGGATGAACGGGCCGGCGCGGTCGAGGTCGATCTCCTCCAGCCCCCAGCCTTCGGTCGCCGGCCGGCGGCCGACGGTGACGAGGACGCGCTCGGCGGGGATGTCCTGCGCCTTGCCGTCGGCGGTCTCGACGATGAGCGCGTCACCTCCCTGCGAAAGCCCCTTGGCCTTCGCGCCGGTCAGCACCGTGACGCCGAGGTCGGCGAGGCGCTTCGAAACCGGCCGGACGAGGTCGGCGTCGTAGAGCGGCAGGATGCGGGGCAGGGCCTCGACCACCGTCACCTTCGCGCCCAGCTTGGCGAAGGCGGTGCCGAGCTCGAGCCCGATATAACCGCCGCCGACTACGGCGAGGGTGGCGGGAACGGCCTTCAGCGCCAGTGCCCCGGTCGAGGAAATGACATTTCCGCCGAAGGGAAGGAAGGGCAGCTCCACCGGCACCGAGCCGGTGGCGATGACGATGGTCTCGGCGCGCACGATCTGCGTGCCGGTCTCGGTCTCGACCTCGACGGTCTTGCCGTCGCGGAAGCGCGCGCGGCCCTCGATGGACTTGACTCCGGCCTTCTTGAGCAGCCCGGCGACGCCGGTATTCAGGCGTCCGACGATGCGGTCCTTCCAGGCGATCGTCTTGCCCATGTCTATGGCGGGGGTGGCGAGCGAGATGCCGAGCGGGTCGTGGCCCTGCGCCATCTCGCGGACCTTGAAGAACTCGTCGGCCGCATGGATCAGCGCCTTGGACGGGATGCAGCCGACGTTGAGGCAGGTGCCGCCGGGCTTGCCCATTTCCACGATCACCGTGTCCAGCCCGAGCTGGCCGGCGCGGATGGCGCAGACATAGCCGCCGGGACCGGCGCCGATGACGAGCAGCTTGCAGGAGATTTCCTTCATGGGATCAGCTCTCGACAAAGATCAGGGCCGGCGTCTCGATCAGCGTCTTCAGGCGCTGGACGAACACGGCCGCGTCCCAGCCGTCGACCACGCGATGGTCGAAGGAGGAGGACAGGTTCATCATCTTGCGCGGCACGAACTGCGTGCCGTCCCACATCGGCCGGACCATCATCTTGTTGACGCCGACGATGGCGACTTCCGGGTGGTTGATTACCGGGGTGGTGGCGACACCGCCGAGCGCGCCGAGCGAGGTGATGGTGATGGTCGAGCCGGAAAGCTCCTCGCGCGTCGCCGTGCCGGAGCGGGCGGCCTCGGCCAGCCGGCCGATCTCGGCCGCGCAATCCCACAGGTCGCGCGCCTCGGCATGGCGCAGCACCGGCACGACGAGGCCGGAGGGCGTCTGCGCAGCGATGCCGATATGGACGCCGCCGTGGCGGTGGACGATGCCGGCCTCGTCGTCATAGATCGCGTTGATCTGCGGCTGCTCGGCCACGGCCCTGACGATGGCGCGGGCGAGGAAGGGCAGGAGCGTCAGCTTCGCTTGTTCGGGGCGCTTCTCGGCGTTCAGCTTGCCGCGCAAATCCTCCAGCGCGCCGACATCGACCTCCTCGACATAGGTGATGTGCGGGATGCGCGCCTTGGCGATCTGCATCTTCTCGGCGATGCGGCGGCGCAGGCCGACGACCTTGATTTCATCGACGGACGTGTTCGGCCTGAGGCCGGCCGCGGCGGGGGCGCTGCCGCGGGCGATGAACGCGTCGAGATCGTCATGGCTGATGCGCCCGGCCGGGCCGCTGCCGGCGACCTGCCGCAAATCGACCCCGGCCTCGCGCGCCCTCAGGCGCACGGCGGGCGAGGCGAGCGGCCGCTCGCCCTCCGGGCGCGGCGCGCCGGTGGCTGCCGGGGCCGGCGCGGGTTTCTTCGCAGGAGCCGCCGGCTTCTCGGCCTGCGCGGGCTCCCTGGGCTTCTCGATCTTTTCGGCCGGCGGGGCCGGAAGCGTCTCGCCCTCAGGCGCCATGCCCTCGGCGATCGGCGCCTCGCCCTGGCCGTCATCCATCGGCGTCGGCGCCGGCGCGTCGCCGGCGATCTCGATCTTCACCAAGGCCGAGCCGACGGCGACGGTGTCGCCGATTTCCGCGCCCAGCCACGACACCTTGCCGTCGACGGGCGAGGGGATTTCCACCGTCGCCTTGTCGGTCATCACCGCGGCGAGGATCGCGTCCTCGCGCACGAGATCGCCGACCGCGACGTGCCATTCGACCAGCTCGGCCTCGGCGACGCCTTCGCCGACATCGGGCATCTTGATGACGTGTTCGGCCATTCCTTCAGCCCTCCATCACGGCTTGAAGCGCCTCACCGACGCGCTTGGGGCCGGGGAAATAGTCCCATTCCTGCGCGTGCGGGTAGGGCGTGTCCCAGCCGGCGACGCGCGCGACCGGGGCTTCGAGGTGATAGAAGCAGTGCTCCTGCACCAGCGCGGCGAGCTCCGCGCCGAAGCCGGAGGTCAGCGTCGCCTCGTGGACGATGACGCAGCGGCCGGTCTTCTTCACCGAGGCGACGATGGTGTCGAGATCGAGCGGCACCAGTGTGCGCAGATCGATCACCTCGGCGTCGATGCCGGTGTCCTCGGCGGCCGCCTTGGCGACGTAGACCATGGTGCCATAGGCGAGCACGGTGACGGCCGAGCCCTCGCGCCGCACCTCGGCCTTGCCGAGCGGCACGGTGTAGTGGCCCTCCGGCGTCTCCGACATCGGGTGCTTCGACCATGCCGTCACCGGCCGGTCGTGGTGGCCGTCGAACGGGCCGTTGTAGAGCCGCTTCGGCTCGAGGAAGATCACGGGGTCGGGGTCCTCGATGGCCGAGATCAAGAGGCCCTTGGCGTCGTAGGGGCTGGACGGCACCACCACCTTCAGGCCCGAGACGTGGGTGAACAGCGCCTCGGGGCTCTGGCTGTGGGTCTGGCCGCCGAAGATGCCGCCACCGGTCGGCATGCGGATGACGATGGGGCAGGTGAACCCGCCGGCGGAGCGGTAGCGCAGGCGCGCCGCCTCCGACACGATCTGGTCGTAGGCCGGATAGACGTAGTCGGCGAACTGGACCTCGACGCAGGGGCGCAGGCCGTAGGCGGCCATGCCGATGGCCGCGCCGACGATGCCGGATTCGTTGATCGGCGCGTCGAAGCAGCGGTTCCTGCCGTATTTGGCCTGGAGGCCGGCGGTGCAGCGGAAGACGCCGCCGAAATAGCCGACGTCCTCGCCGAAGACGACGACGTTGTCGTCGCGGCCCATGGATACGTCCATCGCCGATCGGATCGCCTCGATCATGGTCATGCGCGGCATGGTCTCAAACCCCCGCCTGCTGGCGCTGCCGGCGCAGATGCGGCGGCATGGTCTCGTAGACGCCCTCGAACATGTCGCGCACCGAGGGCTTGCCGCCCGAATGCAGGGTGCCGTTGGCTTCGGCCTCCTTCTGGGCGGCGATCACCGTGTCGAGGATCTCGGCCTCCGCCTGCTTGTGGCGTTCCTCCGACCAGACGCCGCGGACGATCAGGTGATTCTTCAGCCGGATCACCGGATCGCCGAGCGGCCAGGCGTCGGACTCGGTCTTGGGCCGGTAGGCCGACGGGTCGTCCGAGGTCGAGTGGGCGCCGACGCGGTAGGTGACATATTCGACCAGCGTCGGCCCGAGGTTTTTCCGCGCCCGCTCGATGGCCCATTTGGCTACGGCGTGGACGGCGAGATAGTCGTTGCCGTCGACGCGCAGCGCCGGCAGGCCGAAGCCGAGGCCGCGCGCGGCGAAGGTGCCGGAGCCGCCGCGGGCTATCCCCTGAAAGGTCGAGATCGCCCACTGGTTGTTGACGATGTTGAGCACGACCGGGGCGCGATAGGTCGAGGCGAAGACCAGCGCGGCATGGAAGTCGCTCTCGGCGGTCGAGCCGTCGCCGATCCAGCCGGCGGCGATCTTCGTGTCCTCCTTGATGGCCGAGGCCATGGCCCAGCCCACCGCCTGGATGAACTGGGTGCCGAGATTGCCGGAGATCGAGAAGAAGCCGTGCTCCTTCGACGAATACATCACCGGCAACTGGCGGCCCTTGATCGGGTCGGCCTCGTTGGAGAAGATCTGGTTCATCATGTCGACCATGGGGTAGCCGCCCGCGATGAGGAGGCCGGCCTGCCGGTAGGTCGGGAAATTCATGTCGCCGTGCGACAGCGCCTTGCGGAAGGCGCAGCTGACCGCCTCCTCGCCCATGTGCTGCATGTAGAACGAGGTCTTGCCCTGCCGCTGCGCCATCACCATGCGCGCATCGAAGGCGCGCAGCGTCATCATGTGGCGCAGGCCCTCCAGCAGTTCCTCGTCGGTGAGAGTTCCGGCCCAAGGGCCGACAGCCTCGCCGTCGCGGTTGAGCACCCGGATGATGGAATAGGCGAGATCGCGGATGTCGCGCGGATCGACGTCGACCGGCGGGCGCTCGACCGTGCCGGCGCGCGGAATCTTCACATTGGCGAAATCGGGCGTGTCGCCGGGGCGCACCTCCGGCTCCGGCACATGCAGCGAAAGCCGTCCCGCGTCGCCCATCGTCGTCTCCTCCCGGACCAGATTTTCCCCCAGCTAAGTCCAAGACATGGCGCTTGTCCACAGGGGGGCAAGGGCCGGCGGCGGCGCCGGCGCGGCGTTGAAGCCGGCGCCTTTCGCATCGTTGCCCGGACGGCCATGCGCGATTGCCGATTGTTTCGGCGATCCGCGCCGCCTTGAACGGATCGTGCCGGAGCGCGCCGGCAAAAAAAATTTCTGGAACTGCTGGTTTTCGCCCTGCCGGAGGCAGGATCAGGCGGGAAAAGCCTTCCAGCGGCGCGGCCTGAAGGCGATACGGCTCTTGCCGGCTGCCGGGTGGTCGACGGGCAGCTCGATCTCGACGAGGTGTCCGGCGCCGCCGAGCTCCAGCTCGACGCGCCGCGTGCCGGCGACGCGCCGGCTGGCCGCGAGCGTACCGGCGATGCAGCCGCCGCAGCCGTCGAGAAGCTCGACGTCGTGCGGCCGGAAATAGAGCGTGGCCGGGCCGTCCGGCAGGCTCGGGTCGCTGAGGCCGACGGTGCGGTCGTCGAGCCAGATCTCGCCCTTCTCGACTCGCACGGGCAGGCCGCTCGAATCGCCGATGAAGCCGTAGACGAAGGGCGAGTTGGGGTCGTCATAGACCTCGTCGGCGGTGCCGACCTGCTCGATGCGGCCCTGGCTCATGACGACGACGCGGTCGGCCAGCTCCAGCGCCTCTTCCTGGTCGTGGGTGACGAAGACGGTGGTGTGGCCGGTGCGGTCGTGGATCTCGCGCAGCCAGCGGCGCAGCTCGCGCCGCACCTGCGCGTCGAGCGCGCCGAACGGCTCGTCGAGCAGGAGCACGCGCGGCTCGATGGCGAGGGCGCGGGCGAGCGCGACGCGCTGGCGCTGGCCGCCGGAAAGCTGGCCGGGATAGCGCCCTTCAAGTCCCGAAAGCTGGACGAGGTCGAGCAGCTCCGATGCGCGGCGGCGGATTTCGGCCCGGCGCGGGCGGCTGGCGCGCGGCCGCACCTTCAGGCCGAAGCCGATGTTCTGCGCCACCGTCATGTGACGGAACAGGGCGTAGTGCTGGAAGACGAAGCCGACATTGCGCTCCTGCACGGTCTTGCGCGAGGCGTCCTCCTCGCCGAAGCGGATGGTGCCCTCGGTCGGGAAGTCGAGGCCGGCGATCAGCCGCAGAAGCGTGGTCTTGCCCGAGCCGGACGGCCCGAGCAGCGCGATCAGCTCGCCCGAGCGGATGTCGAGCGATACGCCGTGGAGCGCAGCGAAGCGGTCGAATTCCTTGCGCACGTCGATCAGGCTGAGGTCCATGGATCGTTCCTTCTCGTCAATGGCCGGGGCCGGCGCTGCGGTCGCGCTCGTAGACGCGCTCCAGAAGCGCCTTCAGCACCAGCGTCGCCAGCGCCAGCAGCGCCAGCAGCGAGGCCACGGCGAAGGCGGCGACGAAATTGTATTCGTTGTAGAGGATCTCGACATGCAGCGGCATGGTCACGGTCTCACCGCGCAGGCGGCCCGACACCACCGAGACCGCGCCGAACTCGCCCATGGCGCGGGCGTTGCACAGGAGGACGCCGTAGAGCAGCCCCCAGCGGATGTTGGGCAGCGTGACATGGCGGAAGGTCTGCCAGCCGGACGCGCCGAGCGACAGCGCGGCTTCCTCGTCGCCGGTTCCCTGCTCCTGCATCAGCGGGATCAGCTCGCGGGCGACGAAGGGGAAGGTGACGAAGATCGTCGCCAGCACCACGCCCGGCACGGCGAACAGGACCTGCATGCCCCACGAGGTGAGGAGCGGCCCGAGGAAGGAGCCCGCGCCGAACAGCAGGATGTAGACCAGCCCGGCGATGACCGGCGAGACCGAGAAGGGCAGGTCGATCAGCGTGATCAGGAACGACTTGCCCTTGAACTCGAACTTGGCGATGGCCCAGGCGGCGGCGACGCCGAAGACGCAGTTGAGCGGCACGGCGATGGCCGCGACGAGGAGGGTGAGGCGGATCGCCGACAGCGCGTCGGGGTCGCTGACGGATTCGAGCGCCACCTGCCAGCCGCGGCGCAGCGCCTCGCCGAAGACGGCGGCGAGCGGCAGGAACAGCACCAGCAGGAGAAAGGCGAGCGCGAGCGCCACCAGCGTCCATTTGACCGCGGCGCTTTCCGCGGTCGGGTCGCGGAAGCGGCGCGGGCGGGATGGGCGGACGGGCCGGGCGAGGCCGGCGGCGGCGCTATCCGTCATGGCCCAGCCTCCTTCTGCTCCATGCCTGGATCAGGTTGATGGCGAGCAGGACGACGAATGCGAGGACGAGCATGATCGCGCCGATGGCGGTAGCGGCCGGGTAGTTGAACTCCTCCAGCCGGATATAGATCAGCAGCGGCGCGATCTCGGAGCGGTAGGGGATGTTGCCGGCGATGAAGATGACGGAGCCGTACTCGCCGACGGCGCGGCCGAAGGAGAGGGCGAGGCCCGTCAGGATGGCCGGGACGAGACCGGGCAGGATGACGCGCAGGACGGTCTGCAGGCGGCTGGCGCCCAGCGTCGCTGCCGCTTCCTCGACCTCGCGGTTCAGCTCCTCCATCACCGGCTGCACCGTGCGCACCATGAAGGGCAGGCTGACGAAGACGAGCGCGATGACGATGCCGGCCGGCGTATAGGCGATGCGCACGCCGTAGGGTTGGAAATACTGGCCGATCCAGCCGGTCGGGGCGTAGATCGCGGTCAGCGCGATGCCGGCGACGGCGGTCGGCAGCGCGAAGGGCAGGTCGACGGCGGCGTCGACGATGCGCCGGCCGGGGAAGCGGTAGCGCACCAGCACCCAGGCGACCAGCACGCCGAAGACGGCGTTGATGGCCGCGGCCGCGCCGGCGGTCCAGAAGCTGGTCTTCAGCGCGCCGATCAGGCGCGGGTCGGAGGCGAGTCGCCAGAACTCCTCCCAGCCGAGCGAGGCCGAGCGCCAGCCGAGCCCGGCCAGCGGGATCAGGACGATGGCGCTCAGGTAGAAGATGGCGAAGCCGAAGGTCAGGCCGAAGCCGGGGATGACGCTCGGCTCCCTCCATCGCCATCGTCTCCCGGCGGGAGCGCGGACGGGAGCCGGCAGGACTTTCGCTTCACCCATGCGCTACCTGCCCGGCTGGAATATCTGGTCGAAGATGCCGCCGTCGCCGAAGAATTCGGGCTGCACCTTCTCCCAGCCGCCGAGGTCGTCGATGGTGACGAGTTCGAGATCGGGGAAGCGCTCCAGCTCGGCCGGATCGACGCCCTCGCGGCTGAACGGGCGGTAATAGTGCTTGGCGGCGATGTTCTGCCCGACCGGGGAATAGAGATATTCCAGATAGGCGGTCGCGACCTCGCGCGTGCCCTTGGCGTCGACATTGGCGTCGACAACGGCGACGGGCGGCTCGGCGAGGACCGACAGCGACGGCACGACGATGTCGAAGGCGTCCGGCCCCAGCTCGTTGATGGCGAGGAACGCCTCGTTCTCCCAGGCGAGCAGCACGTCGCCTATGCCGCGCTGGACGAAGGTGGTGGTGGAGCCGCGCGCGGCCGGGTCGAGCACCGGGACGTGGCGGAAAAGCTCGGTCACGTATTCACGCGCCTTCGCCTCGTCGTTGCCGTGCTCCTTCAGCGCCCAGGCCCATGCGGCGAGGAAGTTCCACCGCGCGCCGCCCGAGGATTTCGGGTTGGGCGTGATGACCTCGACGCCCTCCTTGACGAGGTCGCCCCAGTCGTTCAGCCCCTTCGGGTTGCCCTTGCGGACGAGGAAGACGATGGTCGAGGTGTAGGGCGCGTTGTTGTTGGCCAGCGTGCCGCGCCAGTCCTCGCGGATCTTGCCGGTGGCCTTGACGATGGCGTCGATGTCGGCCTGAAGCGCCAGCGTCACCACGTCCGCCTCCAGCCCGTCGATGACGGCGCGCGCCTGCTGGCCGGAGCCGGAATGGGTATTCTGGATGCGAACGCTCTCGCCCTTGGTCTCCTGCCAGTGGCTGGCGAAGGCGGCGTTGAACTCGCGATAGAGCTCGCGCGTCGGGTCGTAGGACACGTTGATGATCGCCTGCTGGGCGAAGGATGGAAAAGCTGCCGCGAGGCTGAGCGAAGCTGCGAATGCGGCGGTCAGGATAAGCGATCTGCGGGTCGGGGTCATGTCGGCCTCCACTCGTGAAACCGGGAGAGTCTATCGTCGGGACGGAGATTTCCGGCGGTTTCGGATCGTCGAAATCAGCCTGGTTTGTGCAAATTCTGTTCCCTGAAGGCGCCGTGGCGATGAAATTATTCCTTTCCTTCTTTTTTCGCCGCTGCGCAATGCCAGATCCGGGGCCGCATCCAGGCCGGTTGCGGATTCGATGTGCGGCAAGACCTAGCATCGCCGCCGGGCCCATGCCAACGGCGATATGTCGCGCGCCGGTTCCTCACCCGGTCAGCGCGCCCTCGTTGGCCGGGCGGGCGAGGGCGGAGAACTTGGCCAGCACGCCGCGTTTGTAGCGCGGCTCGGGCTGCTTCCAGCCCAGGCGGCGGCGCGCGATCTCGGCCTCGTCCACATCGAGCTGGAGCAGCAGCTCGTGGGCATCGATGGTGATGGTGTCGCCTTCCTCGACCAGCGCGATCAAGCCGCCGACATAGGCTTCGGGCGCGACATGGCCGACGACGAGGCCCCATGTGCCGCCGGAAAAGCGCCCGTCCGTGATCAGGCCGACGCTCTCGCCGAGGCCACGGCCGATGATGGCCGAGGTGGGCGCCAGCATTTCCGGCATGCCCGGCCCGCCCTTGGGGCCGAGATAGCGCAGGACGACGACGTCGCCCGGCCGGATGCGGTCGTTGAGGATCGCGTCCATCGCCGACTGCTCGTCGTCGAAGACGCGGGCGGGGCCGGAAATCTTCGGGCTCTTCAGGCCGGTGATCTTGGCGACCGCGCCGTCCTCGGCGAGGTTGCCCTTCAGGATGGCGAGATGGCCTTCGCGGTAGAGCGCCTTCTCTATCGGCATGATGACGTCCTGATCCGCGCGCGGCGTGTCCGGCACGTGGGCCAGTTCCTCGGCGAGCGTGCGGCCGGTGATCGTCAGGCAGTCGCCGTGGATCAGGCCGGCATTGAGCAATATCTTCAACACCTGCGGCA
This sequence comes from Aquamicrobium sp., assembly GCF_023954335.1. Taxonomy (NCBI): domain Bacteria; kingdom Pseudomonadati; phylum Pseudomonadota; class Alphaproteobacteria; order Hyphomicrobiales; family Phyllobacteriaceae; genus Aquamicrobium; species Aquamicrobium sp. The sequence continues at coordinate 165,441 of NZ_JAMLIE010000002.1, forward strand.
CGCCGCCGGCCTCGTGCAGGTCCACGGCCATGTACTTGCCCGAAGGCTTCAGGTCGCACAGCACCGGCACCCTGCGGCGCACGCGCTCGAAATCGTCGAGCGTCCAGTCGATCTCGGCGGCGTTGGCGATGGCGAGATAGTGTAGCACCGCGTTGGTCGAGCCGCCCAGCGCCATGATCAGCGCTACCGCGTTCTCGATCGATTCGCGGGTGACGATCCGGCGCGGGGTGATGTCGTTCTTCACCGCCTCGACCAGCACGCGGCCTGACTCGGCGGCGCTGTCGAGCTTTTCCTGGTCCGGGCTCGCCATGGTCGAGGAATAGAGCAGCGACATGCCGAGCGCCTCGAAGGAAGAGCTCATGGTGTTGGCCGTGTACATGCCGCCGCACGAGCCGGTCGTCGGGCAGGCGTTGCGCTCGATGCCCTCGAAATCCTCCTCGCTCATCTCGCCGGCCATGAACGAGCCGACCGCCTCGAAGGCGGAGACGATGGACAGGTCCTGCCCCTTCCAGCGGCCGGGGCGGATGGTGCCGCCATAGACGTAGATCGCCGGGGCGTCGGCGCGGATGATGCCGATCATGCCGCCGGGCATGTTCTTGTCGCAGCCGCCCAGCACCAGGACGCCGTCCATCCACTGGCCCTGCACCGAGGTCTCGACGCAATCGGCGATGACCTCGCGCGAGACGAGCGAGTATTTCATGCCCTCGGTGCCCATCGACATGCCGTCGGAGATGGTTGGCGTGCCGAAGGTCTGCGGGTTGGCGCCGGCCGCCCGGATCGCGGCGACGGCGGCGTCGGCCAGCGGCTGGAGGCCGGCATTGCAGGGGGTGATGGTCGAATGGCCGTTGGCGATGCCGATCATCGGCTTGTCGAAATCGGCCTTCTTGTAGCCGAGCGCGTAATACATGGCCCGGTTGGGCGAGCGGGCGACGCCCTGCGTGATGTGTTTCGAGCGTTCGTTGAACGGCATGGCGGAAATTCCTCGCTTGCGTCGGCCGGCTGGCATCATAGGTGCGGCGGATGCCCGGGCGCAACCGATATGCGCCGGAGGCTGCTGTCGAATAGAAATATGTTAGATATATCTATTTTCGGGAAGGGATATCGCGCGGCAGGGGCGGAGAACCACGGCCCGCCCATGCGGGCGGGTCGCTGGCCGGGAACGATTCCCAAGACGATTCAGCGACTTCATCCCATTCGCTTTCATCTTGATTCAAGGTCGAAGTCGGCGGGATTAGGGCGGCTTCCGTGTCGCGGGTCAGGGTCTCTCCGGTCATGATCGGTTCGCCTTTCAGGTCAATAAAAGATATATTGAAAATATATGATAATAGGAATGCGGGGCCGTCGCAATGGCCCTCGCGGGGCGTGGCGGCGATGAAGGGCGGCGCGGCATTCCGTCTTTGCCTGCCGACATCCCAGCGGCTTGACTCCATATATATGAACATATATTCATATGTCAGCATCCGCTTCTCCAAGAGCCCGTCATGCCGCACGACCACCATTCCCACGACCACGACCACGACCACGATCATGACCACTCGCACGCGCCGGCCGTGACTGGCGATAACGAGCGCAAGGTGCTGGTCGCCTTCTTCATCATCTTCTCGTTCATGATCGTCGAGGCGGTGGGCGGCTATCTCTCCGGCTCGCTGGCGCTGCTGGCCGATGCCGGCCACATGCTGACCGACGCGGTGGCGCTGGCGCTCGCCTACGCCGCCTTCCGCTTCGGCCGACGCGCCGCCGACGCGCGGCGCACCTTCGGCTATGCCCGCTTCGAGGTCATCGCCGGCTTCATCAACGCCATCACCCTGTTCGGCATCGTGGTCTGGATCGTCTACGAGGCGGTGCAGCGGTTCCGCCACCCGGTGGAGATCCTGTCCGGCCCGATGCTGGCGGTGGCGGTGGCGGGCCTTTTGGTCAACGTCTTCGTGCTGTGGCTGCTGACGCGCGGCGACACCGAGCACGTCAACATCAAGGGCGCGGCGCTGCACGTCATGGGCGACCTGCTCGGCTCGGTCGGCGCCATCGTCGCCGCGCTCGTCATCCGCTTCACCGGCTGGATGCCGATCGACCCGATCCTGTCGGTCCTCGTCTCGGTGCTGATCCTGCGCAGCGCCTGGAAGCTGCTGGCGAAGTCGGGCCATATCCTCCTCGAAGGCGCGCCCGACAACGCCGCGCCGCAGGAGATCGAGCGGCATCTGATGGAGGCCGTGCCCGGCGTTGCTACCGTGTCCCACGTCCATGTCTGGCTCATCAGCTCGGGCCGCGCGCTCGCCACGCTGCATGTGCGCCCCGCGCCGGGCGCGGAGCCGCGGGCGGTGGTCGAGGCCGTCGAGCACGCGCTTGCCGAACGCTTCGCCATCGGCCATGCCACCATCGCCATCGACTGGAGCGGCGACGAGGCGGGCGGCTGCGCCCTGTCGCGCGGGGAGTCGCAAGAGCCGCATGGCCACGAGCATGGCGCAGATACGGGAGGCCGGGCATGATGGGGAAGGAGACGGGCGAGGGCGCCGCCTTGCAGGGGTCGGCGCTGTCTTCGCACGACACGACGATCCTGGCGGAGACCTTCCGCCTGCTCGGCGACCCGACGCGGCTGCGCATCCTGTTCTTCTGCATCGCGCGGCCGCAATCGGTCGGCGACATCGCCGAGGCGCTCGGCCTGTCGCCGTCGCTGGTCAGCCATCATCTGCGCCTGCTGCGCGGGGCGCGGCTGGTCAGGGGCGAGCGGCGCTCGCGGCAGGTGTTCTACGCCGTCGCCGATTGCCACGTCAGCGACATGCTCACCGACATGGCCGTCCACATCGCCGAGGACCAGCCGGAGGAGTGAGCCCGGCCTCCGCGCGTCAGGCCGAGGTCGCCGCGCGGATGCGGCCGTAGCACTCGCAGGCGCTGTCGAGAAGCCGGCCGCGGTCGATGATGCTGAGGACGCCGCGATGGTAGGAGATCGCGCCGGCGCTGGCGAGGCCGGCGCAGATCTCGTTGACGGTCGCGCGGCGCAGCGCGAGCAGCGTCGCCACGGTCTCCTGCGTGATGTGGAACTCGTCGCCCGCGACCCGGTCGTGCGCCTGAAGCAGCCAGCGCGACACGCGCTGCTGGGCCGTGTGCAGGCTGGCGCAGGCGAGCGATTCCATCAGCTGCGCCATATGGCCCTTGGTGAAGCGCAGCATGGCCTCGCGCAGGGGCTCGAAGCGCCGGAGCGCGCTGCGCGCGTCGGCCACGGCAAGCCACGAGGCATGGCCGGCGACCTGCACCACGGCCCTGCCGAACACCGTGTCCCCGCCCATGACGATGGCGAAGCCGAGGAAGCCTTCCGGACCGATCAGCGACTTCTCGACGGTGCGGCCGTTCTCCATCCGCGCGATGAGCGAGACGAGGCCGTCATGCGGGAAGATGGCGTGCGTGATCGCCGCGCCTTCCTCGAACAGGATGTCGCCGGCCCTGATCGACCGCGTCTCCGCCCTTTCCTCGATATAGCCGCGCGCTTCGTCGGGCAGGCATGCAAGTATCCTGTTGCCCGCGGGCGGTGAGGAAAGCTCTTTCATGTCGCGTGCCGGATGAAGGGGCGTCTTATATACAGTCGTAATCGACAGGAGTTAATTGCAAATTAACCGTGTTATGTACGTTACCGGACATATATTGTTCAGTTTCATCTAATTATATTGGAAAGCAAGGCGGGCGATACTGCGCGCGTGGCAGCACGGCGCCCGTCGCCTGCGCAGTGATCTTCCGGCGGCAGGCTGCGGTTCACGATATCGGGGTGGTGGGCGATTGCGTCCCGTTCATGCGCGGACGGGACGGAGGGCGATCAGTTCTGGCCGTCGATATGGCGGATGTTGTCGCGTATCCGGTTGTTTATGCCCCAGATTTCGGAAAGGCCGGCCGACAGCGCCTCCTGCCCCTTCTCGAGGTCGCCGATCAGCTCGGCGAACATGCCGCGATAGAGGGTGACGCTCTCGACCTTGCCCATGACCCGCACGGCCGCCAGCGCCGAGGACAGGCGCTTCATGTCGGCGGTCAGGTCGAAGAAGCGGGCGACATGCACCTTGATGTGATCGAATTTCTCGGCGGCGAGGGCGCTGTAGTCCCGCGTCTGGCGCATCAGCCGCTCGGCTTCGTCGCCGAAAGCCGCGTCCTTTCCCGCAGCCTCACGGTTGAAGAAGACAGCCGTCTCCTCCTGAAGCCGCGCGGTGCAGGCGAGAAACAGCCCGTCATTGACGGAGGCGAACACGTCCTGCGCGGCGAGGTGGAGCTGGCGCAGGTTCTCGACGATGGATTCCGAGATCTGCCCGTAATTGGTCGATATCTCGCCGATGGCGCGGCCTTCGTCGCCGATCCGCGCCGCCTGAATGCGCAGATTGCTCGGCGTGTAGCGGAAGGCCGAGGCGAGATCGAGCATCCGCGCCGCGGCCGTCAGCAGGATGGCGGCGGACTCGAGAAGATCCTCGAAATGGCTGAGTGCCTGCCATGTCGGGCGACCGAGCGCCGCGTCGCGGTTCCTGATCTCGCCGCCCAGCGCGCGGGCCATGAAGGAGGGGTAGTCGCCGAAGCCGGCCTGCGACAGGAGGCCGAGAAGGGCCCCGGCGCTTTCCGCCGGCTTGCAGTCGGTTTCGAGCTCCTGCCGGCGTATCGCGCCGTAGAGCCCGCTTGCTGCCGCGAACAGCGCGCTGCCCGGCTTGAGCCGGACCGAAAGATAGCCGTCGTCGAGCGGGGTGACGACGGCGTAGACCCAGTAGTAGCGGCCGTCCTTGGCGCGGTTCTTGACATAGGCGCCGACCGGCTGCCCGGCCCTGATCCGCTCCCACAGCACATAGAACACCGCCCGGGGCATGTCGGGATGGCGGATGATGTTGTGGGGGCGCTCGATCATCTCGTCCCAGCCATAGAGGCTGACGCGCTGGAAGACGTCGTTGCCGGACAGGATCCGCCCGCGCGCGTCGGTGCGCGAGAAGAAGAGCTCCTCGATCCGGAACGGAACCTCGTCCACCGAGGTGGCGACGGCGCGCGCTCCCGCCTGCGTTGCGCCGTTGGGTGACGGTCGCTGCGTCGTGTCTTCGGCTGTCACCTATGGCCTCGCGAACCAGTGATGTCGGGATGTCCCCCAAGGGCAGGAGTGGGGGAGGGTGGGGCGGCAATCAGTGCGTCGGGCGGTCGAATGCGTAAGTTCCCGCCACTGTGTAGCAAACCGGAACAGTTGCTTTGCGTTAGCTCAAAGAAATATATGAATTTTCGCCCGCGGATGCTGCGCTGGGGGCCGCGTTGGCGGACGGCACACAAGTGACGCCGCGGATGATTTGCGCGTGATCCATAATATGGAACGATCGGGCAAGAAATTCTTGTATGCGCGCATGATCTGTGCGAGCAAATAGGCAAAGATGAGAAATTGGTCCACAATATAGACCAATGGTGGAATTGCCGGCGCGGGAGGAAACCGTTCGCCGGCATTTCCGGGGAGAATGGCCGGCTTTGCCCGCGGTGCACCTGATGGGCGTCGTGACGGGATCGGGGCGGACCCGAGAGCCGGGAGGAGGACGTGCATGGCGACTGCCGGCGACGAATTCGCAATCGAGACGCAATCGGAAGTGGTCGGCGCGCGGGCGGGTTCTCTGCTCATGCGCCCGGTCGAGGTGGTCGCGGCGATTCTGCTGGTCCTCATCGTCGGCCTGCTGCTGGCCGGGGTGTTCACGCGCTACGTGCTGCACATGCCAGTGGTTTGGATCGACGAGGCGGCGTCGATCTCGTTCCTGTGGTTCGCCATGCTGGGGTCGGCCATTGCCATCGACCGCAACGAGCACCTGCGCCTGACGGTGTTCATCAACATGTTCCCCGCGCGCTGGCGCGGGCTGATCGAGACGCTGGCGACGCTGCTCGCCATCACCGCGCTCGCCGCGCTGCTGATGCCGGCGGTCGACTATGTGCGCGAGGAATCGTGGGTCACGTCGGCCGCGCTGAAGATTCCGGTCAGCTACCGCGTCTCGGCCATCGTCGTCGGCATCGTGCTGATGCTCGTCGTCGCGCTCGCCCATGTCTGGCGCACGGCGGCGCGGCAGGAGATCGTCGTCTCTGTGGTCATCATCGCCGCCCTTGTCGGGCTCGGCTTCCTGATGTCGCCGGTGTTGATGGGGCTGGGCTACTTCAACATCCTGATCTTCCTCGTCGGGGTCGCGGCCTTCTGCCTCGTTCTCGGCGTTCCCATCGCCTTCTGCTTCGCCGTCGGCACCATCGGCTTCCTCGCCTTCACCACGCACGTTCCGATGATCGTGATGATCGGGCGCATGGACGAGGGCATGTCGAGCCTGATCCTGCTTTCGGTGCCGATCTTCGTGCTGCTCGGCTGCATCCTCGACGCCACCGGCATGGGCAAGGCCATCGTCGATTTCATGGCCTCGCTGCTCGGCCATGTGAAGGCGGGCATGTCCTATGTGCTGCTCGGCTCGCTGTTCCTCGTCTCCGGCATTTCCGGCTCCAAGGTGTCCGACATGGCGACGGTCGCGCCGGCGCTGTTTCCCGAGATGAAGCGGCGCGGCCACAAGCCGAAGGAGATGATCGCGCTGCTCGCCACCGGCGCGGCCATGGCCGACACCGTGCCGCCCTCCATCGTGCTGATCGTGCTCGGCTCGGTGGCGGGCGTTTCCATCGCCGCTTTGTTCACCTCCGGCGTCGTCATCGCCTTCGTGTTGCTCTTGTCGCTGGCGGTGCTCGCCCGCTGGAAGGCGCGCGGCGAGAGCATGGAAGGGGTGGCGCGGGCGCCGTTCAAGGTGGTGCGCGCGACGCTGCTGATCGCCGCGCCGGCGCTGCTCCTGCCCTTCATCATCCGCGGCGCGGTCGGTGGCGGCATCGCCACGGCGACGGAGGTGTCGACCATCGCCGTGCTCTACGCCTTCGTCATCGGCATCGTCCTCTATGGCGGCATCAGGCCGCCGAAGATCTACGCCATGCTGGTCGAGACGGCGGCGCTGTCGGGCGCGATCCTGCTCATCCTCGGCACGGCCTCGGCCATGGCCTGGGCGCTGACGCAGACCGGCTTCGCCCACCAGCTCGCCGGCTACATGCGCGAGCTGCCGGGCGGCTGGTTCACCTATATGCTCGTCACCATCGCCGTCTTCGTCGTGCTCGGCTGCGTGCTCGAGGGCCTGCCGGCCATCGTGCTGATGGCGCCGCTGATGTTCCCCATCGCCAAGCAGATGGGCATCCACGACGTCCACTACGCCATGGTCGTGGTCACGGCGATGAATATCGGCCTGATGGCCCCGCCCATCGGCATCGGCTTCTACATCGCCTGCAAGATCGGCAACGTCTCGCCCGACGAGGCCATGGGCGCGATCTGGCCCTATCTCGGGGCGCTCATCGTCGGGCTCCTGCTCATCGCCGCCGTGCCGGCGCTGTCCATCGCCTATCTCTAGAAACACCATCAAGCAGCCAAGGAGGAAACTGCCATGAGAATGAACCGCAGAACGCTGATGCTGGGCGCCGCCGCCCTGCCGCTGGTCAGCACCATCCGCCATGCCGGGGCGCAAGCGGCCGAGTTCAACTACAAATACGCCAACAACCTGCCGCTCACCCACCCGATGAACGTGCGCGCGCAGGAGGCGGTCGACAATATCCGCGAGGAGACCGGCGGGCGCGTCGCCATCCAGATCTTCCCGTCGAACCAGCTAGGCGCCGACACCGACATGCTGAGCCAGGTGCGCTCGGGTGGCGTCGAGTTCTTCACCCTGTCGCCGCTCATCCTGTCGACCCTCGTCGCCAACGCCTCGATCAGCGGCATCGGCTTCGCCTTCCCGGGCTACGACCAGGTGTGGCCGGCGATGGACGGCGAGCTCGGCGCCTATGTGCGCGGCGAGATCGAGAAGTCCAACCTCGTCGTCATGGAGAATATCTGGGACAACGGCTTCCGCCAGATCACCTCGTCGGTCGGGCCGATCAACACGGCCGACGACCTCAAGGGCTTCAAGATCCGCGTGCCGGTCAGCCCGCTGTGGACCTCGATGTTCTCGGCCTTCGAATCCGCGCCGGCCTCGATCAACTTCGCCGAGGTCTATTCGGCGCTCCAGACCGGCATCGTCGACGGGCAGGAGAACCCGCTCGCCATCATCTCGACGGCCAAGCTCTACGAGGTGCAGAAGTACCTGTCCTTCACCAACCACATGTGGGACGGTTTCTGGTTCCTCGCCAACAAGCGCGCCTGGGAGCGCATGCCGGAGGACGTGCGCGAGATCGTCGCGAAGAACATCAACGAGGCGGCGGTGAAGGAGCGCGAGGATGTGGCCGCGCTCAACGCCACGGTGCGCGGCGAGCTCGAGGGCCATGGCATGATCGTCAACGAGCCGGACACCTCCACCTTCCGCCAGAAGCTGGCCGATGCCGGCTTCTATGCCGAGTGGAAGAAGAACTACGGCGACGACGCTTGGGCGATCCTGGAAAAGGCGGTTGGCAGCTCGCTCGGCTGATCCGTCCTGTGCGCGAACGGGGCGGGCCGGCGACGGCCCGCCTGCTTCCGGGGTGGCAGGGCCGGGTGGCAGGGCAGGAGTGGCAGGCATGAGCGGTCGCCTTCACGGCAAATCGGCCATCGTCTTCGGCGCCGGCTCGTCCGGCCCCGGCTGGGGCAACGGCAAGGCGGCGGCCGTCGCCTATGCGCGCGAGGGGGCACTCGTCGCCTGCGTCGATCTCCTCGCCGCCGCGGCCGAAGAGACCGCGGCGATCATCCGCGAGGAGGGCGGCGCGGCGCTGGCGCTCGCCGCCGACGTCACCGATCTCACTTCCATTCGGGATGCGGCCGCGCCGGCTGCGGCGGCCTTCGGCGGTATCTCCATCCTGCACAACAATGTCGGCGTCACCCATATGGGCGGCCCCGTCGAGCTCGACGAGGAGACGTTCCAGGCCGCGCTCGATCTGAACATCGGCCCGGTCTACCGCACGGCGAAGGCGGTATTGCCGCACATGATCGAGGCGGGCGGGGGGGGCCATCGTCAACATCTCCTCGCTCGCCGCCATCCGCTATGTCGGCTACCCCTATTTCGCCTATTATGCCACCAAGGCGGCGGTGAACCAGGCGACGGTGGCGCTGGCGATGCAATATGCGAGGCAGGGCATCCGCGCCAACTGCATCATGCCGGGCCTGATCGACACGCCGCTGATCTACAAGCAGATTTCCAGCCAGTACGCCTCGGTCGAGGAGATGGTCGCGGCGCGTGACGCCATGGTGCCGATGGGGCGCATGGGCACGGCGTGGGACGTGGCGGCGGCGGCCGTCTTCCTCGCCTCCGACGAGGCGCGCTTCATCACCGGCGTGTGCCTGCCGGTCGACGGTGGGCAGAGCTGCGCCGTTTCCGCGGTGGCCTGAGGCCATGCCGTCCCGCCCCGCTCCCCGCCGCAACGACGCCACCGGCGCGCAGAGCGTCGACCGGGCGCTGGCGCTGTTGTCGACGGTCGGGCGCCATGCCGAGCGCGGCATCACCCTGACCGAGGCGGTGGAGGAAAGCGGGCTGAACAAGCCGACCTGCCGGCGGCTGCTGCTGGCGCTGATCCGCGCCGGCACGGTCGAGCAGGACGAGGAGACGCGCCGCTACTATCTCGGGCAGGAGGCCTATGTCCTCGGCAGCCTCGCCTCGCGCCGCTTCGGCCTGCTTCAGCTTTCGATGGAAAGCCTGCAACGGCTGTCGCGCAAGACCGAGGATTCGACCTTCCTGTCGGTGCGGCGCGACCGCTTCTCCATCTGCCTCTATCGCGAGGAAGGCACCTATCCGGTGCGCACCCACGCGCTTCAGGCCGGCTTCGAGCACCCGCTGGGCGTCGGCGCCGGCTCGCTCGCCATGCTGTCGTCGCTGCCCGACGACGAGGTCGAGGCGGTGCTCGAGGCCAATGCCGGGGTGCTGGCGGAAAAATTCCCGATGCTGACGCCCGAGCGCATCCGCCTCGACGTGGCGCTGACGCGCCAGCACGGCTTCGCGCTCAATCCCGGCCGCATCTTCGCCAATTCGTGGGGCCTCGGCGTCGCGCTGCGCACGCCGCAGGGCGGGCTTGCCGGCGCGCTCAGCATCGCCGCCATCGACAGCCGGATGCACGAGGCGCGGCAGGCCGAGCTGGCGCAGGGCCTGATCGAGGAGGCGCGCCTCGTCGAGGCCAAGCTCGGCCAGATGTTTTCCGCCCGGGGCAGGGGCACGAGGAATCCTGAAAGGAGAACGGCACGATGAGCGCAATCCGTCCGGTGGAGCGCCCGGCATGACGGCAGCAGGGACCCCGCGCCCGGCCAGCACCCGGGTGATGAACCTCGCACATTTCCTGACGCAGGCGGCGCGGCGCGACCCGGACGCGCCCGGCTTCGTCTGGGGGGAGCGGAGCTGGACATGGCGCGAGATGGAGGCGCGGGTCGAGGCCATGGCCGCGGCGCTGCGCGGCGCGTTCGGCGTCGCCAAGGGCGACCGGGTGCTCGTGCAGTCGGCGAACTGCAACCAGATGTTCGAATCGATGTTCGCGTGCTTTCGCATCGGCGCGGTTTGGGTGCCGACCAATTTCCGCCAGACGCCGGACGAGGTGGCTTATCTCGCGACGGCCAGCGGCGCGGTCGGCATGATCTGCGGCGCCGAGTTTCCCGGCCACGCCGCCGCCTGCCGGGCGGCCTCGCCGGCGCTGCGCTTCACGATTGCCATCGGCGAGGTCGGCTTTGGCGAGGATTACGACGCCATCGTCGCCCGCCATCTCGGCGAGAAGGCGGCGAGCGTCGCCGTCGATCGCGACGATCCCTGCTGGTTCTTCTTCACCTCCGGCACCACCGGCCGGCCGAAGGCGGCGGTGCTGACCCATGGCCAGATGGCCTTCGTCGTCACCAACCATCTGTGCGACCTGATGCCGGGAACGATGGGGCGGGGCGACGCCTCGCTCGTCGTCGCGCCGCTGTCGCACGGCGCGGGCGTGCACCAGCTCGTGCAGGTGGCGCACGGGGTGAAGACCATCCTGCCGGCCTCGGCCCGCTTCGACGCCGGACAGGTGTGGGCGCTGGTCGAGACGTGGCGGGTGAGCAACATGTTCACCGTGCCGACCATCCTGAAGATGCTGGTGGAGGACCCGGCCGTCGACCGCTTCGATCATTCCTCGCTGCGCTACGTCATCTATGCCGGCGCGCCGATGTACCGGACCGATCAGGTCCATGCGCTGGAAAAGCTGGGGCCGGTGCTGGTGCAGTATTTCGGGCTTGGCGAGGTGACGGGCAACATCACCGTGCTGCCGCCGGCCTTCCACGCGCCTGAGGACGGGCCGCATGCCCGCATCGGCACCTGCGGATTCGAGCGAACCGGCATGCAGGTCGAGATCCAGAACGACGCCGGCGAAGCCGTCGCACCCGGCGAGACCGGCGAGATCTGCGTCATCGGCCCGGCCGTGTTCGCCGGCTACTACGACAACCCCGAGGCCAACGACAAGGCGTTCCGCAACGGCTGGTTCCGCACCGGCGACCTCGGCCACATGGATGCGGAGGGCTTCGTTTACATCACCGGCCGCGCCTCCGACATGTACATCTCGGGCGGCTCGAACATCTATCCGCGCGAGATCGAGGAGAAAATCCTCCAGCATCCCGGCGTCTCGGAAGTCGCGGTGCTGGGTGTGCCGGACCCGGTCTGGGGCGAGGTCGGCGTCGCTGTCTGTGTCGCGCGCGAGGGCTTTGCCGCGCGCGACATCGACCTCGCCGGCTGGCTCGGCGAGAAGATCGCCCGCTACAAGATGCCGAGGCGGTTCGTGTTCTGGGACGAGATGCCGAAATCGGCCTACGGCAAGATCGCCAAGAAGCTGATCCGCGAGGAGCTGGCGCGGCGCGGCGAGCTGGAGGAAACGGCATGAACGGGGCAGTCATCGTCACCGGCGGCGCGTCCGGCATCGGGCTGGAGACGGCGCGGCTCCTGAAAGAGCGCGGCTTTGCCCCGCACATCGCCGATTTGAAGCGCGAGGCGCTGGACGCGGCCTGCGCCGCGCTAGGCCTGCCGGCTGGGCACGCCCATGCGCTAAGCGTCACCGACGAGGCGGCGGTGGAGGTGATGGTGGCGCGGGTGGCCGAAGGCGGGACGCTCGTCGGAATCGTCAACTGCGCCGGAATCGCCGTCGATCGGCCGATGCTGGAGACGAGCGTCGAGGATTTCCGCCGCATCGTCGACGTCAATTTGACCGGCACCTTCATCGTCTCGCGCGCGGCGGCGCGGCTGTGGCTGGCGCGCGGGGCGGGCGGCGCCATCGTCAACATCACCTCCGTCTCCGGCATGACCGGCAACAAGGGCCGCAGCGCCTATGGCGCGTCCAAGGGCGGGCAGAACCTCCTGACGCTCGTCATGGCCAACGAGCTCGGCCCGCACGGCATCCGCGTCAACGCCGTCGCGCCGGGGCCGATCGACACGCCGCTGACCAAGGCGATCCACACCGAGGACGTGCGCGGCCAGTGGAACGCGCGCGTCTCGCTGCGCCGCTACGGCGAGCCGCGCGAGATCGCCAAGGCGGTGGCGTTCCTGCTCTCCGACGAGGCGAGCTACGTCAACGGCCATATCCTCGCCGTCGACGGCGGCTTCCTCACCGCCGGGCTGACGATCAGGGAGGCGTGAGATGCGCTTTCTTCGCCACCCCGGCCCGCCCGCCGCGCTGAGGCAGAACGTCGTTCCCTGCCGCGCCCATCCGCTGGTTCTCGACCTGAAGGCGGGCGAGAGCGTCAACGCCGCCGTGACCGGCGCGCTGGCGCGGGCCGGCTTCGCCTCGGGCTTCGCGCGGCTCGACGGCGTTGCGGTGGAGCCGATGCGCTACGTCATCCCGGCCGCGGCGCCGGATGACAGCCACGTCGCCTGGTACAGCGCGACGCATGCGCCCGAGGGGGTCGTGAGCATCGAGAAGGCAGGCGTTATCGCCGGCATCCGCGACGATGCGCCGTTCATCCACTGCCATGGCGTGTGGCGCGGGCGGGACGGCGCGCGCCGCGCCGGCCACCTCCTGCCACACGAGTCGTTCGTGGCGCGCGATGCGCGCGTGACGGCATGGGGTATCGCCGGCGCGGCGTTCATCGCCCGCGACGACGCGGAGACGAATTTCAAGCTGTTCGCGGCCGAGCCGGTGAGCGGGGGCGAGGGGGAGGGCGGGCTGCCCGCGCTCGCCTGCACGGTGCGGCCGAACGGCGACATCTCGCTCATCCTCGAAACGGCATGCCGCGACAACGGGCTGGCCGAGGCCGACATTCACGGCATCGGCAGCCTCGCCGGTGTCGATTTCACCGACGACCGCCATGTGCCGTCCCATGCGACCGAGGTGATGATCGACGGCGGGCAAATGCGCACGGCGGAATGCCAGCTCGACGTCGCGCTGGCCGACATGGACGGCGCGGTTCATGAAGGCAGGCTCGCGCGCGGGGAAAATCCGGTCTGCGTCACCTTCGAGGTTCTCGCCGTCGCGCGGCAGGGCTGACCGCGGCCGGCCTTTTTGCGACGGGCCGTCGCATGCTGGCGCGTCGGTGCGGGAAAATCTTTCCTTCCCTTGCGGAATTTCCCGTCCTTCAGGAAAACACGCCTTGCATCGGCGGACGGTTTCGATGCACTTCACCGACCCGTTTTCCAGAATGCGAGCTGTATCCTCCGTGCCCAAGATCAAGAAGCTTCTCGTCGCGAACCGTTCCGAGATCGCGATCCGTATCTTCCGCGCCGCCAACGAGCTCGGCATCCGCACCGTGGCGATCTGGGCCGAGGAAGACAAATATGCGCTGCACCGCTTCAAGGCCGATGAGAGCTATCAGGTCGGGCGCGGCCCGCACCTCGCCAAGGAGATGGGCCCGATCGAGAGCTATCTCTCCATCGAGGAAGTGATCCGGGTGGCGAAGCTGTCGGGCGCGGACGCGATCCATCCCGGCTACGGCCTGCTTTCAGAAAGCCCCGAATTCGCCGACGCCTGCGCCGAGGCGGGCATCACCTTCATCGGCCCGCGGCCGGAGACCATGCGCCGGCTCGGCAACAAGGTCGCCGCGCGCAACCTCGCTATCGAGATCGGCGTTCCGGTGGTTCCCGCCACCGACCCGCTGCCCGACGACATCGAGGCGGTGAAGACGCTCGCCGCCGAGATCGGCTATCCGCTGATGCTGAAGGCGTCGTGGGGCGGCGGCGGGCGCGGCATGCGCGCCATCCGCGAGGAAGCCGACCTTGCCCGCGAGGTGACCGAGGCGCGGCGCGAGGCCAAGGCCGCCTTCGGCAAGGACGAGGTCTATCTGGAGAAGCTGGTCGAGCGCGCCCGGCATGTCGAGGTGCAGGTTCTGGGCGACACCCACGGCAACGCCGTTCACCTCTTCGAGCGCGACTGCTCGATCCAGCGCCGCAACCAGAAGGTGGTCGAGCGCGCGCCGGCGCCCTATCTCGACGCCGCGCGGCGCGAGGAGCTTTGCGGTTATGCGCTGAAGATCGCGCAGGCGACGTCCTATGTGGGGGCCGGCACGGTCGAGTTCCTGATGGACGCCGACACCGGCAAATTCTACTTCATCGAGGTCAATCCGCGCATCCAGGTCGAGCACACCGTGACCGAGGAGGTGACGGGGATCGACATCGTCAAGGCGCAGATCCACGTCCTCGAGGGCGAGGCGATCGGCACGCCCGAATCCGGCGTGCCCGCTCAGGAAGACATCCGCCTCCACGGCCACGCGCTCCAGTGCCGCATCACCACGGAAGACCCCGAGCAGAACTTCGTGCCGGATTACGGCCGCATCACCGCCTATCGCTCGGCCGCCGGCTTCGGCATCCGCCTCGACGGCGGCACCGCCTATTCGGGCGCGATCATCACCCGCTACTACGACCCGCTGCTGGTCAAGGTCACGGCTTCCGGCGCGACGCCGGGAGAGGCGATCAGCCGCATGGACCGGGCGCTGCGCGAGTTCCGCATCCGCGGCGTCGCGACGAACCTGACCTTTCTGGAAGCCATCATCGGCCACCCGAAGTTCCTCGACAATTCCTATACGACGCGCTTCATCGACACGACGCCGGAGCTGTTCGCCAGCGTCAAGCGGCAGGACCGCGCCACCAAGCTCCTGACCTATCTCGCCGACGTCACCGTCAACGGCCATCCCGAGACGCGCGGCCGTGCCATGCCCAACGCGCAGGCCGCCGCGCCGCGCGTGCCCTATATCGAGGCGGCGGTCCCCGACGGCACAAAGCAGAGGCTCGACGCGCTGGGGCCGGAGAAGTTTGCCGCATGGATGCGGGCCGAAACCCGGGTGCTGTTCACCGACACGACCATGCGCGACGCGCACCAGTCGCTGCTGGCGACGCGCATGCGCACCTTCGACATTGCGCAAATCGCCGGCGTCTACGCCCGCGCGCTGCCGGACCTGTTCTCGCTCGAATGCTGGGGCGGGGCGACCTTCGACGTTTCCATGCGCTTCCTGACCGAGGACCCGTGGGAGCGGCTCCACAAGGTGCGCGAGGCCGCGCCCAACATCCTCCTCCAGATGCTGCTGCGCGGCGCGAACGGCGTCGGCTACACCAACTATCCAGACAATGTGGTGCGCTATTTCGTGCGCCAGGCCGCGCAGAACGGCGTCGATCTCTTCCGCGTCTTCGACTGCCTGAACTGGGTCGAGAACATGCGCGTCGCCATGGACGCCGTGCGGGAGGAGGGAAAGCTCTGCGAGGCGGCGATCTGCTATACCGGCGACATCCTCGACCCCGCCCGCGCCAAGTACGATCTGAAGTACTACGTCGCGCTGGCCAGGGAGCTGGAAGCGGCGGGCGCGCATATCATCGCCGTCAAGGACATGGCCGGCCTGTTGAAGCCGGCCGCGGCGAAGGTGCTGTTCAAGGCGCTGCGCGAGGCGACCGGCCTGCCGCTGCATTTCCACACCCACGACACCTCCGGCATCTCGGCTGCGACCGTGCTCGCCGCCGTCGAGGCGGGCGTCGACGCGGTCGACGCGGCGATGGATGCGCTGTCCGGCAACACCGCGCAGCCCTGCCTCGGCTCGCTGGTCGAGGCCCTGCGCGGCGACGCGCGCGATCCCGGCCTCGACCCCGAATGGATCCGGCGCATCTCGTTCTACTGGGAGGCCGTGCGCAACCAGTACGCCGCCTTCGAGAGCGACCTGAAGGGGCCGGCCTCGGAAGTGTGGCTGCACGAGATGCCGGGCGGCCAGTTCACCAACTTGAAGGAGCAGGCCCGCTCGCTCGGGCTGGAGACGCGCTGGCACGAGGTGGCGCGCGCCTATCACGACGCCAATATGATGTTCGGCGACATCGTCAAGGTCACGCCCTCGTCCAAGGTGGTCGGCGACATGGCGCTGATGATGGTCAGCCAGGACCTGACGGTCGCCGATGTCGAGAACCCGGCGCGCGACATTGCCTTCCCGGATTCGGTGGTCTCGATGCTGCGCGGCGATCTCGGGCAGTCGCCCGGCGGCTGGCCCGCGGGGTTGCAGAGGAAGGCGCTGAAAGGGGCGGAGCCGATCACGGTCCGGCCCGGCTCGCTCCTCGCCGCCGCCGACCTCGACGCCGACCGCAAGGACATCGAGGAAAAGCTCGGGCGCTCGCTTTCCGACGCCGAGTTCGCCTCGTGGCTGATGTATCCCAAGGTGTTTTCCGACTTCGCCGCGGCGATCGGCGAATACGGCCCGGTCAGCGTCTTGCCGACCCCGTCCTATTTCTACGGCATGCAGCCGGAGGAGGAGATCCTCGTCGACATCGAGCGCGGCAAGACGCTGGTCATCCGCTGCCTCGCCGTCGGCGATACCGACGACAAGGGCATGGTGACGGTGTTCTTCGAGCTCAACGGCCAGCCGCGCCGCGTCAAGGTGCCGGACCGGGCGCACGGCGCCGCCGGCACCCAGGCCCGGCGCAAGGCGGAGGTCGGTAACCCGGCCCATGTCGGCGCGCCGATGCCGGGCGTGGTCTCGACCGTCGCGGTGGCGGCCGGGCAGGCGGTGACGGCGGGCGACGTGCTCGTCTCCATCGAGGCGATGAAGATGGAAACCGCGCTCCATGCCGAGCGCGACGGCACGATCGCCGAGCTGCTGGTCAAGACCGGCGACCAGATCGACGCCAAGGACCTGCTCGTGGTTTACGCCGCGGATTAGCGGTCATGGGCAACTGATCGGGGAATTTGCCGGAGAAGTTTCGCCAAGCCCCGATCAGCCGCTTGACACCGCAGGATGCGCCTCTTAAATGCGCCCATCCGCTGGACGGGGCCGTAGCTCAGCTGGGAGAGCGCGTCGTTCGCAATGACGAGGTCAGGGGTTCGATCCCCCTCGGCTCCACCAACGGATTTCTCCAAGGCGTTGAAATCATTATAAATCGAACATGGCGGCAGATTTCGACGCCGGTTTGGCCGCCTGGTTGCGATTTTCCTGCCCGACCATTCAAATGCAAGTCGCTCGCTCCACCGGCCATTAGCCTGCCAATGCCATGATGGCGGCATGGGAAGGAAGCTCTATCGGTTCCGCCGGCTCAAATGGGGCGGCCCGCAATACAGGCTGAAGGTGCTCGCCGAAGACATCGGCGGTCGGTCGCCTCGCTATATGCGGCGCGGGAAACGACGCCTGACCATTCCCAGTGCCCTGGCCGGCCTGATGTTGGTGAGCGCCTTCGGTGTTGGTTACACTTCGGACGGCCTGTCGACCGGCGGCCTGAAGGCGATGCTGCCCGGCTCGGGATGCGACATCAAGGGCAATATCTCGATTGACACGGGCGAGCGCATCTATCACCTGCCGGGCCAGAAATACTATCGGCAAACCCGCATATCGCTCCGGCACGGCGAACGATGGTTCTGTAGCGAGGCTGATGCCCGCGAGGCCGGGTGGCGAAAGTCGCGACAATGACGGGGATGGGCATATAGATGTTTCCGATCGATGAGCCAACATTGCATATTCTTTTGCTGATCGGGATATTTCTATCTTCCGCTCTGGCGATGTGTTTCAGCTGGAACTGGCGTGTTCTTCTGCTGTTCGTTGCAATTTGCCCGCCGGTTGCGCTGCTTTGGCCAGATCCTCCGACTGGTCAATATGCCGGACTCAAGTATATTCTCGTGATCGGTGCGTCCTCGGCCGCGATGGTGATCGGGATCGTTGTCGGCAGTCTCCTGCGCCGATTCGCCGTTGCTCACTGGGCTCTGGGGGCCATTGCTGCGGTCGCCGCCATTTTCGTGCTGTGGCACCAGTATGTCCCGAACGCCTGCTTCGGGTCACCTCTCCCGGTCCGCATCGCCGGGGTCGACCTGTTCATCCCGCCCGAGATGCGAGCGCGCCTAGAAGCCGGCGAGAGCGTCAGCACCTTCGGTGCGATGGATCGTAAATCCGACTATGCCCGGCTTTGTCGCGAAAGCCGGAATGGGGCGCGCGCCATCGAGGTCGATACGATCTGGCTCTGGCCGGCATCGACCCACGCTGCGATGACGACGGCTTGCAGCGGCAGCGCACCGCCGGCGTGGTGCGGGTCCTATTCTCCCGATCCGTATCGGCACATAGGCAGGGTCCTGATAGCGCCGACCTCGCATCTGGGATTTCCGAGAGATTACTGGAACTCAGGGTCCGCGAAGTATGACAAGCAGGGTGATCTGACCGAGGGTTCCATTTGCCTGATGTCCAGCGTAACCCAGTGCTGGATTTGGGGTCCATTTGGCGACGATTCCCGTTTGATCGTCAGCACCAGCAATCTCGACAAGATATTTGCCGACATGTCAGTCGAAGAAGCCCGCGACATGATCGTCAAAACACGCGAGATGACGGTTTCCATCATTTCGCGGTGATGGCGGCGCGCGCGCACCTGCCGGCCTGCCGCCCGTGGTGGAGGCGGATGCCTGCCTGCTCACATTTCGAAGAGGGCCGCGGCGCCCATGCCGCCGCCGACGCACATCGTCACCACGCCGCGCCGCGCGCGCCGTCTTTTGCCTTCGAGGAGGAGGTGGCCGGCGAGGCGCACGCCGGACATGCCGTAGGGATGGCCGATCGAGATCGCGCCGCCGTCGACATTCAGCCGGTCCGCCGGCAGGTCGAGTTGGCGAACGCAATAGATGACCTGGCTGGCGAACGCCTCGTTGAGCTCCCACAGGTCGATATCGGAGACGGTGAGGCCGGCGCGGCCCAGCAGCTTCGGCACGGCGAGGGCTGGGCCGATGCCCATCTCGTCCGGCGCGCAGCCGACCGTCGCGAAGGCGGTGAAGACACCGAGCGGCTCGAGGCCGCGCCGGGCTGCCTCGGCCTCCGACATCAGGACGACCGCCGCGGCGCCGTCTGAAAGCTGGCTCGCATTGCCGGCGGTGACGGTGAAGCCGTCGCCGCGCACCGGCTTGAGGGTGGAGAGCCCTTCGATGGTCGTATCGGCGCGGTTGCCCTCGTCCTTCACGAGGCGGATCGCCTCCTCCGGGGCCGCCTCGCCGGCGAAGGCCACGATCTCGGCGTCGAAACGCCCCGCCTGCTGGGCCGCTGCGGTTCGCCGCTGGCTTTCGAGCGAATAGGCGTCCTGCGCCTCGCGGCCGATGCCGTAGCGGCTTGCGACGATCTCCGCCGTATCGATCATCGGCATGTAGATGTCGGGCAGGTTCGCGGCCAGCCACGGCTCCCTGGCGAGGTTCGGGAAGTCGGGATCGAGCTGGAGGGAGATCGATTCGACGCCCGACGCGACGGCGACGTCGATGTCGCCGAGCATGATGCGGTGGGCGGCGGAGACGATCGCCTGCAGGCCCGAGGCGCAGGCGCGGGTGACGTTGGCGGCGGGCACGGACGCCGGCAGCCCGGCCCGCAGCGCGGCATGACGGCCGACATTGCCCAGCGCCGGCCCGACCGAGACGGCGGACCCGTTGAACACCTCCTGGATTTCGTCCGGCTCCAGCCCGGCGCGGGAGACCGCATGGCGGATCGCGTGGCCGGCCAGCGAAACCAGATGCAGGCGCGCATAGGCGCCACGCCCGGCCTTGGCGATCGGCGTACGGGCGACGGACACGATGACTGCGCGCTGCATTGTGATTTTCCCTGCCTGTCGATGATCGGGGAGGGGCCGGAGCCCGTTGCCGTGGATTTGCGAAGATGCGCTAGTTGCGCCCGAAACGGGCGGGGCGCTTCTCGCGCATGGCCGCGATCGCTTCCGCGTGGTCTTCGGTGCGGGCGGACAGGCCCTCGTAGCCGAGGCCGATGTCGAGGATCGACGCCGCCAGCTGCCGCAGCCCGGCATTGATGGTCGCCTTGGTCAGCCGCGTCGCCCGGGTCGCGCCGCGGGCCAGCCGCGAGGCCCATTTGTCGACGGTGGCGTCCAGTTCGCCCTCGGGGACCGCGAAGTTGATCAGCCCGATGGACGCGGCCTCGGGCGCGGCGATAAGGTCGCCGGTCAGGAGATATTGCTTGGCGCGGGCATAGCCGATGAGCTGGGGCCAGATGAGCGCCCCGCCGTCGCCGGCCGCGAGCCCGACCCGCACATGCGGGTCGCCGATGCGCGCATGATCGGCGGCGACGACGATGTCGCAGAACAGGGCGATGGTCGCGCCGAGGCCGACCGCGTCGCCGTTCAGACGGCAGACGATCGGCTTGTCGCAGTCGA
Source organism: Aquamicrobium sp. (assembly GCF_023954335.1). Classification (NCBI taxonomy): domain Bacteria; kingdom Pseudomonadati; phylum Pseudomonadota; class Alphaproteobacteria; order Hyphomicrobiales; family Phyllobacteriaceae; genus Aquamicrobium; species Aquamicrobium sp. The sequence goes on from NZ_JAMLIE010000002.1 coordinate 185,951, forward strand.
GCAGGCCGTAGACGATGCCCCGTGCCTCGTGCAGCGACTGCTCGAACCGTGCCGGATCGGCGCGGCAGGCCTCGAGATAGTCGAGATCGCCGCCGGCGCTGAAGGCGCGGCCGGCTCCGGTCAGCACGACGACGTCGGAGCCTTCGTCCGCCGCCACGTCGTGGAACAGGCGTGAAAGCTCCCGGTGCATGTCGCCGCCGATCGCGTTCAGCCTGTCGGGGCGGTTGAGCGTGAGGCGCAGGATGCGCTCCCGGCGCTCGACCGCGATGTGCTGGTAGGTGTCGAATCTCGACTGCGGGTCGGTCATGTCCGTGTCCTTTCGGGCGGTCAAGCGTCTGCTTCGCGAAGCAGGAACTTCTGTATCTTCCCCATCGCATTGCGCGGCAGGGCGTCGAGCAGCTCGACGTGGCGGGGCACCTTGTAATTGGCCATGTTGGCGCGGCACCAGGTTATGAAGGCGTCGGTATCGAACGGCCGGTCCGGCGCGGCGACGACGAGGGCCTTCGCCACCTCGCCCATCCGCTCGTCCGGCACGCCGATGACCGCGACCTCGCGGATGCCGGGATAGTCGAGCATCATCTTCTCGATCTCGGCCGGATAGCAGTTGAACCCGCCGACGATGAACATGTCCTTGATGCGGTCGGTGACGCGCAGGCAGCCGTCCTCGTTCAGCACGCCGACATCGCCGGTGCGCAGCCATCCGTCGGGGCGGATGGTCTTTTCCGTCTCCGCCGGGTCGTCGAGATAGCCGGCCATGACGTTGAAGCCGCGGACCTCGATCTCGCCCGCCGCGCCGACCGGCACCTCGTTGCCGTCCGTGTCGACCAGCCGCATCTCGACGCCATCGATGACGCGGCCGGCGGTGGTGGCGATCGTCTCCACCTCGTCGTCGGGCCTGGTCATGGTGACGAGGGCGCAGACCTCGGTCAGCCCGTAGGCGTTGACGACGATCTCGACGCCGACCTCGCCCTGCAGGGCACGGATCAGGCCCGGCGAGACCATGCTGGCGCCGGTGACGATGCTGCGCAGGCTGGACAGGTCCTTGCCCTCGCTGCGGTTCAGCTCGATCAGGGTCGAGAAGATGGTGGGCGGGCCGCCCATGATGGAGATGCGCTCGGCCTCGATCCGCCGCAGCGTCTCGGCCGCGTCGAAGACCTTGACCGGGTACATGGTGGCGCCGCGGATGATGGCGGCGAGCACGCCGGCCTTGAAGCCGAAGGAGTGGAACATCGGCGCGATGATCAGGTAGCGGTCGCCCGCCCTGATCCCCGCCCTTTCGGAATAGATGGAATAGGTGCGGACGATCTGACCGTGCCGCAGCATCGCACCCTTGGGAAAGCCCGTCGTGCCGGAGGTGAACATGATCTCGGCGACGTCGTCCGGCGTCACCCCGGCGGCCGCGCGCAGGGCGGCGACGCAGTCCTCGGGCATCACCTCGTCGAGCCCCTGCGCCCATTCGTCCGGCTCGCCGTCGCGCGGGAAGGTGCGGATGCGGGTTTTCAGGTCGGGCAGGTCGATGCCCTCGATCATCGCGCCATAGTCGACGCCGAGGAAATCGCCGGCGGCGACGAGCGCGCGCGCGGCGGATTTGCGCAGCATGAAGGCGGCTTCCTGCGCCCGGAGCCGGGTGCTTATCGGCACGACGGTGGCGCCGAGGATGAAGGCGCCGAGCGCGGCCTCGACCCAGGCGGCCGAGTTGGGCAGCCAGATCGCCACGCGGTCGCCGCGGCCGACGCCCCGCGCGCGCAACAGCGCCGCGGCCCTGACGGCGCGATCGCGCAGCTCGGCATAGGTGAGCGTCGATTCCTCGGAGACGATGGCCAGCATGTCGCCATGGGCCGCGGCGGCGTCAAGCAGCACCTGGGGCACGGTACGGGGCGCGTCGGTCATCATGGCTCCTCCTGAACAGCGGTGCAGGCGCGTCGCTGTTTCCATTTTATTACAGACGTTCGAATCAATGTGTCAACACGGGCTGTTTCCGGAGATGCGGAAGAACGTAAAACTCCATATGGAGATTGGATTTTTTGCGTGATTTGACGGCGAGCTGCCGATTTTGCGGCAGGCACTTGAAAATTTACGAACATTCGTTAGAAAAAATGTCACATGAGATCGAAGGGAGGCAGCGCCTTGGCAATAACCGCGACAGATGGTGCGACGGGCGTGCGCCGCCTCACGCTCGACGACCCGGCCGGCCGCAACGCCCTCGACGCGGAGGCCCGGCAGGCGCTTACGGCGGCGCTGCGCGCGGCCTTCGCGGCCCCGGAGGTGCGCGCCATCGTCATCGGGACGAGCTGCCGCAATTTCTCCACCGGCGGCGACATCGGCCAGATCACGCAGCATCGGGCCGGGCAGGCGGCGCTGGCGATGATGCGCTCGGTCGGGGACCTCGCCCTCTTGCTGCATGAGAGCCCGAAGCCCCTGATCGCGGCGGTGCGCGGCCATTGCGTCGGCGCGGGGGCGGGCCTTGCCCTGTTGTGCGACACCATCGTCTGCGGCCGCTCGGCCCGGCTCGGGTTCCCGTTCCTGAAGCTCGGGCTCGTGGCCGATTTCGGCGTCACCTATTCGCTTCCGCGCCGGATCGGCGGCCCGGCCGCGCGGCGGACCCTGCTCGAGGGGCTGTCCTATACGGCGGAGGATGCGCTCGCCATCGGGCTGGTCGATCATTGCGTCGAGGACGAAGGGCTCGACGCGGCCGCCGAGGAGAAGGCGGCCCTGCTGGCCGACGCGCCGGCGCCGGCGCTTTTGCAGATGCGGACCCTGCTGCGGGCCGAGCCGGCGACGCTGGCGGCGGCGCTGGAGGCCGAGGCGCTCAACCAGTCGCTCTGCTTCGGCTCGGCGGATGTCGCCGAGGGCGTCGCCGCGCTGCTTGAGAAGCGGCCGGCCGATTTCCACGCCACCGTGGCGCGGGCAGAGGGAGCCCCGTCCTGATGTCCGTCCTCAGCGGCATCAGGGTGCTCGATTTCAGCCGGTACATCGCCGGCCCCTATTGCGCGTCCATCCTCGCGGACCTCGGCGCCGACGTGATCCGGATCGAGCCGGTCGCCGGCGGCGAGGACAGGCTGCTGGTTCCCGTGACCGAGGAAGGGCAGGGCGCGCTCTTCCTGCAGATGAACCGCAACAAGCGCTCGCTCGCCATCGACATGGCGTCGAAGGAGGTCGAGCCGATCCTTTCGCGGCTGATCGCCACCGCCGACGTCGTGGTCACCAACATGCCGGTCGACGCGCTGAAACGTCAGGGCCTCGACCGCGAGCGGCTGGTCGCGGTGCGGCCGGACATCATCACCACCAATCTCTCGGCCTTCGGGCAATCGGAGGCGCTGCGCGCCAAGACCGGCTTCGACGCCGTGGCGCAGGCGATCAGCGGCGCGGCCTATCTCGGCGGCAGCGAGGATGCGCCGTCGCGCGCCGCCAGCTCCTATGTCGACTACGGAACCGGGCTCGCCGGCGCGATGGGCACGCTGGCGGCGCTGATCGAGCGGATGAAGTCGGGGAAGGGGCAGGACGTCCAGGCCTCGCTGCTGGCGACGGCGATGACCTTCATCAACGCCGCCCATATCGAGGCGGCGGCGAAGGGGGCGGACCGCCAGCCCTGGGGCAACCGCAGCCCCTTCTCGGGGCCTTCGGATTTCTTCGCCACGCTGGACGGCTTCATCGCCGTTCAGGTCGTCGGCAACGTCATGTTCCAGCGCTGGGCGCGGCTCATCGGCCGGCCGGAGCTCGCGGGCGATCCCCGCTTCGCCTCGGATTCGATGCGCGGCCTCAACGGCGAGCAGCTGTCCGTGTTCATGCGCGTATGGTGCGAGGGCAAGTCCAAGGACGAGGCGCTGGCCCTTCTGGCCCGGGCGGGCATTCCGGCCGGCCCGGTCTATTCGCCGCGCGAGTCGTTGACCGCGCCGGATATCGCCGCCAGCGGCGTTCTGCATCCGACCGAGGTGGCGGGCGCGCCGGCTCCCCTGCCGCTCGCCGAGCTGCTGGTGCGGTTCGGCGACAGCGCCACCGGCATCAGGAGCGCGGCGCCGATGGTGGGCGAGCATTCGGCGGCGATCCTCGAATCGCTCGGCCTGTCGGCGCAGGAGATCGCCGTGCTCGTCGCCCGCCATCTGGTGGGCGCGCCGGAAAGGCGCGGCATGGCCAAGGCCGCCGGCTCGCCACGCCCGTAGGCGCTGCCCGGCGCGGGGCGCGTTCCCTCAATAGGATTTCGGCAGGCCGAGAACCTTCTCGCCGATGAAGTTCATGATCATCTGCGGGCTGACCGGGGCGATGCGCGGTATCAGGCATTCGCGCAGATAGCGCTCGACATGGTATTCCGCCGAATAACCCATGCCGCCATGCGTCATCACCGCGGCCTGGCAGCTCGCATAGGCCGCCTCGGCGGCGAGGTACTTGGCGGCGTTGGCCTCAGCGCCGCATTCCTCGCCGGCGTCGTAGAGCCGCGCGGCCTCCAGCGTCATCAGCCACGCGGCCTCGAGGTTCATCCAGCTCTGGGCGAGGGGGTGCTGGATGCCCTGGTTCTGGCCGATGGGCCTGTCGAACACCACGCGCTCGCGCGCATACTGGCAGGCGCGCCGCAACGCCGCGTGGCCGAGGCCGATCGCCTCGGAGGCCAGCAGGATGCGCTCGGGGTTGAAGCCGTGCATCAACTGCTTGAAGCCGCTTCCCTCGGTGCCGATCAGGTCGTCCTCGGGTATCTCCAGCCCGTCGAAGAACAGTATGTTGGAATCCACCGCGTGGCGGCCGTGCTTGTGGATCGCCCTGATCTCGACCTTGCTTCGGTCGATGTCGGTGTAGAACAGGCTGAGGCCGCGATGCCCGGCTTCCGGGGTGCCGGTCCGGGCCAGCAGCAGCATCTTGCTCGCCACCTGCGCCGTCGAGATCCAGATCTTCTGGCCGCGCACGACATAGCGGTCGCCCTTGCGCACTGCGCTGGTCTTGATGCGGGTGGTGTTGAGGCCGACATCGGGCTCGGTGACGGCGAAGCAGGCCTTGTCCTCGCCCCGGATCAGCGGCGGCAGCATGCGTTGCTTCTGCGCGTGCGTGCCGAAGACGACGACGGGCTGCAGGCCGAATATGTTCATGTGGATCGCCGATGCGCCGGACATGCCGGCGCCGGATTCCGAGACGGTGCGCATCATCACCGCCGCCTCGGTGATGCCGAGCGCCGCGCCGCCATAGTCGGCCGGCATGGCGATGCCGAGCCAGCCCGCCTTGGCGACCGCGCGGTGGAAATCGTGCGGGAACTCGGCCCTCGTGTCGCGCTCCAGCCAGTAGGCATCGTCGAAGCGCTGGCAGATCCTGCCGACCGCGTCCTCGATCTCGCGATGGGTTTCGGTTTTCGAGAAGGACATTTTCCGCTCCCTGCGCTTCAGGTCCTGTTTTCGCACGTCCCGGCTTCGGGAGGCAGGGCTAGAGGACCAGATTGTCCCTGAGCAGCTCCTGCGCCACCGTCCGCCGCTGCATCTCCCCGGTGCCGTCGGGAATCCGCATGATCCGGGCGAAGCGATAGCCGGCCTCGAGCCGCAACTCGTTGGTCAGGCCCATCGCGCCGTGCACCTGGATGCACCGGTCCATGCTGCGCGAAAGCATCTCGGTGGCGAAGCACTTCACCATGGCGACCTCGCCGCGCGCGGCGCTGCCCCGGTCCACCTGCCACGCGCAGTTGGCGAGCATGGTCTTCGCCGCATAGATGTCCATGGCCGTGTCGGCCAGATGCGTCTGGATCGCCTGATGCTCGCCGATCGGCCGGCCGAACGACCTGCGGGTGCGGGCGTAGTCGCAGGCCCTGGCGAGGGCCCATTCGGCATAGCCGATGCAGGTGGCCGCCATGCCGAGCCGGCCGGCATTGATGCCGCTCATGGCGACGGAAAGGCCGTCGCCGATCCCGCCCATGCGGTTGGCGTCGGGCACCTTCAGCCCGTCGAGGACGACGATCCCGGTGTCGCCGCCCGCATGGCCCATCAGCGGGATGACGCCGGTGACGTCGAAGCCCGGCGACGCGGTCTCGGCGAAGAAGGCGGTGATGCCGGATCGTTCGTCCGGGCCGGCGTCCTCCACCTGCGCGAAGATCACGGCGTAGTCCGCATAGGGGCTGTTGGTGATCCACTGCTTCGTGCCCGTGAGCGCCCAGCCGTCGCCGCTCCTGACGGCCACCGTGCGGATCGCCTGGGCGTCGGAGCCGGCGTCGGGCTCGCTGAGGGCGAAGCAGAGAGTCCGCGCGCCCGAGGCGATGGCGGGCAGCACCCGCTCCCTGACGCGCGGATCGAGGAAGCGCAGCACCGGCGACAGCCCGTTGGTGAAGGGGGAGGGGATGACGACGTGGTGGATCAGGTGGCGGCCCGGCCCATAGCGCCGCGCGAGCAGCATCTGGACGGCGACGGCCGCCTCCGCGCCCAGCCCGCCGCCGCCGAGCTCGGCCGCGCCGAACATCGTGTAGAAGCCCTCTCCGGCCGATCTTTCCCTGACCTGCCGCCGGAGGGCGAGAACCTCCGGGACGTAGCGCCCGGTATGGTCAAATATCGTACGTTCGTTCGAAAGAAGCGCCGCGTTCCGCTCTTCCAGCGGAACGACGACCTGCTCGATAAAGCGGCATATCGCTTCTGATATGGCCTCTACCTCCTCAGATACGGCAAAGTCGACCATGGAACGCCTTTTCCCGCCCGTCGCGATTCTGGTGAAAAAATATCTAACTTATGTTAGAATATTTGCCGACCGACTGCAAGCGGCGGCATGCCGAGGGCGGAGCGTCGAGGTGCTTTATCGCGGGGTGTCGCGGGTCCCGGCGGGGGCGCTGGAGAACAGCCCGTCGCTAATCAGCGCGGTGAACTGGGCCGCGAGCTGGTCGAGCGACATGCCGTTGGGGCGATACCATTCGAGCGAGGAGTTGAGGGCGCTGAGGATGAAGGTACGCGCCAGCTTGAGGTCGATGTCGGAGCGGATCTCGCCGGCGGCGTGGGCGGCTTCCAGGAGCCTGACCCACAGTTCGCCATAGGCATCGCGCCGCAGGACGTGCTTGTGCCGCACCTCGGGCGGGACCTGGCCGAGCACGCGGCGCGAGGCCAGCGCATAGTCGCCGAAGGTGATGATGCTGCGCAGGTGCGCGCTGATCGCCGCCTTGATCCGGTCGGTGTAGCTCGTCGTCGGCGGCAGCTCGGCGATGGTGGCATAGACAGCGCTGGAGACGCCGTTGAGGCCGAGGTCCAGCACCGCCTCGATCAGGAGGTCCTTCGACGGATAATAGTAGTAGAGGCTGCCGGCCTGGAGGTTCACCGCCTTGGCGATGTCCCGCATCGTCGTGCCGGCATAGCCGCGCTCGCTGAAGATCCTCGCGGCCGCGACCAGCACCCGCTCACGGGAAATCTCGGCCTTGGACGGCTTCGGCTCCGTTCGTCCGCGCCGGCGGCGGGGTGTTTGGGTTCCTGCGGTCAAGTCTGCTGCTGTTCCCGTTCCTGCTGTTGCCGGACTGGCCGGACCGGGTGCAAGCCGGTCCGTCACAACCCTTTATCTTGATGGACCAATTTCAGTCCCGCAACAAGTTGCCGGCAATGATCAGCCGCCGGATTTCCTGCGACCCCGCCGCGATCTCCATCACCTTGGTGGTGCGGTAGAGCCGGTTCACCTCTGTATCGCGCATGTAGCCCGAGCCGCCATGGATCTGCACGGCCTCGTTCATGACGAAGGTGCCGGTCTGCGCCGCCTGGTACAGCGCGGCGGCGGCGAGGCGGTGGATATGGCCGCGGCCGAGCTCGCTCTTCTGCGTGCTGTTGCAGGCGTCGAGCACGCGATAGACGAGCGTGCGCGCGGCTTCGAGCGCGATGTACATCTCCGCGAGCTTGGCCTGGATCATCTGGAACGAGGCGATAGGCTGGTCGAACTGGACGCGCAGCTTCGCGTGCTCGATGGCGAGGTCGAGGGCGCGGCGGGCCGGCCCGATGCACAGCATCGCCGACATGACGCGCTCGAGGTCGAGTCCGCTATGCATGATGACGTGGCCGCGGTTCTCCTCGCCCAGCCGGTTGCCCTCGGGCACCCGGCACCCGTCGAAGACGAGCTCGCCGAGGGGGCTGCCGCGGAAGCCCATCTTGTCCAGCTTCTGGGCGACCCTGAAGCCCTCGAACTCTTTCTCGACGAGAAGCGCCGAGATGCCCTTCGACCGGCCCTGCGTGGCATCGGTCCGCACATAGGTCAGGACGATGTCGGCGATCGGGCCGTTGGTGATGAAGATCTTCGACCCGTTGACGACGTAGTGGTTGCCGTCGCGCCGGGCGCTCGTCTTCATCGATCCGAGCGCGTCCGAGCCGGCGCCCGGCTCGGTCATGCCGAGCGCGCCGATGATCTCGCCGGTGCAGAGCCGCGGCAGGAAGCGCCGCCGCTGCTCTTCGTTGCCGTTGCGGTAAAGGTTGTCGATGACGAGGTTGTCGGCGTTGAGCCAGCTGAAGGCGAAGGACGGGTTCCAGTAGGCCATGACCTCGCAGATCAGCCCGGCGGAAAGGTAGTCGAGGCCCTGCCCGCCATATTCGGCGGGGACGGTCGTCCCGAGATAGCCCATCGCCGCGACCTCGCGGAAGGTCTCCGCCGGCCACCAGTCCTCGTCGTCCATGCGCTGCTGGAGCGGGTGGAGCGTCGCCTCGAAATAGTCGCTGGCATGGCTGCACAGCTGAACCTGGTCCCCGGTCAGGCCGAACTGCTGCCCCAGCCGAAACTCGTCAAATCCCGATGTCATGGTTCTCCTGCCCGTTTGTCATGCGCTCAAGAACTGGCCGCCATCGGCGATGACGACGCGGCCGGTGACGTAGCTTGCCGCCGGCGACACAAGGAAGGCAACGACCTGGGCGACCTCCTCGGCCGTGCCCATGCGTGGGATCGCCGATTGGGCAAGGACCCGCTTCGTCCCTTCCGGTCCCCAATGCTCCATCGCCTGCCGGCCCTGGTCGGTTTCCGTGAGGCCGGGGGCCACCGCGTTGGCGCGGATGCCGTGGCGCCCCTCCTCGCGGGCGATGACGCGGATCATCGCCTCGACGCCGGCCTTGGAGGCCGCGCTCTGGGCCGAATGCGGCGCGGCCGCGCGCGGCGAGATCGAGGTGATGGCGACGATGTTTCCCGACCCCTGAGCATGCATGATGCGCAACGCGGGCGACACCGCGTTGAAGAAGCCGTTGAGGTCGCTGTCGATATGGTCGCGCCAGCCCTGCGGGGTCATGTCGCGCAGGAACTTCCAGTCGGTGAGCGCGCCCGCGGTGTGGACGAAGGTGTCGAGCGAGCCCGTTCGCTGCGCGAGCTCCTCCAGCGCTGCCGCGATGGCGGGGGCGTCGCGCATGTCGGCCCGGACCGGCAGCGCCCGCGCGCCGCGCGCCTCGACGAGGCGGGCCGTCTCGGCCGCCGCGGCCTCGTCGGAGCGGTAGACGATGGCGACCGTCGAATGGGTTTCGGCGAGAAGGCCGCTGATCGCCCGCCCGATGCCGCGGCTGCCGCCGACGACGACTGCGGTCCTGCCCGTGCTCATCGTAAAATCCTCCCGGTGGAAATTCTTCTAATACCAGTTCGAAAATAGGATGCAACGCCCGCCCGGTGATTAAAAGCTCCCTTATTTATATGCGATCTTGTCCAATCGGGCGGTTGACACATAATTCTAACGATTGTTATAAAAATGGCAGCCACCCCTGACGTGGCGTTCAGCTTCCGCGCGTCGGGTGACGGCGCCAAGGCTGGCATTGGGAGGAATACACGATGTCTAGGAAAACCCATCTTGACGGCGCTTCCCGCAATTTTGCGATGGGCGCCGCCCTTGCGCTTGCCATCATCGGCGGCGCCAGCGTTCCTGCGGCGTTCGCGCAGGAGCAGCTACGCCTCGGCGCCCTCCCGTCCGCGACGGGGCCGGGCGCGTCCATCGGCGCGGCGCTGACCGCCGGCGTCGAGCTCGCGGTCTCCGAGATCAACGATGCCGGCGGCGTCCTCGGCCGCAAGATCGAGATCGTGCGCGGCGACACGCAGTCGAACCCGACCACCGCCGCCAGCGAGGCGCGCCGGCTGATCGAGCGCGAGGGGATCGAGATCCTCATCGGCCCGCTGATCAGCCAGGAGGCGGTGCCCGCGGTCGAGGTGGCGACGGCCGGCAAGGTCGTGCAGATCACCAATGCCGGCACCACGGCGCTGACGCCCGAGGTCGGCCCCTACCACTTCTCCTTCGGGACCAGCGCCGCGACCGCGGCCAAGGTCATCGTCGACTACATCGTCGACGAGCTGAAGGTGGAATCGATCGGCCTCCTGGCCGACGATGGCGGCCAGTCGCGCTCGGCGGTCGCCGAGGTGAAGAAGAACCTCGAGGCGCGAGGCATCCAGCTCGCGGTCGAGCAGGAATACCGCTTCCGCGCCGACGACCTCTCGCCGCAGGTGCTATCGCTGCGGCGCGCCGATCCCGAGGTGGTGATCTTCTTCACCAGCACGGTGGACGACGGCGTCAAGTTCCTCGGAACGACGGCGCAGGTGGGCTGGCAGCCCAAGATCGTCGGCGCGGCCGCGGTCTCGGTCTATGCCCCGGCCATCGCGCGCTCGGTTCCCGCCGAAGCCTTCGAGAACGTCTACAGCGTGGCCTACAAGGGGCTGACCTATTGCTCGTCGGACGCCGAGGGCACCAGCGCCTATGCCGATTTCTCCAACAAGCTGAAGGCCTTCGCGCCGGACGTCTACGAGAAGATCTCGGTCAGCCTCGCCAGCGAGTACTACGATTCCGTCAAGCTGCTGATGGCCGGCGTCGAGGCCACGGGCGAGACCGGCGGCGAGGCGCTGGCGAAGTGGGTGGAAAGCGACGGCTCCAAGGTGCCGCTGATCCACGGCGCGATCTCGCCGAGCAGCGAGAGCCATTTCCTCTTCGGCCCGAACGAGCTTGCGATCGTCCATCGGCCGAACGATATTCGCGCCGACGGCTTGATGAAGCGCGCGGGCTGCTAGAGCATTCTGTAGCCGGACGGAATCGTCCGGCGTCGCACGAATGCGGCTTGGGAAACCAGGCTGGAGCAGCGGAACAGCGTTCGCCAGAACGCCCGCGGCTCCAGCACCCGGCCGACGACAGGAAGGCGCGGCAGCCGGCCTGCCGGCCTTCCGACAGGGGAAAGCTGTGATCGACGAGCTTGCTTTCATCGCCATGCGGGGGCTTGGCCTCGGCGCGATATTCGCGCTGATCGCCATCAGCCTCAACGTGATCTACCGCGCGACGCACGTCCTCAACTTCGCGCAGGGCGGGATGCTCGTGCTGGGCGGGCTCGTCGGCGTACAGTTCTCGCAGGCCGGATATTTCGGGGCGTGGTGGCTGGTCGGGCTAGTGGTTGCGGCGCTGGCGCTCGCCGTGGTCATGGCGGTGCAGGGCGCGATCACGCTCTATCCCCTGCGTCATTCGACCGAGCAGCAATCGTGGCTGATCACGACGCTCTCCGTCTCCATCATCATCGGCGCGCTGCTTCTCCTGACGCTCGGCCCGTGGTCGGCCGAGTATGGCGGCCCGGTGCCGTCGTTCCAGTTCCTTGGGATGTACACGCAGCTTCCCTATCTCGTCATGCCGTGCCTCGCGGTGGCGTGGTTCGTGGCGCTGCGCATCTATTTCAGCCGCTTTCTCGGAGGGCTGGCCCTCAGCGCCCTGTCGCAGGACCTCGAGGCGGCGGCCGCCGCCGGCCTGAAGGTGCGCCGGTTGCAGATCCTCTCCTTCGCCATCAGCGGGCTCGTCGTCGGCAGTGCGGGCTATGCCGCCGCCCCGATCATCTCGATCACGCCGGAGGCGGGGCTGCGCTACGTCATCTCGGGCTTCGTCGTCGCGGTCGTCGGCGGCATGGGCAACATGACCGGCGCCATCGTCGCCGGGCCGATCATCGGCATCATCTCCATGGTGGCGACCTACCAGTTCGGCGGGCAATACCAGGGATACGTCTCCCTGATCATCCTTACGCTGATGCTCCTCGTGCGGCCGAGCGGCCTGTTCGGCGCGCATATGGCGCGGCGTTTCTGATCAACCCGAGTTCTGGACCGGCGATGCGCTCGACACGAAAATCGGAGACCATCCAGCTTGTCGCCGCGATCGCGTGCATCCTTGCCACGGGTCTGCTGCCGGACATGCTGGGCAGCGGCTACTGGAGCTACAGCTTCCAGTTCGTCAACATCCTCATCGCCGTCGCCGTCGCGCAGAACTTCCTGTTGCAGGACGCCAACCAGGTTTCCTTCGGACAGGGCGCGATCTTCGGCGCCGGCGCCTATGCGGCGGCCATGGCGCTGTCGCTCTACGGGCTGCCGTGGATCGTCGCCTTCCTCTGCGCCACGGCCGCGGGCGCGCTGGCGGGGCTGATCTACGCGCTGCCGGCGCTGCGGGTTCAGGGCTACTATCTCGGCTTCGTCACGTTGAGCGCGGGGATGGTGTTTCCCGAGCTCCTGTTCACCTTCGACAGCTACACCAACGGCATCAACGGCATCTCGACGCCGGCCGGCGCATGGAAGCAGCCGCTCTTCGCCGGGCTGACGCCGCTGTCGCTGGCCTGCGCGCTCGCGGCCTGCGCTGCCGTCGCCGGCCATCTCCTGCTGCGCCGTTCCCCGGCCGGCCGCCTCGTGCGCGTCGCCGGCGCGAGCCCGGAATCGGCGCAGACGCTGGGCCTGAGGCCGGGCCTGATCCGCAGCATCGTCTTCTGCGGCACCTGCGCGGCGACGGGCGCGGCGGGGGCGCTCTACCCGCCGATCGTCGGCTTCGTCAGCCCGGCGGCGTTTCATCTCGAGCTGTCGGTCCTGATCTTCCTTTCGGTCATCGTCGGCGGGCGCGGGCAGGTGTTCGGACCGCTGGCCGGCATCTATCTGCTCTACCTTTTGCCCAACGTGCTGCTGGTCGACCTGATCGACTACCGCCTGCTCGCCTACGGCACCCTGGCGCTGCTGGTCATGCTCGTCCTGCCGGACGGCATCGTCGGCTCCTTCGACCGCGGGCTGCGCCGCAGGGCAGGGGCGCAGGAGCTCGATTTCGGCCTGGCGACGCTGCCGCTTCCCGCCGGCTCCCCGCGCGCCGGCGAGGTCGCGATCTCCATCCGAGACGCCAGCAAGTCGTTCGGCGCGGTGCGGGCGATCGAGAATGTCAGCGTCGAGGTTCCGGCCGGGCGCATCGTCGGGCTGGTCGGCGCCAACGGCTCCGGCAAGACCTCGCTCATCAACGCCATCACCGGCTTCAGCCGGCTGGACAAGGGCACGATCTCGGTCTTCGGCCGGCCGATCGCCGGCAAGAGTCCGTCGATGATCGCCCGGATGGGGATCGGCAGGACGTTCCAGACCCCGCGCATCTTCGACACGCTGTCCGCCTACGAGAACGTCTCGGTCGGCGCGGAGGCCCGCGGCATCGGCACCGGCGGCGACGCCTCGCTGGAGCAGCTGCGCGCGCAGCTGGCCGGCGCCGACATCGACATCATCCCGCACGGCCAGCGGCGGTCGATCGAGGTGCTGCGCGTGTTGCAGACCGGGGCCGAGATCATCCTGCTGGACGAGCCGGCGGCGGGCCTGTCGCATGCGGAGCGCGAAGGGCTCCAGACCCTGCTGCTGCGGCTCAGGGACGAGGCGGGGCGCACCATCGTCATCGTCGAGCACGACCTCAACCTTGTCTGGCGCGTGGCCGACGAGGTGGTGGTGATGGAGAGCGGGCGCGTCATCGCCAGCGGTGCGCCGGCGGAGGTCGCCCGCAACCCGCAAGTCAGCAAGCTGTTCGTGAGCGTGTCCCATGCTTGAGGTCGTCGGCCTGCATTCCGGCTACAACCGCGTCCCGGTCCTGCGGGACGTCGGGCTCGCCGTCTCGCCGGGCGAGATCCTGCTGGTCGCCGGCGAGAACGGCGCCGGCAAGTCGACCCTGCTGCGGACCATCGGCGGCTTCATCCGGCCGACGGCCGGCAGGGTGGTGCTTTCGGGCCGCGACATCGCCGGCATGAAGCCGGAACGGATCGCGGCGGCGGGGCTGCGCCTCGTCCTCGACGGGCACCGGGTGTTTCCCGAGATCAGCGTCTGGGACAATCTGCGCCTCGGCGCGGCGATCAGGGCCGACCGGGCGGGGTTCGATGCGCAGGTCGCCCGCGTCTTCGAGGTGTTCCCGATCCTCGGGGAGCGGCGCCGGCACATGGCGCGTGACCTGTCGGGCGGCCAGCAGCAGATGCTGGCGCTCGGCCAGGCGTTCATGGCGCAGCCGAAGGTGCTCCTGTGCGACGAGCCGTCGCTCGGGCTGGCGCAGGCGCTCCTGCCGCCGATCATGGAATTCCTGCGCAGCTGGGCCGCATCGGGCGCCGCCGTGGTCATCGTCGAGCAGCACATCGACATCGCGCTGCCCTATGCAGACCGCGCGGTGGTCCTCGACCGGGGCGAGGTGAAGCTCGCCTGCGCGGCGTCCGAGCTGAAGGAACGGCTGGGCGCTGGCCGCGAGCAATAGGGCTGTCCGTTGATATTGAACCGGAGAACGGGATCGCATGACCTGGCTTGAGGGAAAGACGATCGTCATGACCGGGGCGGGACGTGGTATCGGCGCCGCCACCGCGCGTCTCGCCGCGTCGTACGGCGCGCACGTCGTGGTCAACGACCGCGACGCCGCCGAGGCCGAAGCGGTCGCAAGGGCGATAGGCGAGGCCGGCGGGACCGCCGTCTCCCATCCCGGCGACATCACCGACTGGGCGGCTGCGCGCGAGCTGGTGATGCGGGCGGTGGCCGAGTGGGGCCGGCTGGACGGCCTGTTCAACAATGCCGGCCTGTTCCGCATGGCGCGGATCGAGGAGCTCGACGAGGCGTCGGTGCGCGCCCATCTCGAGGTGAACGTCCTCGGCTCCTTCGCCTGCGCCGTCCATGCGGCGCGGCAGATGCTCGCCCAGGGCAAGGGCGGGGCGATCCTCAACGTCTCGTCGGGCGCGCAGATGGGCCTGCCGGCCATGAGCGCCTATGGCGCGTCGAAGGGCGCGATGGCCTCCGCCACCTATGCCTGGGCGACGGAGCTGCGCGAGGCCGGCATCCGGGTGAACGCGCTGTCGCCGATGGCGGCGACGCGGATGATGGACGAAGCCGAGCGCTATCTCGGCGCGCCCGTGTCCAGCGTTCCGGCCGAGTTCAACGCCCCGGTCGCCTGCTATCTGCTGTCGGATGCCGCGAGCGGCGTCACCGGGCAGGTGGTGCGGATCGAGGGCCGCGTCCTTTCGCTCGCCGTCCATCCCGGCATCGCATTGCCGACGCTTGAAGGCGAATGGGATTTCGAGACGGTCGCGGACGCGTTCCGGACGGATCTCGGGCGCAGGCAGTTCCCCTCGGGCACGGTCGGCATGACGGTCGAGATCGGTGGAAACGCGTCGCGGACCTGGGACTGAGGCTCGGCCCTTCCGCCTTCCTGTTTGCGAAATCGCAAACCCGGATCGGAAATACCCCTCCGGCTCCGGCGAAGCGCCCGGCCGGGCGGCGGTCATTAATCGTTCCTTCATCGCGAGACGGGGACATGGCCCCGACGCATGATGCGCCGCTTCCCAAGGCATGACGCCCGGCATTCCCGGAGGTTTCCATGCGTATCACCGACATTTCCATCAATCGGCGCCTGTGGACCGCCGTGCTGCTGCCGCTTGCCGCGATGGGATACCTCGCCGCCACCCAGATCGGCGGCATGTGGACCTCGTACCGGCACATGCAGCAGATCGTCGTGGTCAGCGAGAGCGTCGGGCTGGTCGGCGACGCGGTCCACCTGCTTCAGGTGGAGCGGGGGCTGAGCGCGGGATATCTCGGCGCGTCCGGCGCGGCCGCGCGGGCGGACCTCGAGCGGGCGCGCGCCAACGCGGACGCTGCGCTGGAAAAGGTCGGCGGCGTTTCGCGGTCGGAAGCGGTTCTCGGCGACGACGCGCTTGCGCGGCAGGTCCGCAGCCTCGAGGCGAAGCTCGCGCTGCTTGCCGAGGCGCGCAGCGCCATCGACAGGCGAGCCTTCACCACGGCGCAGTCCTTCACCGCCTACACCGACACGATCGGCAGCATGGTCGGGCTCGCGCGCGACCTGTCGATGAAGGGCGTGGAATCGAAGATCGCCTCGCGGATCGTCGCCTACAACCAGCTGATGCAGGCCAAGGAGATCGCCGGGCAGGAGCGGGCGACCGGCGCCGGCTTCATCGGCTCGGAGCGGGTCGACCCCGCCCGCCTCGTCGACTTCGCCCAGATGGGCGGCGCGCAGGCGGCGCTGCTCGACAATTTCGTTTCGCTGCATGAGCCGGAGAACCGCCCCGCCATGGAGGCCGGCCTCGCCGTGCCCGTGCTGGAGGAGATCGAGGCGACGCGCAACGAGATCATCGTCGGCGGCGCCGGCGCGACGCTGCCCGGGCTCGACGGCGGCCGGTGGTTCGCGGCGACGAGCGAGCGCATCGACGCCATGAAGGAGATCGAGAACCGGACCCTCGAACAGATCGCGACGCTTGCGGCGGCCGATGCGGCCGACGCGCTCTCCGATCTCAAGGTCATCGCCGCGCTGTGCATCGTCGGCGGCCTGATGATGATCGCGCTTTCCAGCCTCATGACGATGACCATCGTCAGGCCGCTGGACCGGCTGGTCGAGGCGATGCGCGCGCTCGCGGCCGGGGCGCTCGAAGAACGGGAGATCGGCGGCGGCCGCAAGGACGAGATCGGCGACATGGCGCGCGCCGTCGAGGTGTTCCGCCTCGCCGCGATCCGCAACGCCGAGCTGGAGGAGGAAGCCGAGGCGGCGCGCCGGCAGGCCGAGGCGGAGCGGCTGGAAACCCAGCGCCGGGCGGCGGCCGAGGCGGAAGCGCGGCTGAGCGAAGCGACGGGGACGCTGGCGGCAAGCCTGCGCCGGCTCGCGGCCGGCGACCTGCTGTGCGAGATCGGCGAGACGTTCGCGCCGCAGTTCGAGGCGCTGCGGCACGATTTCAACGCTTCGGTCGGCCAGCTGCGCGACACTCTGCTCGGCGTCGAGCAGGCGGTCGGCACCGTCAATGGCGGCGCGGGCGAGATCTCCTCGGCGTCGGACGAATTGTCGCGGCGCACCGAGCAGCAGGCCGCGTCGCTGGAGCAGACGGCCGCGGCGCTGGAACAGATCACCGCCAATGTGACGGCGACGTCGCAGCGCTCGGCCGAGGCGCGCGAGGTGACGCGCGCGGCGCACGGCAAGGCCGAGCATTCCGGCGACGTCGTGCGCGACGCGGTGGCGGCCATGGAGCGGATCGAGGGCGCGTCGCGCCAGATCACCCGGATCATCGGCGTCATCGACGAGATCGCCTTCCAGACCAATCTGCTCGCGCTCAATGCCGGGGTCGAGGCGGCGCGCGCCGGCGAGGCGGGCAGGGGCTTCGCCGTGGTGGCGCAGGAGGTGCGCGAGCTCGCGCTGCGCTCGGCGACGGCCGCGCGCGAGATCAAGTCGCTGATCGAGAACGCCGAGGTCGCCGTGACCGAGGGCGTGCGGCTGGTTTCCGACACCGGGCGTGGCCTTGCGCAGATCGTCGATCTGGTGATGGAGGTGAACGCGCAGATGGAGGAGATCGCCACCGCCGCGCGCGAGCAGTCGACCGGGCTTTACGAGGTCAACACCGCCGTCAACCACATGGATCAGGCGACGCAGCAGAACGCGGCGATGGTCGAGCAGCTGAGCGCGGCCGGCGAGGGGCTGGCGCAGGAAAGCGCCTCGCTGACGCAGGTTCTGGCGAGATTCAGGCTGAGGTCGGCGGACGATGCGGGGCAGGACTATGCGGAGCCGCAACGCCTGAGCGCGTGAGGCCGGGGCCGGATCAGCCGGAATGCAGTTGCTGCAGATCGCGGATCATGTCCTGCATGACCGGTTGCAGCGTGTCGGGCATGATCGGCTTGGCGATGATGGCGTCGACGGCGCTTTCCCTGTCCGGATCGGGGGTGCGGTGGTTGGACAGGAGGATCACCAGCGGCGCGCGGCGGCCCGAGACCGGGCGGCGCAGGCGGTCGAGCGCGTCGATAAACGGGTCGCATTCGCCGTTGTCCGCGCCGCCGTCGAGGACGACGAGGATCGGCAGCGGGTCGGAAAGCGCGGTCCCGGCCTGATCCGGCGTCGTCGAGACGACCCGGAAGCCTGCGCGCTCGCCGATGCGGGACACGACGACCCGGTTGACGGGAGAGGACCCCACGACCAGCACCAGCCCGAAATCGAGCGCCGAACCGTCTGCATTGTCGTTCGTTGAATTCTGCATCGATTCTTCCGATTGGAAAGACCATGGGAACGAGAATTCGAAGGGGCGAGTGCTTGTTCTTGATATGACTGCTTCTGTCAAGTCTAAAGCGTGTCGCAAACTTCCGGTTCGCTTCCTGCGCTTTCGTTCCTTGCTGACGCATGTCTTTGTCCCGAAGCCGTTTCCCGCTTTCGGAAGACATGCGTCGGGCGGCAAGAACGAAAAAGGCGGCGCCGGAGCGCCGCCTTTTCTTCGTCGGATGATCGGGCCTTCAGGCTTCGTCGCCGCCGCCCATGCCGGCCGCGTTGGCGACGACGACCGGAATGAGGAGGTCGCCCCAGTTTCCGTCGCCGCCGTGGTGGCGCGCCGAGCGCACCAGTTCCACCGACACGCCGGCCTCGACCGCTTTCATCACCGACTGGTTCAGCCGGTGCAGGTCGTTCGCCACCATGCGGATGACGGCCTGCTGATCGCTGTTCATGGCCGAGGACTGCTCCTCCGCACGTTCCTTGACGCGGGTCTTGGGCGACATGGGTTTTCTCCTTTGCCTTCTGGCCTTGAGCCTTGCTGGCCGGACCTTATTCCGCCGCCGGGCGGAACTGTTCGGTCTCGGTCGATTCCTTCATTGCGGTGGTCGACGACTGGCCGCCGGTGATGGCCAGCGACACGGCGTCGAAATAGCCGGTGCCGACCTCGCGCTGGTGCTTGGTCGCGGTGTAGCCGACGGCCTCCGCCGCGAACTCGGCTTCCTGAAGCTCCGAATATGCCGCCATCTGGCGATCCTTGTAGCCGCGGGCCAGCTCGAACATGCCGTAGTTCAGCTGGTGGAACCCGGCCAGGGTGATGAACTGGAACTTGTAGCCCATCGCGCCCAGCTCCTTCTGGAACTTCGCGATCGTCGCGTCGTCGAGGTTCTTCTTCCAGTTGAAGGAGGGCGAGCAGTTGTAGGCCAGCTTCTTGCCCGGATGCGCCTTCTGCACGGCCTCGGCGAACTTCCGCGCCTGTTCGAGGTCCGGCTTGCCGGTCTCCATCCAGATCAGGTCGCAATAGGGGGCATAGGCGATGGCGCGCGCGATACACGGCTCGATGCCGTTCTTGACCTGATAGAAGCCCTCGACCGTGCGGCCGGCGTCATGGTCGACGAAGGGCTGGTCGCGCTCGTCGATGTCGGAGGTCAGGAGCTTGGCGGCCTCGGCGTCGGTGCGGGCGATGATCAGCGTCGGCACGCCCATCACGTCGGCGGCGAGGCGCGCGGCGGTCAGGTTGCGGATGTGCGCCTGCGTCGGGATCAGCACCTTGCCGCCGAGATGGCCGCACTTCTTCTCCGAAGCGAGCTGGTCCTCGAAATGGACGCCCGCGGCGCCGGCCTCGATGAAGGCCTTCATGATCTCGAAGGCGTTGAGCGGGCCGCCGAAGCCGGCTTCGGCGTCGGCGACGATCGGCGCGAACCAGGTGTCGACCGACAGGCCCTTGCCTTCGGAAACCTCGATCTGGTCGGCGCGCTGGAGCGTGCGGTTGATGCGCCTGGCCAGCTCCGGCGCGGCGTTGGCCGGGTAGAGCGACTGGTCGGGATACATGGCCGAGGCGGTGTTGGCGTCGGCGGCGACCTGCCAGCCGGAGAGGTAGATCGCCTTCAGGCCGGCGCGCACCATCTGCATCGCCTGGTTGCCACTGAGCGCGCCGAGCGCGTTGACGAAGGGCTCCTCGTCGATCAGCTTCCACAGGCGGTTGGCACCGTTCTCGGCCAGCGTGTGCCGGATCTGGACCGAGCCGCGCAGACGCTTGACGTCCTCCGGCGAATAGGGGCGCTGGATGCCTTCATAGCGGCCTTCCGGGGCGGACGGGACGAGATTGTAAAAATCGGTCATAGTGACTCTCCTGCAAACTGGTTCTGGCCGGCGGATCGCATGGGAGCTGCGATCCCGATGTGACCTCGTTTACATTGCACTGCCGAAAAGAACGAGGAAAATGGCAAATTGGTTCAGAAAATTCGGGAAAACCTGTGTTGCGTTTGACATCGGCTGCTTGTAAAATTGTCGAGATTGTAAAAGCGGGATCGACGTACGTTTTGTAAAATCCGGTCAATCCCGCGTTTTTCGCCCTCTTTTCTGCGTGAAAGCCGAAACGCATGGCCGAACAGAAGATCTTCGCCGGGCCGCGCATCCGCCGCATCCGCAACGCCAAGGGGCTGACCCAGACGGCGATGGCCGAGGGGCTGGGCATCTCGCCGTCCTATCTGAACCTGATCGAGCGCAACCAGCGGCCGCTGACCGTTCAGCTCATCCTCAAGCTCGCCTCCGTCTACCATGTCGAGCCCGAGGAACTGCAAGCCGAGGGGACGGGCTCCATCGCGGCGCTGCGCGAGGTGTTCTCCGACCCGCTGCTGGCGGGCGAATTGCCGGGCGACCAGGAGCTGGTCGAGATATCCGACGCCGCGCCCAACGCGTCGGCCGCGGTCATCAAGCTCTACCGCGCCTATCGCGAGCAGGCGGAGCGCCTCTCCGATCTGTCCGAGCTGCTGGCGCGCGAGGGGCGGGCGACGACGCTGTCCTCGGCGCGCCTCCCCATCGACGAGGTGCGCGAGACGTTCGAGCGCCGGGCGAACTGGTTCCCGGCACTGGAGGAGGAGACGGAGGCCTTCGCCCAGCTTCTCCAGCCCGGCGACGACCTCTACGGTGCACTCAAGGGCTGGCTGAAGCGCGAGCACGGCATCGTCGTCAAGGTGCTGCCGGTCGCGACCATGCCCAACTGGCGCCGCCGCTACGACCGGCACTCGCAGCGCCTGTTCATCTCCGAGCGGCTGTCGCCCTTCGACCAGCTGCGCGAGGTGGCGATGGAGGCGTGCCTCATCCGCTGCCAGGTGGCGGTGGCGGCCGAGGTCAAGGCGCTGAAGCTGTCGTCGGACGAGGCGCGGCGTCTCGCCCGCTTCGAGCTCGGCCGCTACGCCGCCCACGCGCTGATGATGCCCTATGGCGCCTTCCTCGCCGCGGCGCAGCGCGCGCGCTACGACATCGACGTGCTGCGCTCGCGCTTCGGCGTCTCCTTCGAGCAGGCGGCGAACCGGCTGACGATGATGCAGAAGCCGGGCGCGGCGGGTGTGCCGTTCTTCATGCTGGAGGCCGACAATGCCGGCAACCGCTTCCGCCGCGCCGGCGCGGGAGGGTTCCCGCATGCCCGCTTCGGCGGCGGCTGCCCCAAGCTCGCGGTGCATGCGGCCTTCGCCCAGCCGGGGCAGATCCTGGTCGAGGCGGTGGAGATGCCGGACGGCGCGGCGTTCCTGACCATGGCGCGCACGCTGGAGGGGCCGCAGGGCGCGTTCGCCGAGCGGCCGCGCCG
Source organism: Aquamicrobium sp. (assembly GCF_023954335.1). Lineage (NCBI taxonomy): Bacteria > Pseudomonadati > Pseudomonadota > Alphaproteobacteria > Hyphomicrobiales > Phyllobacteriaceae > Aquamicrobium > Aquamicrobium sp. Next base: position 207,445 of record NZ_JAMLIE010000002.1, read on the forward strand.
CACGGCGGTGCTGATCGGCTGCGACATCGGCTTCAGGGACGAGGTCGTCTATGCCGCGGCGCTGCCGGCGAACGAGAAGGCCGTCGCGATCGGCCCGGCCTGCCGGCTGTGCGAGCGCACCGGGTGCCTCGCGCGCATCGAGCCGCCGGTGACGCGCCCGCTCGGGCTGGACGAGATGGCGACTGGTCTGTCGGCCTTCGATTTCCAGTAGCCGCCCGCGCCACCGCGAGGTGCCCTAACGGGATTGCGGCGCTGGATCACGCAAAGCGGGGCGATTGCTTCTAGCAGCGGAAACAGGCATCACATTCCCAAAGCGCCTCCACCAGTGCCGGAGCCTGACGTCGATGAGCGGTCCTTCCACCACCGGCATATCTTCTCCTGCGCGCGAGGAGCAGACCGGCTACCTGCTCGTTTTCCTCTCGGCCCTCTGCTGGAGCCTCGGCGGCGTCAGCGCCCGCTTCATCGAGGCGCCCGATCCGTGGACGGTGGTGTTCTGGCGCTCGGTCTGGGCGGCCCTGTTCCTGCTCGGCTTCATGCTGTGGCGCGACGGCGCGCGCGGCACGCTCCAGCTCTTTCGCGGCATGGGACTGCCCGGCCTCGCCGTCGCCTGCTGCCTGGCGGTCTCCACCTCGTTCTTCGTGCTGGCGCTGGCGCATACGACCGTCGCTAACATCCTGCTGTTCCAGGCCGGCGGGCCGCTGATCGCGGCGCTGCTGTCTTTCGTCGTGCTCGGGATCAAGGTCTCCGCGGCGACATGGGCGGCCATCGCCGCTGTCATCCTCGGCGTCGGCGTCATGGTCTCGGGCTCGGTTGCCGGCGGCGGCTCGCTGGTCGGCGACGCGCTGGCGCTGGCGATCGTCTTCGCCTTCTCGATCGCCACGGTGCTGATGCGCCGTTTCTCCCACGTGCGGATGACGCCGGCGACCTGTCTCGGCGTCGTCATCGCCGGGGTGCTGGCGTCGACCCAGGCGGGCACGTTCGCCGTCTCGGCCGCCGACATGGGGTTCCTGTTCGCGTTCGGCGCGATCAATCTGGGGCTGGGGCTCGCGCTGTTCGCCACCGGCGCGCGCCTGATCGCGCCGGCCTATACGGCGCTGCTCGCTACCTTCGAGACTCTGCTCGGGCCGGTCTGGGTCTGGCTCGTCCATGGCGAGGTGCCGGCGACGCGCACCTTCATCGGCGGGGCGATCGTCTTCGCGGCGCTTCTGGCGCATATCGGGCTCGAGCTGCGCCGGATGTCACGGCCGCAGCGGCCCGGCCTCACGGGCATGCCGACGCCCCATTGACAGACTTGGGGCGCGCGGGCAGGCTGACCTGATCGAAACAACGAAACAGGTTTATCTTGCCATTTCACCCATCGGACCTAGCAGAGTCCGACGTTAAGACTATTCCAGAAACAAAACGCAAATCCGGACCGGATGCGCAAAAGTCGTCCGCCGACGCCGAAGAGTCCGCAAGGTTCGTCTCTGCCGATCACGAGCGCGAATATCGCGCCTTCGTCGAACAACATCCCGATCTCGAGGCCGTCGAATTCCTGATCGTCGACCCAAACGGCGTCATGCGCGGCAAGTGGGCGCCGGCCGACGCGCTGAAGAAGGCCTTCCAGGAAGGTGTCAACTTCCCGATGTCGCTGCACGGCCTCGACGTGTGGGGCCGCGAGGTCTCTGAAACCGGGCTGCATATCGAAACGGGCGACCAGGACGGGTTCTGCCGGGCGACGCGCGGCACGCTCGCCATCGTGCCGTGGGCCAAGCGCAAGACCGCGCAGGTGCTGCTCCAGACCTTCACGCCCGAGGGCGAGCCGTTCATGGCCGACCCGCGGCAGGTGCTGAAGAAGAAGGTCGCCGAGGTCAACGAGAAGGGCTTCTTCCCGGTCGTCGCCTTCGAGCTCGAATTCTACCTGCTCGACCCCGAGACCGACTGGGACGACGGCATGCCGGCGCCGGTCGGCGCCATGGCCGGGCCGGACCGGCTGCGCATGTACGGGCTCGACGACCTTGCCGAGCATGCCGACCTCTTCGACATGATCCGCGACGCGGCCGCGGCGCAGAGTCTGCCGATCGACACCATCATCAAGGAAGCCGCGCCCGGCCAGTTCGAGGTCAACCTCAAGCATCGCGCCGACCCGCTCAAGGCGGCCGACGACGTCATCCTGCTCCGGCGCATCGTCATGGGCTGCGCCCGTGCCCACGGGCTGACCGCAACCTTCATGGCCAAGCCCTTCCTCGAATATGCCGGCAACGGCATGCACGTCCACGCCTCGGTGCTGGATGCGAACGGCGACAACATCTTCGCCGGGGCGGAAGGGCGGCCGCGGCTCGAATCCGCCGTCGCCGGCCTGCTGAAGACCATGCCGGAATCGCTGCTGCTGTTCATCAACACCTGGAACGGCTTCCGCCGTATCACCCCCGGCTCCTACGCGCCGACGCGCGCTGTCTGGGCCGAGAACAACCGCTCGGTCGCCCTGCGCATCCCGGTCTCCAACGAGGAGAACCGCCGCGTCGAGCATCGCATCGCCGGGGCCGACGCCAACCCCTATCTGGTGATGGCGGCGCTGATCCAGGGCATGGTCGAGGGCATCGAGAAAAAGGCGGTGCCGCCGCCGCAGGTGCAGGGCAACGCCTATGAGGACGAGGGGCTGTTCCTGCCGGACGACATGGACGACGCGCTCCAGCTCATGGAAAGGAGCCGTTTCATCGACCGGGCGCTGGGGCCGCTGCTGGCCAAGGTCTACAAGGACCTGAAGCGGGCGGAAATCCTCGCTTTCTGGGGTGAGATCACGCCGCTCGAACGCACCACCTATCTGTGAAGCGCCTTCGCTTTTTCCCGCTTGTGGGGATGCGAAAACGCCAATAGGCTTCCACCGATCGACCGCGTTCCGGCATGCCTTTCCGGGGCCGGGCCAGAGCCGGGAACCAAGAGTTCGACAGAGGAGAATACCATGATCCGCAAGGCATTCCTGCTTTCCGCCGCATCCGCCGCAGCCATCGTGCTGGCCGGCGCGGCCAGCGCGCAGGACCGTGTCGTCAACGTCTACAACTGGTCGGACTATATCGACGACTCGATCATCCAGGAATTCACCGCCAAGACCGGCATCCGCGTCGTCTACGACGTCTACGATTCCAACGAGATCCTCGAGACCAAGCTCCTGGCCGGCGCGTCGGGCTACGACGTCGTCGTGCCGACGGCGAGCCCGTTCATGGTGCGCCAGATCGAGGCGGGCGTCTATCAGAAGCTCGACAAGTCCAAGCTGCCGAACCTGAAGAACATGTGGGACATGGTCGCGGAGCGCACCGCGCTCTACGACCCGGGCAACGAATACTCCATCAACTACATGTGGGGCACCGTCGGCATCGGCTACAACGTCCAGAAGGTGCAGGAGGCGCTCGGCGTCGACGAGATCGATTCCTGGGCGACCGTGTTCGACCCCGAGCAGATCGCCAAGCTGTCGAGCTGCGGCGTCTACTTCCTCGATTCGCCGACCGACGTCGTGCCGACCGTGCTGAAATATCTCGGGCTCGATCCCAACGGCAAGGAGCCGGAGAACCTCGCCAAGGCCGAGGAGGTGCTGCTCGCCGTGCGCCCCCACGTGCGCAAGTTCCACTCCTCGGAGTTCATCAACGCGCTCGCCAATGGCGACATCTGCGCGGCCATCGGCTGGTCGGGCGACGTGTTCCAGGCGGCCGACCGCGCGGCCGAGGCCGACCAGGGCGTCGAGGTGGCCTATGTCGTGCCGAAGGAAGGCGCGCAGATGTGGTTCGACCAGCTCGCCATCCCCGCCGACGCCAAGAACGTCGATGAGGCGCACGAATTCCTGAACTACCTGATGGAGCCGGAAGTCATCGCCAAGGCGACGAACTATGTCTACTACGCCAACGGCAACAAGGCGTCGCAGGAATTCGTCGACGACGAGATCGTCGAGGACCCGGCGATCTACCCGGACGAGGAGACGCTGAAGAACCTGTTCACCGTCCAGCCTTACGACCAGCGCACCCAGCGCCTCTTGACGCGGAGCTGGACGAAGATCGTCACCGGCCAGTAAGGCCCCAAGGTTCCGGCGCCGGCGGGTTTCTCGCCGGCGCCTTTCTTTCCAGTCACCAGGCGTCGAGGCGGTTTCGCGGGCGTAAAGAGGCAGGCCAGCGCGCAACCGGCTTCAGGGATAAAAGCGACAGGCCTTCATGCCGTCCATGAGAAGACGGCGGCGGCTTCGAAACCGGGGAACCTCGCATGAAATCGCTCGGCAGCATCCGCAGGAGCTTCGCGCCGTGGAACGATCCCGGGGCGCGGCCCTTCATCGCTTTCCGCAACGTCACCAAGCAGTTCGGCGATTTCACCGCCGTCAACGACCTGTCGCTCGACATCTACGAGCGCGAGTTCTTCGCCCTGCTCGGCGCGTCGGGCTGCGGCAAGTCGACCCTCCTGCGCATGCTGGCGGGCTTCGAGCATCCGACCTCCGGCCAGATCCTGCTCGACGGGCAGGACCTCGCCGGCATCCCGCCCTACCGGCGGCCGGTCAACATGATGTTCCAGTCCTACGCGCTGTTCCCGCACATGACGGTGGAGGCCAACATCGCCTTCGGCTTGAAGCAGGACGGCATGCCGAAGCCGCAGATCGAGGCGCGGGTGAAGGAGATGCTGAAGCTCGTGCGGCTGGAGCAATTCGCGAAACGCAAGCCGCACCAGCTTTCCGGCGGCCAGCGCCAGCGCGTGGCGCTCGCCCGCTCGGTCGCCAAGCGGCCGAAGGTGCTGCTGCTCGACGAGCCGCTCGGCGCGCTCGACAAGAAGCTGCGCGAGGCGACGCAGTTCGAGCTGATGGACTTGCAGCAGGAGCTCGGCCTGACCTTCGTCGTCGTCACCCACGACCAGGAGGAGGCGATGACCATGGCCGACCGCATCGCCATCATGGACAAGGGCAAGGTGATGCAGGTGGCGACGCCGGCCGAGGTCTACGAGGCGCCGGCCTCGCGCTTCGTCGCCGACTTCGTCGGCAATGTGAACATCCTCGAGGGCACGGTCTCCGAGCGCAGCGGCGCCATCGCCACGATCACCGGCGCCAGCGGCGCGCAGATCAGGGTCGAGAACGCGGGGGAGGCGCAAGCCGGCAGCACCGTCGCCTTCGCCATCCGCCCGGAGAAGATCAAGGTCTCCTCCAAGCGCCCCGAGGGCGCGGCCAACGTCATGGAGGGCGCGATCTGGGACCTCGCCTATCTCGGCGACATGACCGTCTACCACGTCAAGCTGGCCGACGGGCAGGTGGTGACGGCGAGCGCCCTCAACAGCTCGCGCACCGTCGAGGACCCGCTGAGCTGGGACGACACGGCCTGGATTTCCTTCGCGCCGGACGCCGGCGTCGTGCTGACGCGTTAGGTAAGGGGAAGCGGCGATGAGCGGAGCGACCTCGGCGGCGGACGGCAAGGCGGCAACGGCATCACGCGGCGAAGGGGGCGGCGGGCGGCTGCTTGCCGCCATCACAAGCCGTTTCGTCATCCTCGTTCCCTATCTGTGGCTGCTGTTCTTCTTCCTCGTCCCGTTCCTCATCGTCTTCAAGATATCGCTGTCGCAGACGGCGATCGCCATGCCGCCCTACATGCCGACGCTCGACATCGGCGCGGGGTTTTCGGCGCTGATCGAGGGGCTGCGCGAGCTTTCCTTCGACAACTATCTGTGGCTGCTCGACGACGCGCTCTATTTCAACGCCTATGTGTCGAGCGTCGTCATCGCCGCGGTCTCGACCTTCCTGACGCTGCTGGTCGGCTATCCGCTGGCCTACGCCATGGCGCGCGCGCCGGGCTCGATGCGCCCGGTCCTCCTGATGCTGGTGATCCTGCCGTTCTGGACCTCGTTCCTGATCCGCGTCTACGCCTGGATCGGCATCCTGAAGCCGGAGGGGCTGCTCAACCAGTTCCTGATGTGGGTCGGTGTCATCGACACGCCGCTGCTGATCATGAACACCCATACGGCAATCTTCATCGGCATCGTCTATTCCTACCTGCCGTTCATGGTGCTGCCGCTTTACGCGACGCTGGAGAAGATGGACTTCTCGCTGATCGAGGCGGCGCAGGACCTCGGCTGCCCGCCGACCGCGGCGTTCTGGAAGATCACCTTCCCGCTGTCGCTGCCGGGCGTCGTCGCTGGGTGCCTGCTGGTGTTCATCCCGGCGGTCGGCGAGTTCGTCATTCCCGACCTTCTCGGCGGCTCGCAGACGCTGATGATCGGCAAGACGCTGTGGAACGAGTTCTTCGCCAACCGCGACTGGCCGGTGGCCTCGGCGGTTGCGATCATCCTGCTCCTGATCCTCGTCCTGCCGATCATGTTCTTCCAGCGCTCGCAGGCGCTGGCGCAGGAAAAGGGGAGGTAGGGCGATGGAAGGCAGGCTTTCCCGCTTCAACGTCGTCACGCTCGTCCTCGGCTTCGCCTTTCTCTATCTGCCGATCGTGCTGCTCATCATCTATTCGTTCAACGCCTCGCGGCTGGTGACGGTGTGGGGCGGGTTCTCGACGCGCTGGTACGTGGCGCTGTTCTCCAATCAGGGCCTGCTCGATGCCGCCTGGGTGACGGCGCGCGTCGCTTTCGTCTCGGCGACCGTCGCGACCGTGCTCGGCACGTTGGCGGCGCTGGCGCTCACACGCTACACGCGCTTCCGCGGCCGCTTCCTGTTCTCGGGCATGGTGTTCGCGCCGCTGGTCATGCCCGAGGTCATTACCGGCCTGTCGCTGCTGCTGCTGTTCGTCGCCGTCGGCTTCGACCGTGGCTTCATGACGGTGACGCTCGCCCACATCACCTTCACCATGTGCTTCGTTGCCGTCGTCGTGCAGTCGCGGCTGATCTCGTTCGACCGCTCGCTGGAGGAGGCGGCGATGGATCTCGGCGCGACGCCGACGCGCACCTTCTTCCAGGTGACGCTGCCGGTGATCATGCCGGCGGTGGTGGCGGGCTGGATGCTGGCCTTCACGCTATCGCTCGACGATCTGGTGATCGCCTCCTTCACCTCCGGCCCCGGCGCGACGACGCTGCCGATGAAGATCTACAGCCAGGTGCGCCTCGGCGTCACGCCGGAGATCAACGCCGTCTGCACCCTGCTCATCGCGGTCGTCACCATCGGCGTCCTCGTCGCCGCCGTCGTCAACAAGCGCCGCGACGTGCAGCGCCAGCGCGACGAGCAGGCGGCGCAGCAGGAAGGCTAGTGCTGTAGGGGGCGAATTTCACTTTCGCCGCGGCTGGGTTAGTCTGGCGGCACGGATCAAGGAAGGAAACCGTTCATGCTGCCCCTGTTCGACATGCTCGCCAATGCCCAGAACGGCAACGCCATCGATCAGATGGCGCGGCAGTTTGGCCTCTCCCAGCAACAGGCGCAGGAGGCGATGGCGGCGCTGATGCCGGCCTTCAGCCAGGGGCTGAAGCGCAATACCGCCAACCCCTACGATCTCGGCAGCTTCCTGTCGGCGCTCGCCTCGGGCCAGCACGCGAAATATTTCGAGGACGCGGCCGCCGCCTTCACGCCGCAGGGCATGCAGGAGGGCAACGGCATCCTCGGCCACCTGTTCGGCTCCAAGGAGCTGTCGCGCGCCGTCGCGGCGCAGGCGGCGCAGGCGACGGGCATCGCCCAGCAGACCCTGCAGCAGATGCTGCCCGCACTCGCCTCGATGATCATGGGCGGCCTGTTCAAGCAGTCGACGGGGCAGATGAGCGCCGCCGGCTTCGGCGGACAGGGCAACCCGCTTCAGGAGATCATCGAGCAGATGATGAAGCAGGGCGGCGGCTTCGGCATGCCGCAGCCGGCCCCGCAGCAGCGCCAGGCGCCGCAGCAGCCCAACCCGTTCGACAATCCCTTGGGCAAGATCCTCGAAGGCATGTTCGGCGGCGGCGCGGCGCAATCGCAGCCCCGGCAGCGGCAGGCGCCGCAGAGCCCCTATGGCGACAACCCGCTCGGCCGCATCTTCGAGGAGATGCTGGGCGGCGGCCAGCGGCAGGCGGAGCCAGCGCCGCAATCGCAGCCTCGGGCGAAGCCCAAGGCCAGCCAGAAGACGAATCCGAGCGGGCGTCCGCGCACGCCCTATGACGATCTGTTCGGCGACATGTTCGAGGCCGGCGCCAAGACGCGCGACGACTACCAGAAGAACATGGAATCGGTGTTCGACCAGTTCCTCCAGGGCATGGAGAAGCGCGGCCGCGGCCGCTGATCCCGAAGGTGAAATGAAAAAAGCCCGGCCCTTTCGCAAGAGCCGGGCAGGAGGCAGGCCGCCGGTGGGCCGGCGATGGGGAGCCTGCGGGTAGGGAAGCCTTGTCAGGAATGGGCGCGTTCGCGCGCCACCGAGGCGAGACGCCGGGTCGGGTCGACGCCGAGGGGCGCGCGCCGGGCGAAATCGAGATCGAGCCGCATCAGCCCGATATCCGCCAGCCCGCGGTCGGAGAGGTCGCGCAGGTGGTCGAGCTGGCGGCGGTTGGCGAAGGCGCGCGCCAGCCCGCGCAGCGCCTCGCTGATCGCGGCCGGCCTTTCGGCTACAATTGCGGACGAGTGACGGTCGAGGGCGCTCATGTCTTCATCTCCTTGGCGCTCGGGCGCACACCCTCGCGCCGCCGCATGGGAGGATGCGGCCGGCAGGCGGACGGGATGCGCTTGAACTGTGCGAGCATAGCTTTCTCATGCCGGCATTGATTAATCCAACGAATGTTTTTAATGTTTGGGATCAATTGATGTTATGGGTTTGTCATGGCGGCTCCCCTCGATCTCGATCAGCTCCACACCTTCGTCACCATCGCCGACATGGGCAGCTTCACCCGCGCGGCCGAGGAGGTGCACCGCACCCAGTCGGCCGTCTCCATGCAGATGCGGCGGCTCGAGGAGCGGATCGGCAAGCCGCTGTTCGAGAAGGACGGGCGCTCCAACCGGCTGACGGAGGAGGGCGAGCGGCTTCTGACCTATGCGCGGCGGCTCCTGCGGCTGAACCGCGAGACGCTCGCCGCCTTCGACGACGCCACGCTCGAAGGCTCGATCCGCATCGGCACGCCGGACGACTACGCCGACCGCTTCCTGCCGGAGATCATGGCCCGCTTCGCCCGCTCCAACCCGCGCGTCGAGCTTTCCGTCGTCTGCGAGCCGACGGTCAATCTGGTCGACCAGCTGAAGCGCGGCCAGCTCGACATCGCCATCGTCACCCACTCGAACGAGCGCAGCCTCTCCGACGTGGTGCGGCGCGAGCCGCTGCTGTGGGTCACGTCCGCCAACCATTCCATCCACGAGGAGGAGGTGCTTCCGCTCGCGGTCGGGCGCACCACCTGCCTGTGGCGCCGGGCCGCCTGCGACGTGCTCGACCAGATGGGCCGCGACTATCGCATCCTGTTCTCGAGCTGGTCGGCGACGGTGCTGATCGCCACGGTCCTGTCCGGCCAGGCCGTCTCCGTGCTGCCCGAATGCGCGCTGCGCCCGGGCATGCGCATCCTCGGCGAGGCCGACGGCTTCGGCGCGCTGCCCGAGGTGCGCATCGGCATCATGCGCGGCCATTCCAGCCAGCCGGAGATCGTCGACGCGCTGGCGCGCCACATCGCCGAGAGCCTCGACAACATCTCGGTGCCGTCGGGCGAGGAGATCGGCCAGTTCGATTTCGACGCGCTGCCCTTCGCGCGGCTCAAGCGGCAGAAGCAGAAGCAGCCCGCCGCCGTCTGGTGACTTGACCTTGATGACTTGACCTTGTCGGGCGAGGGGGCATCAATCGCGCCATGAGCGATCCGTTCTTCGATGCCGATTCGCGCGCCGTCACCCCTTCCGTGACCAACGCGGCAGAATTCACCGTCTCCGAGCTGTCCGGGGCGCTGAAGCGCACGGTCGAGGACGCGTTCGGCAATGTCAGGGTGCGCGGCGAGATCTCCGGCTATCGCGGGCCGCATTCCTCGGGCCACGCCTATTTCGCGCTGAAGGACGAGCGCGCGCGCCTCGAAGCGGTGATCTGGAAGGGCACGTTCTCGCGGCTGAAGTTCCGGCCGGAGGAAGGCATGGAGGTGATCGCCTCCGGCAAGCTGACCACCTATCCCGGCTCGTCGAAATACCAGATCGTCATCGACAATCTGGAGCCGGCCGGGGCCGGCGCGCTGATGGCGCTGCTGGAGGAGCGGCGCAGGCGGCTCGCCGCCGAGGGGCTGTTCGACGCGGAACGCAAGCAGCTCCTGCCGTTCATGCCGCGCGTCATTGGCGTCGTCACCTCGCCGACCGGGGCGGTCATCCGTGACATCGTCCACCGCATCTCAGACCGCTTCCCGCTCCATGTCGTCGTCTGGCCGGTCCGGGTGCAGGGCGAGACGGCGGGCGCGGAGGTCGCGGCGGCGATTGCCGGCTTCAACGCGCTCGACCCGATCGGCCCGGTGCCGGTGCCCGACGTGCTGATCGTGGCGCGCGGCGGCGGCAGCCTGGAAGACCTTTGGGGCTTCAACGACGAGGCCGTGGTGCGCGCCGTCGCCGCCTCGCACATCCCTGTCATCTCGGCGGTCGGCCACGAGACGGACTGGACGCTGATCGACCACGCGGCGGACGTGCGCGCGCCGACGCCGACGGGCGCGGCCGAGCTCGCGGTCCCGGTCAAGGCGGACTTGGAGGCGGCGCTGGCGCGGCTTGCCGCGCGGCTGCGCGGCTGCATGTCGCGCCATGGCGAGCGCAAGCGCGAGGCGTTGCGCGCCGTGTCGCGGGCGCTGCCGTCGATCGACGATCTCCTCGCCATGCCGCGTCGCGATTTCGACGAGGCGGCGAGCCGGCTGTCGCGGGCGCTGGCCGCCAGCACCGAGGCGAAGCGGCTGCGCTTCAGGGGCCTGCGGCTGTCGCCGGCCTTGCTGGAGCGACGGCTGGCCGAAGCGCGCACCCGCCTTGCCCGCGACGCCGGGCGCGTGTCGCCCGAGGCGCTGCGGCGGCGGATCGAGCTTCACGGCGAGGCGCTGGAGCGCCTCGGCCGCCGCGCCGATCAGTCGATCGCCATCGCGCGGGAGCGGCGCACGGTGCGGCTGGCGCAGGCGTGGCGGCTGGCCGAGACGCTGTCCCACCGCTCGGTGCTGCGGCGCGGCTTCGCGCTGGTGCGCGACGCGCAAGGCCTGCCGGTCAAGTCCGCCGCCGCGGTCGGGCCGGGCGATGCGCTTGCCATCGAGTTCGCCGACGGCAGCGTCGATGCGGTCGCCTCCGGCGGCGAGTCGGTGCGGCCGGTGACGCGCAAGCAGGCGCGGAAGCCGGAAGGCGGCGGCCAAGGATCGCTGTTCTGAGCTTTCGGGGGGAAGAAGTGGTACGGTTGGGTGGATTTGAACCACCGACCTCTGGTGCCACAAACCAGCGCTCTAACCAACTGAGCTACAACCGCATGCACACGCCTTAAGGGCTGGCGTGGCTCTTACGGGCAATCGGCGGCGATTTCAAGTGCGACGAGGGGCCGATCACGGCTTTAATCCGGCAGTCCTCACGATTTGGGGCAGGGCATCGGTTTTCGGGCAGCGATCCGTGCCCGTCGCGGCGGCGGCAAGCCGGAAAGAAAAAAGGAGCGGTCCGAAGATCGCTCCAGAAGTGGTGCTGTAAACCCGAAAGCGGGGTTCAGATCGCGTTCTTGACCTTCTGGCGTACGTCGCCGACGCCCTTCTGGACCTTGCCGGCGACCTTGTCGGCCTTGCCTTCGGCCTGGAGCTTCTTCGAGCCCGTGACCTTGCCCGCGGCTTCCTTCACGGCGCCCTTGGCCTGCTTGGCCACGCCCTTGACCTGATCCTTGTTGACCATCTCGCCTGTTCCTTTCGCCAATGCCGCATCCATGCGGCGTTAAAGAACGAGCCAGACGGGTTTTGGTTGCGCGGATGCGCTCGCGCTCTCTGCGCAATACGAAAAGAAAGGCTCTGCGCAATACGAAAAGAAAGGGCGGCATCGCTGCCGCCCCTTCCCGGTCTGGTCTTCGGGCAGGACTTAGAAGTCCATACCGCCCATGCCGCCCATGCCGCCAGGCATGCCGCCCGGTGCATCCTTCTTCGGCAGTTCGGCGATCATGGCTTCCGTCGTGATCAGCAGCGAGGCAACCGAAGCGGCGTTCTGCAGAGCCGTGCGGACAACCTTGACCGGATCGACGATGCCGAGCGAGATCAGGTCGCCGTATTCGCCGGTCTGGGCGTTGTAGCCGTAGTTGTCTTCGTTCTTGTCGAGGATCTTGCCGACGACGATCGAAGCTTCGTCACCAGCGTTCTCGGCGATCTGGCGAACCAGGGCCTGGAGCGCCTTGCGAACGATGTTGATGCCAGCTTCCTGGTCATCGTTTTCGCCCTTGGCGGAGATCTTCGTGGAAGAACGGAGCAGGGCAACGCCGCCGCCCGGTACGATGCCTTCCTGAACGGCAGCGCGCGTCGCGTTGAGGGCGTCGTCGATGCGGTCCTTCTTTTCCTTCACTTCGACTTCCGTCGAGCCGCCGACGCGGATGACGGCAACGCCGCCAGCGAGCTTGGCAAGACGTTCCTGCAGCTTCTCGCGGTCGTAGTCGGAGGTGGTTTCTTCGATCTGGGCCTTGATCTGCGCGACGCGGCCTTCGATTTCAGCCTTCTGGCCGGCACCGTCGACGATCGTCGTGTTTTCCTTGGAGATCGAAACCTTCTTCGAACGGCCGAGCATGTCGAGCGTTACGTTTTCGAGCTTGATGCCGAGGTCTTCGGAGATGACCGTGCCGCCCGTCAGGATGGCGATGTCTTCCAGCATGGCCTTGCGGCGGTCGCCGAAGCCCGGAGCCTTGACGGCAGCGATCTTGAGGCCGCCACGCAGCTTGTTGACGACGAGCGTAGCAAGGGCTTCGCCTTCGACGTCTTCAGCGATGATAACCAGCGGCTTGCCGGTCTGGACGACGGCTTCGAGAACCGGGAGCATCGCCTGGAGGTTCGAGAGCTTCTTCTCGTGCAGGAGAATGAAAGCGTCTTCGAGGTCGGCGACCATCTTTTCCGGGTTGGTGATGAAGTAGGGCTGAGGTAGCCGCGGTCGAACTGCATGCCCTCGACCACTTCAAGTTCGGTCTCGGCGGTCTTGGCTTCCTCGACGGTGATGACACCTTCGTTGCCGACCTTCTCCATGGCCTCGGCCAAAAACCGGCCAATCTCCGCGTCGCCATTGGCAGAGATGGTGCCGACCTGGGCGATCTCGTCGTTCTTCGTCACCTTGCGTGCATTGGCCTTCAGCTCGGCAACGACAGCATCCACCGCCTTGTTGATGCCACGCTTCAGGTCCATCGGGTTCATGCCGGAAGCCACGGCCTTGGCGCCTTCCTTGACGATCGCCTGCGCCAGAACGGTCGCGGTCGTGGTGCCGTCACCGGCAAGGTCATTGGTCTTCGAGGCGACCTCGCGCACCATCTGGGCGCCCATGTTCTCGAACTTGTCCTCGAGCTCGATCTCCTTGGCGACGGTGACGCCGTCCTTGGTGATGCGCGGCGCGCCGAACGACTTGTCGATGACGACGTTGCGGCCCTTGGGGCCGAGCGTCACCTTCACCGCGTCGGCGAGGATGTTGACGCCGCGCAGCATGCGCTCGCGGGCGTCACGGGAAAATTTTACGTCCTTGGCAGCCATGTTCAGCTCCTGTTTTCGAGGCCGCTCCGCATGCGGGCCGGCCGAATGTCAATGAAAGGGATGGGAACCGGCCGATCAGCCGATGATGCCGAGAATGTCGGATTCCTTCATGATCAGCAGGTCTTCGCCGTTGAGCTTGACCTCGGTGCCCGACCACTTGCCGAACAGGACGCGGTCGCCGGCCTTGACCTCCAGCGGAACGAGCTTGCCGTTCTCGTCGCGCGCGCCGGAGCCGGCGGCGACGATCTCGCCTTCCTGCGGCTTCTCCTTGGCGGTGTCGGGGATGATGATGCCGCCTGCGGTCTTCTCTTCGGATTCGACCCGGCGGACGACCACGCGGTCATGGAGCGGGCGGAACTTCGACTTTGCCATGTCTTGGGTGTCCTTAAAAAACTGGTTTGAGAGGTTCCCTCCATCCGGCGACGCCGGACGCGGTTAGCACTCGCCATTGGTGAGTGCTAACATGACGGGTGAGATAGTGAGGGCTTGCCGGGCTGTCAATATCGAAGGCGATTTATCGCTAACGGCAGCAGCCGAAAGGACGTCAGCCGCCGATCGTGCCGACCCAGCCGCGGGCGATGGCGAGACCGGCGGCGTCGGCCTCGCCGCCGAAGCGGGCGGCCTCGGCCGGGTGGCGCTCGCTCCAGCCCGGATGCCGCTCGGCCAGCCAGTCGGCGAACAGGCCGCTCCACTCGGCAACCAGCGGCCGGTCGGCCTCGAAATGGAACTGGAAGCCGTAGGCCGCGCGGCCGATCCGGAAGGCCTGGTTGTGGACGGCGAGGCTGCCGGCGAGCCGGCTCGCGCCGCGCGGCAGGACGAAGGTGTCGTCGTGCCACTGGAAGGAGCGGAAGGACGGGGGCAGGGGGGCGAGGACCGGGTCCTCCGCGCCTTCGGGCGTCAGCTCCACCTCGTTCCAGCCGAACTCGGTCGCGCCGCCGATGATGTTCTGGCCGCCATAGGCGCGCGCCAGCAACTGGCTGCCGAGGCAGATGCCGAGCACGGAGCGGCCGGAATCGCCGAACGCCCGCATCAGGCCGCACAGCTGCGGCAGCCATGGCGACTGCTCGTCCGCGAGCGCGTTCTGGCCGCCGCCGAGCACGACCAGCCCGTCATGGCCGCCCGGCCGGTCGGGAAGCGCCTTGCCGAGATCGGCGCGCAGGAGGTCGATGCGCGCGCCGGCTTCCGCCAGCGCGACGCCGACCTGTCCGAGGCCGGTATTGGCATAATTCTGGACGACGAGGACGCGCATGAGGATGTCCGCTTTCGGGTGGTGCCGCAGCTTCGCGCGAGCGATAGCATGGAGACGCGCGAGTCGGGAAGGAGCGAGAACCGTGCCGTTGCAGAACCGGGTCGATCCGCTGGGGCAGATCCATGCCGTCGCCGCGCGCGGCCTGTTCACCGGCAATCGCGGCGTCATCCACGATCCGCTAGCGAAGGCGCTGCTCGCGCGCCGCTGGACGACGAAGGCGTGGATCATCTGCGCGCTCGACCATCCGCGAGGCTGCCGGCGCGAGCCGATGGGGCGCAACGCGCCCTCGGGCGCGGCCGGGTGGACGGAGCTGTTCTTCCTCGACGAGGCGACGGCGCTGGCGGCGGGGCATCGCCCCTGCTTCTACTGCCGGCGCGCGGCGGCGGAGGCGTTTCGCCGTTGCTTCGCCGCCGGCAACCGGCTCGGCCATGTCCCGGCCCCCGACATCGATTCGGTCCTCCACCGGCAAAGGCATGCTGCCGGCGCGGCATTGCCCACCCTCGATGCGCAAGCCATCGGCGCGCTGCCCGACGGCGCGATGATCGAGGTCGGGGGGCGGATCCTCGCGCTCCATGCGGGCAGGGCGCGGTCGTGGAGCTTCGGCGGCTATGGCCCGCCGCAGGCCTTGCCGCCGGGCGCAAGGCTGGTCACGCCCGCAGCCACGGTCGCGGCGCTGGGGGCGGGGTTCAGCCCGGTCTGGCACCCGACGCTGACCCCGGCCTGACCCACGTAAACAGTAATCGACGATTACCACCTCGCCACGGCCGGCGCGGGCATGATGGCCCCGGTGGCAACCAACGCGGCCGACGACGGCCGGGCGAAGAACCGGCGGGTCGTGCTCGTCAATGCCAACTGAGCGAGCCGGGGACGGCGGGCCGGGCTTGACCCGGCCGCGTCCGCGCCGCATCACGAGATTCATGCGCGCAAACTACAAATTGCAGCGGCTTTTCATGCCGCACGATCTCGGCCCCGGCGCCGCCTTCGAGGCGGACAGGGCGCAGAGCCATTACCTTGCCCATGTGCTGCGCATGGGCGAGGGGGCGGAGCTTCTGGTCTTCAACGGCCGCGACGGGGAATGGCGCGCGCGTGTCGCGGCGGTCTCGAAGAAGGGCGTGAGGCTCGCCGTCGAGCACGCTGAGCGGCCGCAGCCGCCGGCGCCCGACCTCGTCTACGCCTTCGCGCCGCTGAAGGTCGGGCGGCTGGACTATATGGTGCAGAAGGCGGTCGAGATGGGCGCGGGCGTCCTCCAGCCGGTCGTCACGCAGCACACGCAGGTGACGAGGCCGCCGCTGGAGAAGATGCAGGCCAACATGATCGAGGCGGCCGAGCAGTGCGGCGTGCTGTCCATCCCGCTGCTGCGCCCGCCGGTGAAGCTCGACCTCCTGCTGGCCGGATGGGAGAAAGACAGGCGGCTCGTCTTCTGCAACGAGAGCGCCGGGACGAACGACCCGCTCGCGGCGCTCCGGGCGGTGACGGAAGCGAAGATCGGCGTTCTCGTCGGCCCCGAGGGCGGCTTTTCCGACGAGGAGCGGCGGCTGCTCACGGCGCAGCCTTTCGTCACGGCGATTCCGCTCGGGCCGCGCATCCTGCGCGCCGACACGGCCGCGGTGGCGGCGCTGGCGCTGGTGCAGGCGACGCTGGGCGACTGGCGCGATCAGGCCGGCTGATCGGCCCCATTGAACAGCTTGTCAGGATTTTTCGCTTGATCGCGGCGGCGAGTTCCGCTCAACACTCGCGCGCGGCCGCCGGCAAGGCGGCGCGGAGGCAGGGCGAGGACACGACCATGGCGCGCGACACCACCGATTTCAGCCCGATCGAAGGGGTGGACGAGCTCGTCTCCTATCTCGCCGCCGGCTGCAAGCCGAAGGACGCATGGCGCATCGGCACCGAGCACGAGAAGTTCCCGTTCTATGTCGACGGCAACCGGCCGGTTCCCTATGAGGGACCGAACGGCATCAGGGCGCTGCTTGAGGGCATGCAGGGCCTGCTCGGCTGGGAGCCGATCATCGACGCCGGCAACGTCATCGGCCTCGTGGAGCCGACGGGGCAGGGGGCGATCAGCCTCGAGCCGGGCGGGCAGTTCGAGCTGTCCGGCGCGCCGGTGGAGACGCTGCACCAGACCTGCCGCGAGGGCAACGCCCATCTCGCGCAGCTGCGCGAGGTCGCCGAGCCGCTCGGCATCCGCTTCCTCGGCCTCGGCGGCAGCCCGAAATGGACGCTTGCCGAGACCCCGCGCATGCCGAAATCGCGCTACGACATCATGACCGCCTACATGCCGAAGGTCGGCAGCCGGGGGCTGGACATGATGTACCGCACCTGCACCATCCAGGTGAATCTCGACTTCTCCTCGGAAGCCGACATGCGGCGCAAGATGCAGGTGTCGCTCAAGCTGCAGCCGCTGGCGACGGCGCTGTTCGCCAACTCACCCTTCACCGAGGGGCGGCCGAACGGCCTGCAAGCTGGCGCGGCGACATCTGGCGCGACACCGACAACCAGCGCTCGGGCGTTCTCGAATTCTGCTTCTCGCCCCGGTTCGGCTTCGCCGACTATGTCGAATGGGCGCTCGACGTGCCGATGTACTTCATCATCCGCGACGGGCGCTATTTCGATGCCACTCACGTCACCTTCCGCCAGTTCATGAACGGCGCGCTGCGGGGCGAGGTGAGCGACGGCCTGCCGACCATGGGCGACTGGGCCAACCACCTTTCGACGCTGTTTCCCGACGTGCGGCTCAAGCGATTCCTCGAGATGCGCGGCGCCGACGGCGGGCCGTGGCGGCGCATCTGCGCCCTGCCGGCGTTCTGGGTCGGGCTGCTCTACGACGCAGCCGCGCTCGACGAGGCCGAGGCGCTGACGAAGGACTGGACGTTCGCCGAGGTGGTGGCGATGCGTGATGCCGTCCCGGCGCAGGCGCTCGCCACGCCGTTCCGCAACGCGACGCTGCGCGAGATCGCGCGCGAGGCGCTGGCGATCTCGCGCCGGGGGCTGGCGGCGCGGGCGCGCACCAACGGCGAAGGCAGCGACGAGACCGGCTTCCTTGCCCCGCTCGACGAGGTGGTGGCGCGCGGCACGACCAGCGCCGAAGAAATGCTCAACGCCTACCGGACGCGCTGGGGCGGCTCGATCGAACCCGCTTTTCTCGAATACGCGTACTGAAGCGTTTCGCGTCTTGTCCGCTCCGCAGGAGGGCGATCTTCGACCCTCGCGCCGCCCCTCATCCGCCCTTCGGGCACCTTCTCCCCGTAAACGGGGAGTAGAGGGTTCTCATCCCCGCTTTCGCTAATCGCAAGCGTGGCAGAACGGCGTGAACATGCGGCCGGTTCTCTTTTCCGTTCACGGAAGAAAGGCGAGGGCCGGGCAAACAAGGAGGATTGCACCTCTATGCCGGCCCGAAGACATCGGGGGTATCCCGGTCCAAACCCATCAGGGCCGTTCGGATCCGCCCCACTTCGGGCGCGAGGCGTCAGTAGCGGCGGATCAAACCGACCAGCTTGCCCTGTACCTTGACCCGGTCGGGGCCGAAGATGCGCGTCTCGTAGGCCGGGTTGGCAGCTTCCAGCGCGATGGTGTCGCCCTTGCGGCGGAACCGCTTCAGCGTGGCTTCCTCGTCGTCGACCAGGGCGACGACGATCTCGCCCGGGCTCGCCGTCTGGCAGTTGCGGATGATGACGGTGTCGCCGTCGAGAATGCCGGCCTCGATCATCGAATCGCCCTTGACCTCGAGCGCGTAGTGCTCGCCGCTGCCGAGCATGTCGGGCGAGACGCCGATGGAATGGGTCTGGTTCTGGATCGCGGCGATGGGAACGCCGGCGGCGATACGGCCCATGACTGGGATGCCGACCAGCGCGGCGCCGTCATTGTCGTTCCCGGTGGGCGCCCGCGGCGCGGGCGCGGCGGCGCGGCCGAGGCTGCCCTGTATGACGCTGGGCGAGAACTTCTTCGCCGCGTTAAGGCCGGGGGCGATCGAATCGGGCAGGCGCAGGACCTCGAGCGCGCGGGCGCGGTTCGGCAGGCGGCGGATGAAGCCGCGCTCCTCCAGCGCCGTGATCAGGCGGTGGATGCCCGACTTGGACGCAAGGTCGAGCGCCTCCTTCATCTCGTCGAAGGAGGGGGGAATCCCGGTCTCCTTCAGCCGCTGATGGATAAAGAGGAGCAGTTCGTGTTGCTTGCGCGTGAGCATCCCGGCCCTTTCGGGAATCGATCCTAAACAAAACAGGAACAATCTATATCTGTTCCTTTTGTGTTCTGCAAGGACTTATACGATAAGGCGGTCAGCGGACGGTAGCGGCCTTGCGTCGTTCCGCAGCCGCAGCGATCTCGCGGATTTCGGTGGCGACCGTCGTGAACTCGGTTATCAGATGCGCCGCGACCGTCCGGACGGTAGGCCAGTTCTGCCGTTCGCGATGGATGAGCAGGCCGACCTCGCTCTGCCGCAGCCCCGGTTCCTGAAGCGGTATGTGGACGAGTTCGCCGGACTGTAACCCCCGCATGAAGTCGACCGGCGTGAAGAATCCAACGGCCTTTGCGTACCGCCAGAGCGTCGAGGAGGCATTCTTTCCGATCGCGGTCATGATCAACACGATTCCGGTGGTCGCGAAGGCCGATCCTGGTGCTGCTGCTGGGCAACGGCATGGAGCCCAAGATCGCCATCGCGGATCTGATCTGCCTTGACAGTCGTGATCGGCGCAATCGTCGGCGAATGGATCGGGGCGGAAATTCATCGTCGTGTCGGTCTGCGTGCGGAAAGCCTGCCGCTGCTTTGTCGATGGCTGCTGTAGCCACTATACGCTGCTGGTTCGCGGACGTTCGTGAGCGGGCTAAAAAAAATTATACCGGGATGGATGTTGAGTATTTTACTCTCTTTAGTGCAAAATGAGATGATGAATTATATACAGATTTATGTTGAAGAATATTATTCATGAGAAAATCATGAAATTCATTTATATTTTCAAGAATAAATATTATTAAATAATCCCATTCTCCAGATATAGAATAACATTCTATAGCATTTGTGCTATTATTGATAAATTCTTCAAATTTAGTCCTCGCTTCATGGTCGTGTGATTTCATTTTTATCTGACATATAACAGTTATTCCCTTATTGACTTTCTCCGGATCGACCAAGCGGACAGTTTTTCCTAGAACTCCTCTGCTTTCGAGCAATTTGATCCGTCTCCAGCAGGAGGCCGGCGATGCGCCTACAGCTTGTGCTAGTGCGGTGGCCTGACCCCATAGGGTGGTCCGGTTTCAATCTTAATGCATGATCGGCTTGTCGGCCATTACCTGGGCCGATGGCGGTGTCGATCCGCGCGACGGTGGAGGCCAGATGATGGCCTCCGGTGCCGGCGGCTTGTATCCGAGCGATGAGTGCGGCCGCTCGGTGTTGTAGTAGCGTCTCCATGCCTCGATGATGACCTTTGCTTCGGCGAGACTGTAGAAGATCTCACCGTTGAGCAGTTCATCGCGGAGCTTCGAGCTGAAGCTTTCGCAGTAGCCGTTTTCCCACGGGCTGCCCGGCTCGATGAAGGCGGTTCTGCGCCGACGGCCACGATCCATTCCCGCACGACCTTGGCGATGAACTCCGGACCATTGTCGGAACGAACATGGCCCGGCACACCGCGCAGGATGAACAGGTCCGACAGAACGTCGATGACGTCGGTCGAGTTGAGCTTGCGACCGATCCGACTGCCAGGCACTCCCGAGTGAACTCGTCGATGATGTTGAGCATGCGGAACTTTCTGCCATCGTGGGTCCGGCCCTCGACGAAGTCATAGGACCAGACATGGTTGGGATGCTCCGGCCGAAGCCGGATGCACGATCCGTCATTCAGCCACAGCCGGCCTTTCTTCGGTTGCTTCTGGGGAACCTTCAGCCCCTCCTGCTGCCAGATGCGTCACTTCCGACGCGTTTGGCGCTGACCGTCCATCCCTCCGACCGCAACTTCGCGGTGATCCGACGATAGCCATAGCGGCCATACCGGGAAGCCAGACGGATGATGTCGGGCAGTCAGCGCCTCTCATCATCATGCAGACTCCCGCTTCCTTGCTGGGTCGAACGGTGTTGGCCGAGAACCTTGCAGGCGAAGCGCTCCGACACGCAGAACTTCGCCATGACATGATCGACACAAATCTAGACGACGACGGGAAGGGGGCTTCTAGAAGTTTCCCGAGGCAGCCTCTTTGAGGATCAGTTGAGCGTCAGGTCCGACACTGCTTACAGACGGTCGTTCTCCTCTCAAGCTCCTGAGGCGCTTCACCTGATCACCCTTCAGACCGCCGAACTCCTTGCGCCAGCGGTAATACGTAAACTGCGTCACGCCGATCGAACGAACCGCTTCTCCAACCGAGCGGCCTTGTGACAACAAAACATCGACCTGGCGCAGCTTCGCGACAATCTCTTCGGGCTTGTGCTTCTTCTGGGGCATTCCAAAGTCCTCTCCAACGGCTCAATAGCCTACTTCAGGGAGGGCCACTTTTCAGGGGGCAGACCAATCGCGGACTATGCCGCATCGTCCGGCCTCGGCGAGGAGATCGCCCGTCCGGTCATCACCCGTACGGATATTTCCCGGCCGGCGGTCATTCCGGAAGATCGGCAGCTCCTCCTGAACTGGGGCAATCTCTACAAGGACTTCGGCACCATTCCCGCCGATGCCGATCTCGAGAAGATCGTTGACGAGCTACTCGTTTACGATCTGTTCAAGGTTGCTGAATAGCCGGGGAAGCGCATGACCGTTTACGCTAGTTCCGCAGGCGGCCGGAGGAGCACTTCGGCCGCAACAGACATGCCTGCCGGCACGCCGTGGTATACGCGCGCGGAGCGAGTCCTGACCCCCTTCGTGCTTCCCGTCGGCTTGATCGTCCTGTGGCAGCTGGCGGTCAGCCTGCGATGGATAAACCCGCTCTTCCTGCCATCCCCGCTCGACGTGCTCGACGTGCTGGTCAATTTCTTCCAGACGGGCAGAATCTGGGGCCATCTCGGCATTTCCGTCCAACGCGTGTTCCTGGGCTTCTTCTACGGCGTTTCCGCTGCCATCATTCTTGGTGCGTTGACAGGTTATTCGCCCCTCTGGCGGCGACTCATCGATCCGGTGATCCACGCTCTGCGCACCGTACCCAGCCTTGCGTGGATTCCGATGTTCATCCTCTGGTTCGGCATTGAGGAGACCTCGAAGGTCACGCTGATAGCCAAGTCGGCGTTCTTTCCAACCTATCTCAACTTCATGTCCGGAATCATCAACGCTGACAGGCGGTTGATCGAGGTGGGGCAGGTTTACAGGCTCAACAACTTCCAGCTGGTCCGTCGCATTCTGCTTCCGGCGGCCCTGCCTTATCTTTTCGTCGGCCTTCGCCAGTCGATGGGCATCGCTTGGCTCGTCGTGGTCGCCGCCGAGATGATGGGGGCTTCCTCGGGCATCGGCTATTTGCTTCTCGATGGCGAGATGACCGGCAGACCCCAGATCGTCATGGCGTGCATGATCATCTTCGCGATCTGCGGCAAGGGGACCGACATGCTTCTGGCCTATATCTCCAGGCGCGTTTTGAGCTGGCAGGATACCAGATCAGGAGGTGACGCGTGATCGAGCTGAAGGACCTCGTGAAGAAATTCAACGGCTTTCAGGCGTTAGGTCCGATAGACCTGCAGATCGACAAAGAGCGCATCACCACTGTTCTGGGCCCGTCCGGTTGTGGAAAGAGCACGGCATTGCGCCTGCTTGCCGGGCTTGAAACCGCAACTGGAGGCCAGGCCAGCCTCGACGGCAAGGTTATCGACAGGCCCCGCCCGGAGATCGGAGTCGCGTTTCAGGATCCTCGCTTGATGCCGTGGCTGACTGTGCGTCGCAACATCGAGCTGGGCGTGTGGGACTGGGCCAAGGACCGCCGTGCAATCGCGGTGGAAGCGATTATCGCCAAGGTGGGCCTGAGCAAGTTTGCCGAGGCGCTGCCTAAGGAGTTATCGGGCGGCATGGCGCAGCGGGTGGGACTTGCGCGCGCGCTGGTCGGCATGCCGCGGCTGCTGTTGCTCGACGAGCCGTTCAGTGCCCTCGATCCGTTGACCCGGCTCAAGATGCAGGACCATCTGCTGGAAATCGTTAGCGATGCCGTCCCAAACGTTCTTCTTATCACGCATGATGTCGATGAGGCCCTAGCGCTTTCCGACAGGATCGTCGTGATGGCCGGTCCGCCCGCCAGCATCATCCGCGATATACTCGTCGATCTGCCGAAACCCCGTATTCGCACGTCTCCTGAGTTCCAGCGCTTCAAGGAGATTATTCTTGCTGACTTGCTGCCGCACAAGGCGCTCGCGTCGGCCTGACAGCGTGGGCGACCGGCTCCCAGCCTGCCTCTTTCAACATCGGAACCACGAGATAGAGTCATGAACGTTCGCCCAGATACGATATGGTTCACACGTTGTCCTGTTCCTGCAGCCAGCGGCATAGCGATCCAGCAGGGATGGATCGCCGATGTCCTTGGCAGGAAGAACGTAGAGTTCCGCTCGCTGCGTCAGCATCCTTCGCAGGAAATACGTGAGTCCCATTACACGCATCGCCTCGAGAACTCGTTCAGGCAGGGCGGCAACGCGCCTGCCATATGGGCGCGTGCGGCCGGTGCGGATACAAGGCTGATCGGGCTACAGTGGGTGCCGCAATACCAAGCCATCATTTCGCTCACCCCCGGACAGACACTCAAGGGCGCGACGATCGGCATCCCGCTCCGATTGAACCACAAGATCGATTTCTGGCGGGCGATCGCGCTTCAGGGGGTCACACATGCGCTTTCGCGTTCCGGACTGACCCTCGACGACATTAACATCAAATACCTCGAACGGTCCGACAGCTATGTCGCAGCCGACCCCAACGACAAGGACAACATGGCCTCGGTGCCCCGGCTCAGCCGTCTGTCGCTGACCGAAACGCTTGCCCTGGTTCGTGGCGAGGTTGATGCAATTTTCGCATACTCCGCGTGGGGAATGTCGCTCAAGCACCAGCTTGGCGCGCATGAGGTCTACAATCTTTCTTTGGATGACGACTACCGCTTCAAGGTCAACAATGAGCAACCCGAGACGCTAACGGTGAGCGGCGGACTTCTGCGCGAGCATCCAGATCTCGTCGACGACTACGTCGCGGTATTGCTGGCTGCATCTGAATGGGCCAAGCGGAACGTTGCTGAAGCAACAAGAATGATGGCCCGTGAGATCGGGACGAGCGACTATTGGGTCGAAGAGGCTATCGGCGCGGATATTTCCGAAAGGCTTGACATCTCGCTTGAGCCGCAGCTGGTGGATGCTCTGGAGGCCCGAAAGAGCTTTCTGTTTGAAAACGGGTTCTTGCCGGCTGATTTCGACACGGCGTCCTGGATCGATCACGGCCCCCTGGTACGGGCCCGCGATAAAGCGGGAAGTATATTGGCGAATACCTGAGCAAACTCCGGGATGGTGTTGATCTGATACTCAAGTCATGCTGTCGTGCGGAAGATTCACATGAACTGCGGCGACCGATGGTGCCATGGACCGCTATCAGGCTCGCAATAGTGAGCTGGATGAGGTTAAAACGACTATCGCGGTGGTAGTCGAGGTGTTCAGGCTATGTTGAACTGCACCGCCGGGCCAACGACTTTTCCCGTCGCTGTTCTCGCCGGGGCACGGGACGTCTCGACGTTCGACCTGCGTATGGCTGTGTGGCGAGTCCCGCGCAAGCAGAAGCACAATCCCGCCTAACGACAGATAATTATGAAGGGTATCGCCGTTTCAGGACGTGCGCACGGCGACGAAGCGGGCGGCGGCGCGCAGGGTATCGGCGCGGGTCCCGAAAGGGGCGAGCAACTCGCCGGCCTGCGCGACGAGGCCGCCGAGCTGGCGGCGCGCCCAGTCGACGCCGTGGAGCGAGACCAGTGTCGCCTTGCCGGCGTCCGCGTCCTTGCCGGCGGCCTTGCCGAGCGCGGCCGAATCGGAGGTGGCGTCGAGAAGGTCGTCGGCGAGCTGGAATGCCAGCCCGATGGCCGAGCCGAACTCGGCCAGCGCCTCGCGCTCCTCGGCGCGCGCGCCGGCGATCTCCGCGCCGGCCTCGCAGGCGAAGCGGATCAGCGCCCCGGTCTTCATCGCCTGGAGGCGGATGATTCCCGCCTCGTCGGGGTTGTCGCGCTCGGCGGCGAGGTCGAGCGCCTGGCCGCCGGCCATGCCGCCCATGCCAGCGGCGCGGGCGAGCTTCGTCACCAGCCTTGCCCGGGCCTCGGCCGGTAGCGTCGTTGCCTCGTCGGCGATGATGTCGAAGGCGAAGGTGAGCAGGCTGTCGCCGGCGAGAATCGCGCTCGCCTCGTCGAAGGCGCGGTGCACGGTCGGCCGGCCGCGGCGCAAATCGTCGTCGTCCATGGCCGGCAGGTCGTCATGGATCAGCGAATAGCAGTGGACGCATTCGAGCGCGGCGGCGACGCGCAGCGCCGCCTCGCCGTCGCTGTCGAACAGCGCCGCGCTCTCGAGCACCAGGAACGGGCGCAGCCGCTTGCCGCCGCCGAGGACGCCGTGGCGAATCGAGCGCATCAGCCCGGCCGGCCGGGCGATCTCGCCGGGGAGCAGCGCGTCGCCGAGCAGCGCCTCCAGCATCCGCTCGACATCCCCGGCGCGCCGCGCCAGCGCCGCCTCGAAACCGGATTCGTCCATGTCCGCGCTCGCCTGCCGTCTGATCATGGCCGGAGCGATGGCGGCAAAACCGGCCGCCGTCAAGCCGCGCCGCCCGGCATTGCGCCGGGCGAGACTGGCGAGACGGGCGGCATTGCGCCGGGCGGGCAGGGTCTGTATTCCAGAACCGGGATGAAGGGAGCGTCGGCGTGGACAGCCCGACCGTGGAGATCGAGCCGCCTGTGAAACGTCGCCGCAAGGGCCGCAAGCCGCGTGGGCGCGGCCGCTTCTGGCTGCGCCGCATCGCGCTCGGCGTCATCGCCCTCCTCGCGCTGCCGCTCCTGTTGTCGCTTGTCTATCTCCCGCCGGTAATCCATCCGGTCTCGACGCTGATGGTCAAGGACGTCATCACGCTCAAGGGCTATACGCGCGAATGGACGCCGCTCGACAGGTTCGGCCCGCGCCTCGTCAACTCGGTGCTGATGTCGGAGGACGGGCAGTTCTGCGCCCATCACGGCATCGACCTTAACGAGTTCCGGGCGCTGTTCCAGGATTTCCTCGCCGGCGAGGCGACGCGCGGCGGCTCGACCATCACCATGCAGACGGCGAAGAACCTCTATCTCTGGCACGGCCGCTCCTATGTGCGCAAAGCGCTGGAGCTGCCCTACGCGATCTATCTCGACCTCGTCATGCCCAAGCGGCGGATCATGGAGATCTACCTCAACATCGCCGAGTGGGGCCCGGGCATCTATGGCGCGGAGGCGGCGGCGCGGCATCATTTCGGCAAGTCGACGCGCGAGCTTTCGTCGCGGCAGGCGGCGCTTCTCGCCGTCACCCTGCCCAATCCGCTGGCGCGCACGCCGGGCAAGCCGTCGAACGCGCTGAACCGGCTGGCCGCGACGATCGAGCGGCGCGCCGGCCATGCCGGCGGCTATAATGGCTGCCTGAAGTGAGCCGGGCCGCAGGCTCACGAAAAATTTGCGGGCGGCGCTGGCCAAATGTCCCGCATGCGTGTATAGGCACGCAACTTTCCCGGTTTTCGGCCGCAAGCCCAAGCCTTTCCATCGAGAGGCGGCAACGGCCGTTCGAGCGAACATCGGAGCAGGACAATGGCAGTACCGAAACGAAAGACCTCGCCGTCGAAGCGCGGCATGCGCCGCTCGGCCGACGCGCTGAAGGCCCCGACCTATGTCGAGGACAAGAATTCCGGCGAGCTTCGCCGCCCGCACCACATCGACCTGAAGACCGGCATTTATCGCGGCCGTCAGGTGCTGGAGCCCAAGGAAAGCTGAGTCTTTCTCCGCTTCCATGATTTTCGGAAAGACCGGCCCCGCGCCGGTCTTTTTCGTTGCGGGCATGCCTTGGCCGCCTGGACGATTCCGTCCGGCTGCAAAATGCTCTAGATAGGGTCCGACCTTCGGAGAAAGCCCATGTTCGCCCACATCCCGCTGATGATCGTGCCGTTCATCCTCTACAATCTCGGCCTCGCGGGCGCGTTCGGCGACATCCCTGACCCGTGGCAGGCGCAGGTCTTCTCGCTTTCCATGCTGTCGGGCGGCGTGTGGACGATGAGCCTTGCCGATCTCCTCGTCCTGTTCTCGCTGACGATCCTGTTCGTCGAGATCCTCAAGGCGACACGCACCTCCAACGCCTCGGTGCTCGACCATCTCCTGTCCACCTTCGTCTTCGTGCTGTTCCTCGTCGAGTTTCTGCTGGTCGAGCGGGCGGCGAGCTCGCTGTTCTTCATCCTGATGATCATCGCGCTGGTCGACGTGCTGGCCGGCTTCGTCATCTCGCTGCGGGCGGCCTCGCGCGACGTGAACTTCCGCTAGGAACCGTTATCCTCGTCCATGAGGCAATGCGCGATCATGCGCGCGAAGCGGCGAACCAGCCTGCGCCGCGCCTCCCTGTCGGGCTCGAACGGGCTTTGCGTGTTGAGGCCGCGCAGGAACACCCGGCAGAGCGTCCAGATCTCCTCCTGCGCCGCGGCCCCCGCCGGAAAGGCGCTGTAGCCGGCGGCCAGCGCCCGGTTGATCCGGCTGTTCCAGTCGAGGAAATGGCCGGCGATGCGGCTCCTGAGCGCGGCGTCGGTGCGCGAGGCGACGAGGATCTCGAGCAGGGCGCGCCCTTCGCGCGTGTCGACCATCTTCTCCCACATCCACACGATATCGGCCTCGACGGCGTCGCCGCGACGTTCCGGATCGGCCGCGCCGGCATCGGGGCGGCGGCGGGGCGTCGTCACCGGTCGGAGCAGGCGCTCGGCGGTTTCCACCATCAGCGCCTCCTTGCTGGGGAAATGGTGGGTCAACGCCCCGCGCGACATGCCCGCCCGCTCCTGGATGCGGGCGATGCTGGTCTCGGCATAGCCGTGCCGGTCGAGGCATTCGATCACCGCGTCGAGGATGCGCGTGCGGGCGGCTGCGGCCTTGGCCTCCATCGTCGAGGGCGGGGCTGCGGACGCGCCGCTCCCGTCGCGCTTGCCTTTTCTCCGCTCGGATCCGTCCGCTGTCGCCGCCATCGGTCCCGCCTTTTCACGCCGTCGAAGCCGTCTTCATAGCCGATCCCGGCCTTCTGGACAAACCGGACGTTCGTTCTGTATTGTCAACCGCATCGCGAGGCTTGGAAACGGAGGATGCCGATGCGGGCGCTGCCGACGACACGCTCCCTGGTGCTGGAGGAGGAGGGCGGCTGGCTCACCGTCTGGCTCGACCGGCCGGAAACCCGCAACGCCCTCTCCGGCGAGATGGTAGACGAGCTGAAGGCCGTGGCGGCGGCACTTCGAGACGATAGCCCGGTTCGCGGCGTCACCTTTCGCGGCAAGGGCGGCACCTTCTGCTCCGGCGGCGACCTGAAGGGTTTTCGCGCCATCGTCGAGGAGGGGCGGACGCTGGAGGACGTCGCTGCCTTCAGCCGCAGCGCCGGCGAATTGTTCCATGCTGTCAACGAATTGCCGCAGGTGACTGTGATGCTGGTCGAAGGGGCGGCGATGGCCGGGGGGCTCGGCCTCGTCTGCGCCGGCGATTTCGTCGCCGTCACCGCCGATGCCAGATTCGCGCTGACCGAGACGATGCTCGGCATACCGCCGGCGCAGATCGCGCCGCTCGTCGTGCAGCGCATCGGGCTCGCGGCGGCGCGGCGCATCATGCTGACCGCGGCGCGCTTCGACGGCGTCGAAGCCCATCGCATCGGCCTTGCCGACGCGGTGGCGCAGGACGCCGCCGGGCTCGCCGCCATCGAGGGCGAAGTCCGGCGAAACGTGATGCAGTGCGCGCCGGGCGCCGTCGCCGTGACCAAGGAGCTGGCGCTGGCCGCCGCGCATCTGCCGCGCGAGGAAATGCTGGACCGCGCCGCCGCCGGCTTCGCCCGGTGCCTGACCGGCGAGGAGGGGCGCGAGGGCGTTGCCGCGTTCCTCGAGAAACGCAAGCCGCGCTGGGCGCTCTAGGGCAATTCCGGGAAGACAACGGGGGAGAAGGGCGATGGCCTCGACGAAGACGGTTCGCATCGGCGGCGCGGCCGCCGCGTGGGGCGACACCATCCACGGCGCGCGGCAGCTTATCGAGAAGGGCGAGGTCGATTACCTGATCGGCGACTATCTTGCCGAGGTGACGATGGCGCTGCTGGCGCGCGCGCGGTCGAAGGCGCCGGATGGCGGCTTCATTCCCGACTGGCTGGCCTCGGTCCGGCCGCTGCTGCCGCAGATCAGGCAGCGCGGCATCCGGCTCGTCACCAACAGCGGCGGCATGAACCCGCTCGCCTGCCGCGACGCTTTTCTCGCCGCCGCCGCGGAGGCCGGGCTGGCGTTCAGGGTCGCGGTGGTGCTCGGCGACGACCTTCTGCCGGCCGAGGTCAAGATCAGGGCGGCGCAGCCGGTGGAGATGTTCTCGGGCGCGGCGCTGCCGGCGGCCTTCGCCTCGATCAACGCCTATCTCGGCGCGTCCGCCATCGCCCGGGCGCTGGCGGACGGGGCCGATGTGGTCATCACCGGGCGGGTGGTCGATTCGGCGATGGCGCTCGGGCCGCTGATGCATGAATTCGGCTGGACGGCTGAGGACTACGACCGCCTCGCGGCCGGCAGCCTCGCCGGCCATGTCCTCGAATGCGGCGCGCAGGCGACGGGCGGCCTGTTCACCGACTGGGAGGAAGTGGCCGACGGCTGGGACGACATGGGCTTTCCCATCGTCGAATGCGCCGCCGACGGCAGCTTCGTCGTCACCAAGCCGGCCGGGACGGGCGGCAAGGTCTCGCGCGGCACGGTCGCGGAGCAGATCATCTACGAGATCGGCGACCCGCGATCCTACCGGCTGCCGGACGCTACCTGCGACTTCTCGCAGGTGCGGATCGAGGAAATCGGCAGGGACCGCGTGCGCGTCTCGGGCGCGAGGGGCCGCGCGCCGGGCGGCGACTACAAGGTCTGCGCCACCCATGCCGACGGCTTCCGCATCCTCACCACCTACATGATCGCCGGCTGGCAGGCCGGCGCGAAGGGCAGGCGAACGGCCGAGGCGCTGGTCGCCCGCGTCGGCCGCCTGCTCGCCATGCGCGGCATGGCGCCGTTCCGCGAAGTCTCGATCGAGGTGATCGGCGCGGAGGACACCTACGGCGCCAATGCGCGGGTCACCGAGGCGCGCGAGGTGGTCGTCAAGATCGGCCTCAGGCACGACGATGCGCGGGCGCTGGAGCTCTTCGCGCGCGAGTTCGCCCATCCGGGCGTCGCGATGGCGCAGGGGCTGACCGGCGTGCTGCATGGCAGGCCGAAGCCGGTGCCGGTGCTGAAGGTGCATTCGTTCCTGTGGCCGAAGGCGAAGGTTCCGGTCGAGGTGCTGGTCGACGGTGCGTCCTTGCCGGTGGACGTGGCGTCGGGGGCGGAAGCGCCCGCGCCGCCGCCGCATGACGCGCCGCAGGCAGCGGCCGTCGAAGGCCCGGCCGTAGCCGTGCCCTTGCGGGCGCTCGCCTGGGGCCGCAGCGGCGACAAGGGCAACCATGCCAATATCGGCCTGATCGCGCGGCGCCCCGAATTCTTTCCCGTGCTGGCCGCCGGGGTCGATGCGTCGCGCGTCGCCGCCTTCTTCGCGCACTATCTCGAGGGCGAGGTCAGGCGCTATGTCCTGCCGGGCTTCCACGCGCTCAACTTCCTGCTGGAGGACGTCCTCGGCGGCGGCGGCACCGCCTCGCTGCGCTACGACCCGCAGGCCAAGACCTATGCCCAGATGCTGCTCGACCTGCCGGTCGAGGTCCCGGCCGCATGGCTGGACGGGGATGGCCCGCTTTCGGGGTGGACGACCGTCGAAAACGGCTGAGCGCGTCGTCGTCTTGCCATTTGGCAAATCTCTCCCTATTTTACGCCAGAAGGAGATTTGCCATGTTGCAGGAGATACCGCGCACCGTCGCCGCCCCGGACAGCCCGCAGATCACCGCCGCCGAGGCGGAGGCGATGGTGCGGGCGGTGCTTCGGCTGTTCGAGCGGTGGCAGGTGTCCGACGCCGAGGCGCGCGAGATCCTCGGCGGGCTCGCCCCCCGCACCTATGCGCGGTGGAAGGCCGGCGCGCCCGGACGCATCGACCGCGACCTCGCCACGCGGCTTTCGCTGCTCATGGGCATCCACAAGGGCCTGCGCTTCCTCTTCTCCGACCCGGAGCGGGGCTATGCCTGGGTGAAGAAGCCCAACCTTGCCTTCGGCGGCCGCACGCCGGTCGAGATCATGGCGCAGGGCGACATCTTCTCGCTGGCGCGCGTGCGCTCCTATCTCGACGCGGAGCGCGGCGGCTGGTGAGCGGCGGCCTTTCGCTCGCCCGGGTACGCTGGCCGCACGCGTGCCGGATCATCCGCTCCATCTATCCGCCCATCGACCTTTTCGAGGACATCGCCGATCCGCAGGACTGGGAGGCGCTGGCCTCGGCGGAATCGAAGACCAATCCGCGCCTGTGGGAGCATATCGGCCGGCTCGACCTGGTGCCGCCGGCGCGGCGGGTGGGCGGCCTCGGCGCCAGCTACCTGATGGCGCCGTTCGTCCATATCAGCACCGACCGGCCGGGGCGCTTCACCGACGGCACCTACGGCGTCTACAGCGCCGGCGACCGGGAGGAGGTGGCGATCCGGGAGGTCGCCCATCACCACGGCAGGGCGATGGCCAATAGCGGCGAGGAGCCGGGATGGACCTCGCAGTTCCGCATGCTGGTCAACCGCCTCGATCTCGACCTCCACGATGCGCGGCCGGAAACGGCGTATCACGACCCGGACGACTACGCGGCGTCGCAGGCGCTGGGCAAGAGTCTGCGGGCGGGCGGCGCCAACGGCATCGTCTATCGCAGCGTGCGCTGCCCGGGCGGCGAGTGTGTCGCGGTCTTCTGGCCCGATCTCCTCGCCATTCCCGTGCAGGCGGATCACTTCGACTTCCACTGGGACGGCGCGCGGGTCGACAAGGTGCGCAACTGCCGCACGAGCGCGATTTTCGCACTGTAGCGTCTAGATAAGATATTCCAAGCCGGTGCCGGTGTCGAGGAAGCTCTCTATCCGCGCCTTCAGGGGCGCTATGTCCATGCCCTGCCCCGCGAGCCAGTCCGGGTCGTAATAGGTCGAGGCGTAGCGGTCGCCGCTGTCGCAGATCAGCGTCACCAGCGATCCCTGCCGCCCCTCGCGCAGCATGCGCGCAGCGATCCACAGGAGGGCCATGAAGTTGGTTCCGGTCGATCCGCCGACGCGCCGGAACAGCCGTTCGGACAGCACATGGGCGGCGGCGATGGAGGCCGCGTCCGGGACGCGCAGCATGCAGTCGATCACGCCCGGCACGAAGGACGGCTCGACGCGCGGCCTGCCGACGCCCTCGATCCGCGACGGCCGCGCCGAGGTGATGGCGCAATCGCCCTTTTGGTAGGCATCGAAGAACACCGAATTCTCGACATCGGCGACGCAGAGCCGCGTCGAAAGGTTCTGGTAGCGGATGTAGCGGCCGATGGTCGCCGCGGTGCCGCCGGTGCCGGCGCTCATCACCACCCATTGCGGGGCCGGGTGCGGCTCGCCCGCCATCTGCCGGAAGATCGATTCGGCTATGTTGTTGTTGCCGCGCCAGTCGGTCGCCCGCTCGGCATTGGTGAACTGGTCGAGATAGTGGCCCTCCGTCTCCTGCGCGATGCCGGCGGCCACCTCGTAGACGCGCGCCGGCTCGTCGACGAATTCGCAGCGGCCGCCCATGCGCTCGATGGCGTCGACCTTCGCCCGCGATGTCGAGCGCGGCATCACGGCGATGAAGGGCAGGCCGAGAAGGCGGGCGAAATAGGCTTCCGAGACGGCGGTGGAGCCGGAGGACGCCTCGACCAGCGTCGTTCCCTGGCCGATATGGCCGTTGCAGATGCCGTAGAGGAACAGCGAGCGCGCGAGGCGGTGCTTCAGGCTCCCCGTGGGGTGGGTGGATTCGTCCTTGAGGTAGATCGACAGCCCCTTCAGCGCCGGAAAGGCCGGGTTGATGAGATGGGTGTCGGCCGAGCGGCGGCCGTCGCATTGCAAGAGCTCGATCGCCCGGTGCACCCAGTCGCGGTCGAGCGCGGCCGCGCCGGCCGACTGCGCCGCGTTGAATTCCATGTCGCCTGCTTCGTCCATGTCATGTCTTCCGGGAGGGCCTGCGCCTGCCGATCTCGCAAGCAGGGAGATTTTAGTTGTCGTGTGGGGGAAATCTTCCCAATATGATCGGCATCATCAGGGAATTATGGTGTAGTTGATCGAGAAATGACCGAATCTTTCGATGAAATCGACGCACGGATCCTGCGCGAGCTTCAGGCAGATGCCGGGCAGTCGCAGCGCGAGCTGGCGGAGAAGGTCGGGCTGTCGCAGAACGCGTGCTGGCGGCGCATCCGGCTGATGCGTGAGCGCGGCCTTATCCGCGGCCAGACAGTGCGGCTCGATGCCCAGGCGCTCGGCTACGGCCTCGTGGTCTTCGCGATGATCCGCACCCGCAGCCATTCGGCGGAATGGCTGAAGAAGTTCCGCGTCCATGTCAGCGCGATCCCCGACGTCGTCGATTTCTACCGGATCGGCGGCGACTACGACTACATGCTCAAGATCGTCACCCGCGACATGAAGAGCTACGACCACGTCTACCAGCGCCTGATCGAGAAGCTCGATCTGGAGACCGTGACCTCCTATTTCGCCATGGAAGCCATCGCCGAGAACCGGCCGATCCCGGTCTGACGAGGCCGGAGCGCAGGTCCGGCGCGGGGGCGGGATTTTTTTTACTACTTAACATAAATCGGACCGTTTTCCCGCGGCCGCGAGGGTGGCGATCCTGCGCGCCGAGCGCATTGAACCGGCGCGCCGACCCGGCTCCGAAACGCCCTTGCCAAGCGCACGGAACGCGACTAACAATTTTGTTGAGTACTTAACAATCCGGCTAAACCGGGTTCGACCTTCTGTGGAGGACTGATGACGATAGACGAGGCTATCGCGCTGTTTCAGCGCGAATGCGAAACCATCTGGCTGAAGCAGCCGGAGGAGATTCGTATCCTGTCGCGCGGCGAGAGCCCGCGCGGCGTCGGCTCGCGCGGGCAGTATCTCACGCCGCTGATCTTCGCCGAGGGCGCCGCGCGCTCGCTGGCCGACGAGACGCTGTGGGTGGTTCATCTGATGTGCGACCGGCCCGAGACCGACCTCGCCACGCTCAAGGTCATGATCGGCGAGCTGGTCAGCCGCAAGGCGGGCTTCTTCGAGCTGTTCGGCCTCGAGCACGCCTCCGGCCTGATGCGCAAGTACATCGAGGTGGCGCAGACCGCGCCGGACCTCGGCGAGCTGCAGCGCCTGACGGACGCGGCGCTGGCCTATGCCAACCGCGTGCATGTCTGGCTCGACGCGGCCTTTCCGTGGGGGGTCTGCACCGGCTTCATGCGCGCCGGCTACGGCACGCGCAACGCCGACGGTCTGGAGCAGGGAGCCAAGCAATGAAACTGATCCTGAGCATGGACGGGCGCGACACCTGCACCATCGAGATCTGGGAAGACCGCTATCCGGCGGTCGCCGCGGCGCTGCGCAAGGTGCTGCCGGTGACCAGCATCGCCCAGCACGGCAAGATCGTCGGCGACCTGCTGTATTTCTGCCTGCCGGTGGTGATGCCCAACGAGAAGCCGCAGACCCTGACCGAGATCTGCCGCGAGCGGCGCGCCGCCAAGGGCACGGCCGGCGGCTCGGTGTGCTTCTACGGCCCGCGCCAGCAGATCTGCATCTACTACGGCGACGACGTGTCGCCCGAGCCTTTCGAGCTGTCCTATTGCGGCGAGATCATCGAAGGCGGGCTCGAGATGGAGCTCGCCGCCGTCAAGACGTGGACCAGCCCGGGCGTGCCGCTGACGCTGCGGCTTGCATGACCGGGCGCCCGCGCGTCCGGCAAGGACGCACGGGCCCCGCATTCCACCGGAACAGAAGCAACCAGAACCAGAAGATGAGGGAACTGCCATGACACATCGTATCAACTGGCTGGGTCGCACCGGCCTCGCCATCGTCGCCGCCTTCGGCCTGCTGCAGGGTGCCCAGACCCCGGCGATGGCCCAGTCGGCGGAGTCGGTCACGTTCGGCTTCTTCGCCCCGCTCAGCGGCCGCTTCGGCGCCAATGGCGAGCGCTTCAAGGAGTCCGTCGACCTGTTCGTCGAGCAGACCAATGCCAATGGCGGCATCGGCGGCAAGCCGCTGGTGGTGCTGACCGAGGACGATCGCGGCGAGCCGATGCAGGCCACGGCCATCGCGCAGAAATTCTCGGAGAACCCGGACGTGGTCGCCGCCATCGGCTCGTTCACCAGCGGCAACTCCATCGCCGCCGGCGAGATCTTCGCGACCGCTGGCGTGCCGCAGGTCAGCCCGTCCTCCTCGCATCCCGACTACACCAAGATCTCGAAGTTCCAGTTCCGCATTCCCAACACCCAGGACACCATGTCCCTGATGTATGTGAAGACCCTGAAGGAGAACGCCCCGCACGAGCGCGTGGCGGTGATCTACTTCCAGGACGACTGGGGCATCTATGTCGGCAACGCCACCAAGGCGGCGCTGGAAGAAGGGGGCTCCGAGGTGCCGGTGTTCGAGGCGATGCTGCCCGACGCGCGCGACTTCCGGCCGCTCGTCACCAAGCTGCGCCAGGCCAATGTCGACAGCATCCTGCTGGCGAGCCATTACGGCCCGACCGCCATCTTCCTTCAGCAGTTGCGGCAGGCGGGCATGGAGCAGCAGGTGGTCGGCCCCGAGACGCTGTACAACCCCGAGCTGATCACGCTCGCGGGCGAGGCAGCCAACGGCATCATCACCACCACCTACTTCTTCCCCGGCGATCCCACCAAGGCCGGCTTCGTCGAGGCCTACACGGCCAAGTACGGCCGCGAGCCTGACCTGTGGGCCGCCTACGCCTATGACGCGATCTCGATCGCGGCGGCGGGCGCCAAGGCGCTGGCCGAGGCCGGCCAGCCGGTGACGCGCGAGGCCCTGCGCGACGCCATCGACGACCTGCCGCCCTTCGAGGGCGTGACCGGCGTCACGGAGTTCGTCGACGGCACGCCGTCGAAGGAGCTCACGATCCTCAAGATCACCGACGGCGCCTACACGCTGCTTCAGTGACCCTCTGTCGGCCCTGATCCGGCCGGGAGCCTTTCGGGGCTCCCGGCTGCCGGGCCGCGACCCTAGAGGCTTTCCCGAACATGCTGGAACTCTTCCTGAGTCAGATCCTTAACGGGGTCGTGATCGGCTTCGTCTATGCCCTGATCGCGCTGGGCTTCAGCCTCGTGTTCGGGGTGGCCAACATCATCAACTTCGCGCAGGGCGCGCTGCTGATGCTGGGGGCGTTCCTGACCTTCACCATGGTCAGGGTGGGCGCGCCGATCGCCCTCGCCATTCCCGTCGCGGTCGTCATCACGACCGTCACCGGCATGCTGATCGAGAAACTGGCCCTGCGGCCGCTGCAGAACGCACCCTATATCGCGCCGCTTCTGTCGACGCTGGCCATCGCCATCATCTTCGACTCCGCCGCCGAGATGATCTGGTCGGCCGAGATCCAGGCATTTCCCTCACCGCTTTCCCGCTACGTGGTCTTCGTCGGCTCGGCCTATCTCACCGGCGTCGATTTCCTGATCATCGCGGTCTCGCTCGCCGTCATGGCCGGGCTGATGCTGTTCCTGTCGCGCACATGGATGGGCAAGGCGCTGCGCGCCACGGCCCAGGACCCCGAGGCCGCGCAGCAGATGGGCATCAACGTGCCGCTGATGCGCCAGTTCTCGTTCGGGCTGGCTGGCGCGCTCGGCGCGCTCGCGGGCGTGCTGATCGGCATGTACTACATGTCGGTCTTTCCGCAGATGGGCATTCCCTACGGCCTCAAGGGCTTCGCGGCGGCGCTGCTCGGCGGCCTGTCGTCGATCCCCGGCGCCATCGTCGGCGGCATACTGCTCGGCATCTTCGAAAGCCTCGCCTCCGGCTATGTCGGCGAGGGCTGGCGCGACGTGATCGCCTTCAGCGTGCTTCTGCTGGTGCTGATCGTGCGTCCGCACGGGCTGTTCGGCAACAAGTCGCTCGACGCGCTGGGCGGCGCATCGGGCGCGTCGGGCGGCATCCCGACCACGTCGGTCGTCGCGTCCATGGCCGGGTCGACCGGGCGCACCAAGCAGCGCGTGGTCGACCTGCCGCTGCCGGTGCTGCTCGCGGTGATCGCGCTGTTCGCGCTCCTGCCGATGCTGAGCGGCTCCAACTACGTGCTGCAGGTCGGCGTGCAGGCGGCGATCTATGCCATGCTCGCGGTGTCGCTGACGCTGCTGACCGGCTCGGCCGGCGTCATCTCCATCGGCCATGCCGCCTTCTTCGGCGTCGGCGCCTATGCGGCGGCGCTGG
The DNA here is from genome assembly GCF_023954335.1 of Aquamicrobium sp. Taxonomy (NCBI): domain Bacteria; kingdom Pseudomonadati; phylum Pseudomonadota; class Alphaproteobacteria; order Hyphomicrobiales; family Phyllobacteriaceae; genus Aquamicrobium; species Aquamicrobium sp. The sequence continues at coordinate 244,703 of NZ_JAMLIE010000002.1, forward strand.
CGAGCCGGGCCTGGGGCATCCCGGCCGAGGCGGCGTTGCTGCTGGCGGGCGGCGCGGGCGCGGCGTTCGCCGCGGTGCTGTACTGGCCGACGATCCGCCTGTCGGGCCACACGGTCGGCCTCGCCACGCTCGCCATCGGCCAGATCGTCTATCTCATCTGCCTCAACTGGGTCGACGTCACCCGCGGCCCGATGGGCATTCCCGGCGTGCAGCGGCCCCCGCTCCTGCTCGGCATCGACATGCGCAGCCTGACGGCGCAGTACTGGCAGGCGCTCGCGGTGCTCGCCCTCGTCGTCGCCATCGCCTTCGCCATGCTGAACTCGCCCATCGGCCGGACGTGGCGGGCGATACGCGAGGACCGGCTGGCCGCTCACGCCTCGGGCATCCCGGTGGCGCGGTACCTGACGCTGGCCTTCCTCGTCTCGGGCTTCCTCGCCGGGCTCGCGGGCGCGCAGTTCGCCTTCCTGCAGAACTTCGTCAGCCCCGACAGCTTCATCATCGACACCTCGATCGTGCTGATCTCGATGATCGTGCTCGGCGGGCTCGGCAACATCACCGGCGCGCTGATCGGCGGCGTGCTGCTGGCGATGCTGCCCGAGCTGCTGCGCGAATTCGCCCAGTACCGCATGGTCGCCTATGGCGCGATCCTTCTTCTTCTTCTGCGCTTCCGTCCGCAGGGACTGGTGGGAACCCGATGACCGTGACCAATTCCGGAACCCTCGTCATCGACAAGGTCAGCCGCAGCTTCGGCGGCGTCGTGGCGGCCAACGCGCTGGACTTCGCCATCGCCAAGGGCGAATTCCTCGCCGTGGTCGGCCCCAACGGGGCCGGCAAGTCGACGCTCCTCCAGATGATCAGCGGCATCGTGCGCCCGCAGCAGGGCGAGATCCGCCTCGGCGAGCGCCGCATCGACCGGCTGCGCCCGGAGCAGATCAACGCGCTCGGCATCTCGCGTACCTTCCAGACCAGCCGCGTCTTTCCGATGCTGACCATCCGCGACAGCATCATGGTCGGCGCCCAGGTCGGCCTGATCGGCGGCGGGCGCGCCCCGCGCCGCTACGGCCCGGCGGGCGAGCTCGTCTCGGCGCTCTTGCGCCTGCCCGGCTACCGCGCCCGGGTCGCCGCCGCCGAAAGCCGCGCCGAGGAGGTGATGAAGATGTTCGGCGACCGGCTGTGGCCGCGCCGCGACGATCAGGCCTTCTCCCTGTCCTACGCCAACCGGCGCCGGCTCGAGATCGCCCGCGCGCTGGTGCAGGACCCCGACATCCTGCTGCTCGACGAGCCGGCCGCCGGCATGAACCCGACCGAGACCACGGAGCTCGCCGAGGTGCTGGCCGAGCTGCGCAGCCGCCGCCCCGGCATGACCATCGTCATGGTCGAGCACAAGCTCCAGGTCGTGCGCCAGCTCGCCGAGCGCTGCATCGTCATGGCGCAGGGCGCGGTGATCGTCGACGACACGCCGGCCGGCGCGCTGGAGCATCCGCGCGTCATCGAGGCCTATCTGGGCACGCGGCGCTCGGCCGCCGCCTTTGGAAAGGTGAACGCCGATGGTTGAGGCTCCCGGCAGCTCCCCGCTGGTCTCGCTGACCGACATCGACGTCTTCTACGGTCCGGTGCAGGCGCTGTTCGGCGTCAACGTCACCGTCATGCCCGGCGAGACGGTGGTGGTCCTCGGCGGCAACGCCTCGGGCAAGTCGACCACGGTCAAGACCGTGCTCGGCCTCGTCAAGGTCACGCGCGGCGACGTCGTGTTCGACGGCGAGCGCGTCAACGACACGCCCGCCTACCGGATGATCGAGCGCGGCGTCGGCTCCATCCCCGAGGGAAGGCGGATGTTCTCGGAGATGACCGTCCTCGACAACCTGAAGCTCGGCGCCTATGTCCGGCGCGGGGAGCCGAAGGCCGAGCTCGACGCGCAGATCGAGGAGGCGCTGGCGATGTTCCCGCGGCTGGCCGAGCGGAGCAACCAGGTGTCGGGCACCATGTCGGGCGGCGAGCAGCAGATGCTGGCGATGGCGCGCGCGTGGATGCGCAAGCCGAAGCTCCTGTGCATCGACGAGCCATCGATGGGCCTGTCGCCGCTGTTCGTCGACCAGGTCTATGAGATACTGGCGCGATGGAAGGCGCAGGGCATGACCATCCTGATGGTCGAGCAGAATGCCAACATGGCCCTGTCCATCGCCGACCGGGGCTATGTCCTCAAGCAGGGCCACGTCTCGGTCAGCGGGACCTCCGCCGAGCTTCTGGACAATGACGAGGTGCGGCGCGCCTATCTGGGAGGGTAAGGAAGATGCGGATCGACACGCAATTGCGCCGCCAGCTCATCGAGGCCATGGCCGCCACGGTCGAGGCGCACTGGCAGGAGCTGACGGCCCTCGACCAGGCCATCGGCGACGGCGACCACGGCGCGGGGATGAAGCGCGGCTTCGACGCGCTGCTGGCCGATGCCGACACGCTCTCCGGGCAGCCGCTGCCGGCGGCGCTGGTGGCTGCCGGGCGAACGCTGGTGATGTCGATGGGCGGCGCGTCGGGGCCGCTCTACGGCACGTTCTTCATGGAGCTGGGCAAGGCGCTCGGCGACGTGTCCGATGATGCCCTTGACCGCGCCGGGCTCGCCGCCGGCTTCGCCCGCGCCATGGCGGCCGTCGCCGCGCGCGGCAAGTCGCAGCCGGGGCAGAAGACCCTGCTCGACGTGCTGGCCCCGGTGTCGGCGGCGCTGGAGCGCGGCGAGGACGCGGACGGCATCGCCCGCGTGGCGGCCGAGGCCGCCGAGGCGACGGTGCCAATGCAGGCGCTGCGCGGCCGCGCAGCCTTTCTCGGCGAGCGCTCGATCGGGCACATGGACCCCGGCGCGCGCTCGGCCTCGTTGATCATCGGCGCGGTCTGCGCCGGGCTGAAGGAAACATCCGCATGAACGCTCCCAAGAATGTCGGCATCGTGATCGTCTCTCATTCGTCGAAGGTGGCCGAGGGCGCGGCCGACATGGTGCGCCAGATGGTGGGCGACAGCGTGCCGCTGGCCTTCACCGGCGGCGACGCCGCCGGCGGGCTGGGCACCAGCGTCGAGAATATCCTCGGCGCGATCGACCGCGCCTGGAGCGAGGCGGGCGTCGCCATTCTGGTCGATCTCGGCGGGGCGGAGACCAACAGCGAGATGGCCGTCGAGATGCTGCCGGCCGAGCGCCAGGGCCGCGCGGTGATCTGCAACGCGCCCATCGTCGAGGGCGCGGTGATCGCCGCGACCGAGGCGTCGGGCGGATCCTCGCTCGAGAAGGTTCAGGCCGTGGCCGAAGAGCTCGCGGCGCAGTAAGGGATTGTCGATGTCGCAGGACCATATCGTCGCTTCCGCCATCCTGACCAACGAGGCCGGCATGCATGCCCGCCCGTCGGTCAAGCTGACGCAGCTGGCCAAATCCTTTCCCGCCACCATCGAGGTCGCGACCGACGAGGCCGGGCCCTGGGTCGACGCCAAGAGCCCCGTCAAGCTGATGCGCTTCCGCGCGCCGCAGGGCACGCGGCTGTGGCTGCGCACCTCGGGCGAGGGCGCCCAGCGCGCGCTGGACGAGCTGCTGGCGCTGGTGGCCAGCAATTTCGACGAGGAAACCGCGGCGCCGGACGGCGGCGGACATGGCTGAGAGGCTGTTCACCGGCATCGCGGCGTCCGCCGGGTTGGCCTCCGGGCAGGTGCTGCGCCCCGCGCGCGCCGCGGGGCGGGAAATGGCCGAGACGCGCGGCGGAAGCGGCGCCGAGGCGCTGTGGGCCGCCATCGTCGCGGCCGGCAACGAGCTGGCGGAACTTCTCGGCCGGCTCGACGGCGACGAGGCCGAGATCGTCGCGATGCAGATGGCGTTCCTTGAGGACGACGAGCTGGCGCGCCCGGCCTTCGAGGCGATCGCCGCCGGCCGGCCGGCGGCCGCGGCATGGGCCGCGGCGATGGATGCCGAGATCGCTGTCTACCAGGCATCGGACGACGAGTATTTTCGCGCGCGCGCGGTCGACTTTCAGGACATGCGCGACCGGGTGCTGGCCGCCCTGACGGGCAGCGGCGGCGGGCCGCTTGTCGTGCCCGACGACACGATCCTCCTCGCCACCGAGCTGCGCCCTTCCGAATTCCTCGCCGCCAGCTGGGGCAAGGGGGCCGGCATCGCGCTGACGCATGGCAGCCCGACCAGCCACGTCGCCATGCTGGCGCGCGGCCGGGGCCTGCCGATGGTCGTGGCGCTCGACGCCGAGATGCTCGACCTGCAAGGCGCGGCGCTTCTCGACGGCGCGGCGGGCGTGCTCGTCTCGGAGCCGGACGAGGCCCGTCTCGCCGCCGCCCGCGACCGGCTGGCGAACGAGGCCTCGGGGCGCGCGGAAGCCGCCGCCATGGCCGCGCGGCCGGCGGTCAGCCGCAACGGGGTGCGGGTGGCGGTGCAGGCGACGATCGCCGACCCTGCCGAGCTCGACCGGCTCGACCCCGCCCATTTCGACGGCATCGGCCTCGTGCGGACCGAGCTGTTCCTCGACAGCCCCGCGCGCCTGAGGGACGAGGAGGGCCAGCTCGCCGCCTATCGCCGCATCCTCGCCTGGGCCGGCGGCCGCCCGGTGACGGTGCGCACCCTCGACGCCGGGGGCGACAAGCCGATCGCCGGCTACACCGTCGCGCACGAGGCCAATCCGTTCCTCGGGATGCGTGGCATACGCCTCTCCCTGCGCCATCCCGACATATTCCGTGTCCAGCTGCGCGCGCTGGCCCGCGCCGCGGCCGACGGCCCGCTCAAGGTGATGCTGCCCATGGTGACGCTGCCCGGCGAGCTGGCCGAGGCGCGGGCCATGTTCGACAGCGAGATCGCGGCGCTCGCCGCCGCCGGCGCCGCGCACGGGCGTCCGGCGCTCGGCATCATGGTCGAGGTTCCGGCCGTCGCCATCACGCCCGAGCGGTTCGATGCGGATTTCTTCTCCATCGGCTCCAACGACCTCGTGCAATATACCTGCGCCGTCAGCCGCGAGGAGGCCGCCGCCGCCCGGCTCGGCTCGGCCGCCGACCCATCGGTGCTGGCGCTGATCGCGCGTGTCGCCGCGCATGGCCGCCTGTCGGGGCGCGAGGTCGGCCTGTGTGGCGATGCCGGCGGCGATCCGCTATTGGTTCCGGCTCTTCTAGCCGCGGGCCTGCGGTCTCTCTCCGTCCAGCCCGAGCTGGCGGGAGCGGTCAAGGCCGCGATCGCCGGCCTCGACCTCGCCACGGACACATGACCCGGACCATGAGCAGCGCGCGCATCCCCAAGCATGTCCGTCAGTACAAGGAGCTGCTGCGGCGGGTGCTCGACAGCCGCCCCTCCGGCACCCGGCAGCGGCTGGCGGTGGCGCTCGGCACCAACCGCTCCTTCGTCTCGCAGATCAGCAGCCCCACCTACAAGGTGGCGATCCCGGCCCACCACATCGAGACCATCTTCGAGGTCTGCCATTTCTCGCCGGCCGAGCGGGCCGAGTTCCTCGCCGCCTACGACGCCGCCCACCCTAACCAGCGCCAGCAGCCCGACGACGGGGCGGGCCGCCGCACCATTGAGGTCTGCGTGCCGGATATGGGCAGCGCGCGGGCCAACCGGCTGGTGGACGAGGCGATCCGCGACATGGCGCGCAACATGATCCGCATCCTGCAGGAAAAGTGATCCGCCGAGGAGGAAACCCATGAAGAAGCTCATCAACGACGTCGCCACGGTGCTGGACGAGAGCCTCGACGGCTTCGCCGCCGCCCATGCCGAGCTGATCGAGATGGACGGCGAGCGCCGCTTCGTGCGCCGCCGCGCGGCCTCGCCCGGCAAGGTGGCGCTGGTTTCGGGCGGCGGCTCGGGCCACGAGCCGCTGCATGCCGGCTTCGTCGGGCAGGGGATGCTGGACGCGGCGGTGCCGGGCGCGATCTTCACCTCGCCGACACCCGACCGCATCCTCGCCGCGATCGAGGCCGTCGACGCCGGGGCCGGGGCTCTTCTCATCGTCAAGAACTACGAGGGCGACGTGATGAACTTCGAGATGGCGGCCGAGATGGCGACGGGGCGGGTGGCCAGCGTTCTGGTCGACGACGACGTCGCGGTCGACAATTCGTCCTACAGCATCGGCCGGCGCGGCGTCGCCGGAACGCTGGTGGTCGAGAAGATCCTCGGCGCCGCGGCCGAGCAGGGCATGGACCTCGACGCGCTGACGGCGCTGGCCGGGCGGGTCAGTGCCGCGACGCGGTCGATGGGCGTGGCGCTCAGCTCCTGCACCGTGCCGGCCGCCGGAAAGCCGACCTTCGAGCTCGGCGAGGACGAGATCGAGATCGGCGTCGGCATCCATGGCGAGCCGGGCCGCCGCCGCGGGCCGATGGCGCCCGCCGCGACGATCGTGAACGAGCTGCTCGATGCGATCCTCGCCGACCTCAAGCCCGCCGCCGGCGCGCGCTGCCTGCTGTTCGTCAACGGGTTCGGCGGCACGCCCTCGGGCGAGCTCTATCTCGTCTACGACGCGGCCCGCCGCCGCCTCGCGAAAGACGGGCTCGACGTGGCGCGCAGCCTCGTCGGAACCTATGTCACCTCGCTCGAGATGGCCGGCTGCTCGCTGACGGTGACGGTGCTGGACGACGAGCTGGCAGCCCTGTGGGACGCGCCGGTGCGCACCCCGGCGCTGTGCTGGTAGGGCGGGGACCGGCCTAGAGCAGGCCGACCCGCTGCTTCAGCGACTCCATCGTCGCCCCGACGAGGCCCATGGCGGCGGCGTCGCGCGGGGCCGGCCTTTGCGAGCCCGCAACCATCACGGCATGCAGATCCGCCAGCGCGGACGCGGTCGGCACATGGACGCCGGCGATCTGCGCGTAGACGAGGAATGGCGTCAGCCCGTGGCTGAAGTCTTCCACGTAGTAGCGGTGGGTCAACGAGTCCGGCGCCTTGATCCGCCGGTTGGCCTCGCCCGCGGCGATGGCGCGGTAGTCGCTGCCGGCGGCGTCGGCGGGCACCGTGCCGATGGCCTTCATCTCCTCGACGATGGTCGGCAGGGCGTGGCCGAAGGCGCGGCCCACGGCGATGCGCTCCCGGTCGAGCGCCTCCATGACCTTGACGACGCCATCCGTCATCCCCTGCACGTAAAAGGTGAAGTCGCCGCCGGTCGCTTCCACCCATGCCGCGCCGAGCATGGCGCCGGGCGGATGGACCACCATGTTGACGTTGCACAGGTCGGACGCGATCACGTCGCCGCAATCGTAGCTTCCGGGGAACAGCGCGAGCGCCGCCTCCAGCGCCGCTTCCCCGCCCTTCAGCGCGGCGGCCCGCAATGACCTGGCGCGGCCGGTGATGTTCACCGTGTCCGGCGCGGGCTTTCGCGCCACATAGGCGAGGGTGGCGAACTCGGCGATCGGCGGGATTTCCGGCTGGCGCGCCCTGTACGCGGTCTCGAATTCGAGGGCGCCGCCGGTATGTCCCGGATTGAGGATGACCGGACGCCGGCTGCTCCAGCCTGCCGCGTGGAGCGCTTCGGCGACGGAGGTCAGGGCGAATGTCGGCAGCGCCACGACGACGGCATCGGCACCGTCGATCGCCGCCTTGAGATCGGTGGTGACGAGCGCCGGCCTGATCCGGCCTTCGCCGAACACGCCGAGATAGCCGATCCCGCCCTGCAGGAACGGGGCTATGGTGGCCTGCGAGCGGCCGTGCAGGACGACGTCGTGCCCCGCCAGCGTCAGCTCGACGGCGGCGGAGGCACCGCCATTGCCGGCCCCGATTACGGTCACTCTCATCGGCTTCCTCCCGGTTGTCAGGCGGTCATTCTGTCGCGCAGCTCGCCGAGCGCGGCGGCGGCCTCCTCGACGTCGCTGACCCTAAAGCCTTTCGCCAGCTCCGGGCTGTGCTCGGCCAGAAGGCTGCGCACCCGCTCCGCATAAATCACCTGCCCGTCGCGGATGGACACGCCGTCGGCGTCCTCGAACTGCGCGTTCCACGCGAGCGCCTCCTCCTCCGTCAGGCCGGCGGGGAGGTCGAGTACGACGCCGGACGCATCGGCGATGACGGGATAGCCGCCCGTGCGGCCGCCCGGCCCGGGCACATGGACGCGCCGCGCCCCTTCGCCGGCCAGCGCCAGCAGGACCGGCACCGCGTTGGCCGCCGAGATCAGGTTGAGCTCGCGGTGCGGCAGCTGGATATCGCCGGTGCGGGCGTCGACGTCGATCAGCTCCCTGTCGCCCACCCAGGCGCGCACCGGCGCGCCGGCGCGCTGCGAGGGCGGCTTGCGCCACTCGACGATATGGCGGTGATGCGCCAGGACCCTGAGGTCGGCCCTTTGCTCCGGCGGCAGCCGGCCGCCGATGATCGCCGAGAAGATGGCGATGTTGCCGACGCCGGAGGTGATCGGCAGGCCCGCCTGGGCGAGCACCTGGTTGACGCCGTCGGGATAGCAGGTGTTGACGAAATGGCCGTCGAGACCGAGCGTCTTCATCGCGCTCGCCGTGCGGAACGACAGCAACGAATTGAAGGCGATGGTCAGGCCGAAGCCAGCCTTCGCGACGAGGCGTGCCCAGTCGCTCTCGTTGTTGTCGACGCGCCATGGAGACTGGGCCGAGGCGGACTGGACGATGACGCGCGGCCGGATCCCGTCCAGCGTTTCGGCGATCGACGCGGCGGAGGTGGAATCGAGCTGCGCGCTGGAAAAGGTGACCGGCGTGCCGAAATTGGCCGCGCGGGCGCGGCAGGCCTCGACGAGCCACGCCATCCGCGCCGTGTTGCGGCCGGCGATCACCACGGAAAGCGGCGTTCGCGCCGCCGCGGCGAGGTCGGCCACCATGATCTCCGCATAGTAGCCGGTTCCCGAAATCAGGATGTCGCAGGTTTGCCGCGCGTCGTTTCCCATGGAAGGCCTCTCTTTCTCAGGCGCCGATGCGGATGAGCTTGTCGGTGTTCGTGTGGTCCGAGAGCAGGACGGCGCCGCCGGCGCTCACATGCAGCACGTCCTTGTTCTGCACGCCGAAGCCGTAGCCGGTACGATAGCAGAGCGGCTCGAAGCCGAGCACCATGTTCTCCTCGATCACGGCATCCTCTCCCGGGCGGCCGAGGATCGGCGTTGCGCCGATATAGGGGTCTTCATGGAGATGAAGCCCGACCCCGTGGCCGACGAAGGAGATCGGCGGCAGCTTCATCTTTTCGAGGCGCGCGATGAAATCGTTGTAGATCGCCAGACAGCTCGCGCCGGGCCTGATCCGGTCGAGGATGGCGTATTTGCACTCCACCATCAGGTCCCAGATCTCCTCGGCCATGGCGGGCGGCTCCTCGACATAGGCAGTCCGGCAGACGCCGGCCTGATAGCCGTTGATCACCGAGAATATCTCGACGCGGCAGACGTCGCGGGGCTGGAGCTTGCGGCTGCTGGGGCCGACATTCGGCAACTGGCTGCGCTCGCCGGTGGCGACGATCAGCAGCTTGAAGTTCTCCGCGCCCAGCTCGTAGATGCGGCGGGTCAGGACCGCCGCGATGTCGAGCTCGGTATCGCCCGTGCGGACGGCCGCGAGGCTGTCGGCGATGGCCTGATCGGCGATCCGCGAAAGCCGGTGGATCAGCGCGACCTCTTCTTCCGTCTTGATCTGGCGGGCGCGCGAGAGCTGGGACTCGAACGGGACGAAGCGGGCCTTCGGCATGCGGGCGGCGAGGCGGGCGAAATCGCCGGCCGGCAGATAGTCCATCTCGAGGCCTATCGCCGCCGCCCCGAGGCCCGCCTTCTCGAGCGCGTCGGCGAGGACGGCCATCGGGTCGTCATGGAACTCGCGCCAGACCGTCAGCGGCGTCTCCGGCGCCTTGTTGGCGATGGTCGTCGCTTCCATGTCGACCCCGAACAGGCTTTCCCTGCCGTCCGCGGTCAGGATAGCCATGGCGTGGCGGTGGCGGATCAGCGGCTGGGTCGGAACCACGAAGCCGGTGAGATAGGCGAAATTCTCGGGCGACGACGTGACGACGGCGTCCAGCCCCTCGGCCCGCAGCGTGCGGGCGATCTTATCGACAATGGTTTTGCGCATCGTAAGGGCTCATCTCAAAGGGTGATTGCGTATTTCTCGACCTTGGCATCGTCGACCGGGATTCCCATTCCCGGCCCGTCGGGAACGCGGATGCCGCCGTTCTCGAAGACCACGGGCTCCTTCAGGAGATCGTCGGCATAGTAGATGCCGCCGATGCGGCCGTTCTGGTGCTCGGCCGGCATCGACACCGGAATGACGTTGGAGAGGGTGGCCGCGGGCGCGGAAGCGGCGAGATGGATGTTGGCGAGGTTGCCGACGCCCGTCTCCACCGAGCCGTTGACGTTGCAGACGATGCCGGCAGCCTGGCAGACGGCGGAGACGTGCATGGCCTTGTAGAGCCCGCCGGGCTTGGTGGTGTAGATCGAGACGATCTGCGCCGCGTCCTGGGCGATGATCTGCACCACGTCATGCGCGTTCCATGCCGATTCGTCGGCCATCACCGGGATGTCGATGGCCCGGGCGACGCGCGCGATGCGCTCGATGCCCATGACCGGCTGCTCGACATAGACGAGGCCGACATCCTGCATCCGGCGCACGGTCTGGATCGCCTGTCCCGGCGTGGCGTAGCCTTCGTTGGCGTCGACGCACAGCGCTATGTCGGGACCGACGGCGCGGCGGATCGCCTGGACGATGGCCACGTCCCGGTCGGGGTCGACGCCGATCTTGATCTTGATGGTGCGGATGCCGTCGCGGACCACCTGTCCCACCTCCGCGACCGCCTCGTCGATGTCGAGCAGGCCGATGGAATGGGTGACTGGCACGGTCTCGCGCAGCTTTCCGCCGAGAAGGACATACACCGGAACGCCGAGCACCTTTCCGGTCAGGTCGTAATAGGCGAAGTCGACCGCCGCCTTGGCATAGGGATAGCCCTTGACGACGGCGTCCATCTTCTTGTGAAGCATGGCGGGATTGCCGATCTCGAGCCCCTGCACGGCGGGGGCGAGATAGCGCGAGATCACCATGTCGACGATGGCGGCGCTCTCGCCGAAGTAGCGGCCGAACTCGCCGCCCCAGTCCTTCAGCGCCGGCGCCTCGCCCCAGCCCACCGTGCCGTCGCTGCCGGTGATCTTCACCAGAAGATATTGCCCGATCGGTTCGGTCAGGCCCGTCCACTTGTGCACGCGCCGGGTCGGCAATCTGACGAGGCGCGTCTCGATCGAGGATATGGATACCACTGCTGTCCTCCTAATGTGATTTCGAATTGTGATCACACTTATGGATAAGTCAAGCCCTCATCGGGCCCTCATCGGGCGATGGCCGGGGGCCGCCTTGCCGCCTGGGCGGGGCCGATCAGTCCGGCCCGGCCTCGACCGCGGCGCGCGCCAGGCGCTCGCGCACCTGCCCGAAGAACGGAAGGAGCAGGACGACCACGGTGATGGCCAGCATCACGATGGTGATGGGCCGTTGCAGGAACACCATCCAGTCGCCGTAGACGATCAGGGTGCGGCGAAGGTTCTCCTCGAGCAGGGGGCCGAGGACGAGCCCGAACATCATCGGCGCGGTCGGGATGCCGAGCTTCAGGAACAGGTAGCCGAGCGCGCCGAAGAAGATCATCAGCAGCACGTCGAACAGCGCGTTCTGGACGGCGAACGATCCGGTCACGCACAGGACGAGGATGCCGACATAAAGGACGCGCGGCGGCGCGGAGAGCAGCCGGGCGAAGGCGCGGGTCAGCCCCAGCGACAGGAAGAACGTCAGGACGATCGTCAGGCCGAGGGCGACATAGATGGTGGCGATGAAATCGGGGTGGTTGGTGAACAGTTGCGGGCCGGGCTGCAGGCCGTGGACGAGGAGAGCCCCGACGAGGACCGCGGTCATGGTGTCGCCGGGAAGGCCGAGCGTCAGCAGCGGAACGAGCGCGCCGCCGACCGCGGCGTTGTTTCCCGTCTCGGCGGCGACGATGCCTCTCGGATTGCCGTCGCCGAAGCTTTCCTTCTTCTCGTAGAGCTTCTTCTCCTGCGCGTAGGACATCGAGACCGCGACCGCGGAGCCGGCGGCGGGGATGATGCCGACGATCAGCCCGACGATCGCCGACCGGACCGCGGTGGCCCAGGTGCGGATGACGTCCCTGAATTTCGGCCATATCGCGCCGATCTGGGTCGTCGCCTTCTCGGTGACGATGGGTTGCTCGAGAAGCCGCAGGATCTCCGTGAGCCCGAAGATGCCGACCGCGAACGGGATGATGTTGATGCCGGCCTGAAGCCTGCCGATGCCGAAGTCGAAACGGGACAGGTTGGTGATCATGTCGAGACCGACCGTGCCGAGGAGCAGGCCCAGCATGCCGGACAGGATCCCGAGGAACGTCGAGCCCGGCGACGCATAGGCCAGCATCGACAGGCCGAACACCATCAGCACGGCGAATTCCGGGCTCTGGAAGGCGAAGCCCGCCCGCGCCAGGGTCGGCGCGAAGATCACGAGGCCGAGCCAGCCGACGACGCCGCCGAAGGTCGAGGCCAGCAAGGCATAGGTCAGCGCGACGCCGGCCTGCCCGCGTTTGGCGAGCGGGTAGCCGTCGAGCTGGGTCAGCATCGATCCGGGCGTTCCGGGGATGTTGATCAGGATGGCCGAGATCGATCCGCCCCAGGCGCTGCCGTAGAACGCGCCGAGGAGGAACACCATGGCGTTGCCCGGCTCCATCGAGAACGAGAACGGCAGCAGCACCGCGAGGGTCATCGTCGAGCTGATGCCGGGGAGGGCGCCGAGGATGATGCCGACGAGCGTCGCGAGCACGGCCAGCGCCATCGTGCCCGGGTCGGTCAGGATCGTTACGGCGGCATTGAGCAGTTCGGTCATTTCACGCTCACGGGAATGGCACGTTGATGCCGTAGCTGAACAAAAGGTAGATCCCGGTCACGACCAGCGCCGCCTCGACGGGCACCTGCACGATGTAGCGCGGGGTGAAGGTTCCTCCCGAGCGCCAGTGGATGATCGCGCCCCAGGGGATGGCGAAGAGGATGCTCGCCGCGACGAAGCCCAGCGGGCGCATCGCCATCTGGTATCCGATCAGCGAGAGAACGAGCAGTACCGGGAGCCAAAGCTTCGAGGCGACGAACTCTCCCGCTGCCCGCATGCCTCCCGTCTTGCGCATCTGGAACAGCGTCCAGACGATCTGCGCGACGCCGCCGAGGCCGATCACCGCGGTCCCTATCCAGGGGATGAAGGCCGGGCCGGGGTCGTTCGCGACCTTGCCGAGCTCGAGATACGGATCGGTCAGCAGGCTCCAGGACGCGATGAGCGCGATCAGGATGAAAACGGCGCCTGCGACAAGCTCGGTGGTGGCAGGCTGTTTCGCCGCGCGGTCGTCCCGCGCGGCGATGTCCTCATGCTGTCCGACGCTCACTTCTGGCGGACCTTCACGAGTCCGGCTTCGAGGAGCACCGGATACATGTCGGCGTCGAGCCCCTGCAGGAAGGCGGTCGCGTCCGCGGACCCCATGGGGGTGAGGGTGAAGCCCGCGTCGCTGGCGATCTTCCTGAAGTCCTCGTTGTTGAGGACGGACAGCAGCGCCTTCTGGAGCGCGGCCGCGGCGTCGGCGTCGACGTCGGCCGGGGCGACCAGCGCGCGGATGGTGCCGGTCACCAGCGGATAGCCCTGTTCGGTGAAGGTCGGGATGTCCGGCGCCATGAAGTGGCGCTCCGCACCGGCCACGGCCAGGATGGTCACGTCGCCGGCCTTGTGCTGGGCGATCAGGTCAGTGACGGACGGGGTCGCCGTCTGGGTCTCGCCGGCCAGGATCGCCTGAACCACCGGAGCCGACCCGGCATAGGGCACCAGCGTGAGGTCGATGCCGAGCTGGGTCTCCATCAGGGAGGCGGCGACGTAGGATGTGCCGCCGGGCTGGTCGTTGGCGTTGCGCAGCGAGCCCGGCGCCTCCTTGGCCTTGGCCACGAGCTCGTCGAGCGTCTTGAACCCGGTGTCGGCGCGCGCGGCGAGGACGGCCGGGTCGGTGCCGATGAACGCCAGCACCTTGAACTGGTCCAGCGTCGGGGCGTTGGGGTTGCCGTACTGCTCGGCGATGAAGCCGGTCGCGATCATCGAGAAGGTGTGGCCGGACTTGTCGCCCTCGGCCACCTCGCGGAGCGCCAGCGACCCGCCGGCGCCCGGCTGGTTGACGACGACCACGGGCTGGCTCAGCTCGTCGGAGGCCTTCTGCGCGATCATGCGCATCAGGATGTCGCTGCCGCCGCCTGCCGGCCACGGCACCACCAACGTCACCGGTTTCGACGGAAAATCCGCCGCGCCGGCCGTGGAAAGCGGAAGAGAAAGGACGATCCCGGACAGGATCGCAGCCGTGAGATGCCTGAAGTTCATCACTGTGTTCCCTTGGTTCTGGTGGATGGATTGTTCTTCTTGTAATGTCATTTTGTGATCACATTTTACGAATGGCAAGAGAAAAATTCGGCCGGTCGGGCTTGAGCCTCGTGACCGGTGGCATGCGGTTGCAACCGCGTGTCGCGATGATATGATCACACAGTGTCATCACAATTAAGGCATCGTTTCCCAATGCGAATTCGTGACATTGTTCCCGTTCGTTCACCCAAAGTCATCCACGGCATGACCGTCCAGCGCCAGCAATGGGCGCGTCCCGGCGTCGAGATCGAGGTGGTTCCGATCGAGCGCGGGCCGTTCTCGATGGAGTTCGCGACGGAGGAGGCCCTGGCGGCGCCCTATATCCTCGACGCGGTGCGCCGGGCGGAGAAGGACGGGGTCGATGCGGTGGTGCTGGATTGCTGCGTGGACCCGGTGCTGCGCGCCGCGCGCGAAACGGTGCGCATTCCGGTGATGGCGCCCACCCATTCGGGGCTGCATGTGGCGAGCATGCTCGGATACCGGATCGCGGTGCTCGGCATGCGCAACGGGCAGCATGCGCTGGAGGAGCACATCCGCGCCTACGGGTTCGACCGCAAGGTCTGCTCCATGCATGTCGTCGACTGCCCGCCCGCGGACCTGATCGAGTCCCAGGCCTATTGCCTCGAGATCATCGAACGCGAAATCGCGCTGGCGCTATCCGGGCACAGGGCGGACGTGATCCTGTTCGGATGCACGGCGATGTCGGGCTATGTCGGCGGGCTGGCGGACCGCTACGGCGTCCCGATCGTCGAGCCGATGGCCTGCGCCATCAACATGGCGATCGGGCTGGTGAGCATGGGCCTGTCGCACAGCAAGATCTGCTACGAGGCGCTGCCCGTGCGCGGCGTCGCGCCGGGCAGCATCGATGTTCCCTGATTTGGCCCTGACTTGGCCCGAGACCTGGCCCCGATCAGGCGAGCGCGGCGCTCGCCTGTATCTCGATCAGCACGTCGGGGCTGGCGAGCGCGCCTTCGACGCACGCCCTGACCGGCTGGTGCCCCTGCGGCACCCACTGGTCGTAGACCGCGTTCATCGCATCGAAATCGCGGCTGTCGGCCAGCCAGATCATGACCTGGAGCAGCGCCTCCTTGCCGAGGCCGGCCTCGGCGAGCAGGGAATCGAGCTGGCGCAGGACGTCCGCCGTCTGGGCGGCGATGTCGCGCGGCATGCCGCGGGCGGTGATGCCCTTGGTCAGCAGGACGCCCTGATAGGCGACCATGTTGCTCATGCGGGCCGTGCCCGGATAGCGTTTGATGGAACTGCTCATATGGTTCTCCGTCAGCGGGGGGTACGTGTGATGGAATTGCGGTCGAGTTCGGCAAGCGACTTCCACCCGCCGATCGTCATCGCATTGACGATCTCGGTCTTGAGGACGTCGAGCACCGCGCCTACGCCATCGCCGCCCGCCACCGCAAGCCCCCAAAGATGAGAACGACCGATAAGGCAGGCGTCGGCGCCGAGGGCGATAGCCTTGAGGACCGACGTTCCGCGATCGATGCCGCCGTCGAGGAGGACGGGCACCCGCTTCCCGACGGCCTCGGCGATGGCGGGCAGGGCGTCGATGGAGGCGAGGGTGCTGTCGAGCTGGCGCCCGCCATGGTTCGATATCTGGATCGCGTCCGCCCCGCGCGTGACCGCCTCGCCGGCGTCGCGCGGGTCGAGGATGCCCTTGACGACGAGAAAGCCGTCCCATTGCGCCCTCAGCCAGGAAAGGTCGTCCCAGGTGATGTCGGGATCGAGCACGCTGGCGATGTAGGACGCCATGTCGTTCATGTCCCCGTCCGAGCGGCCGGCGAAGTTGGCCATGCCGAACCGGGGCTGCCCGGCCATGCGCATCCACCATCTGTAGTGGACGGCGGCGTCGAGCATCGTCGCCAGCGTGAGGCGCTGGTCGATGGCGAACCCGTTGCGGTAGTCCTGCTCGCGCCGCCCGTGCACCGGCGCGTCCACCGTGACGACGATGCCGGTATAGCCGGCCGCCCGGGCCCGGGCGATGAACTCGCGCGTAAGACCGCGATCGCGATAGAGGAATATCTGCAGCCATTTCGGGCCGCTTCCGCCGGCGGCGATGTCCTCCATCGACAGGATGGAGCCGGCGCTGACCTCGAGGATCGTGCCGGCGTCGGCGGCAGCCTTCGCCACCAGCGCCTCGCCGCGCGGCCACAGCAGGCCCGAGCAGCCGGTCGGCGCGATCAGCACGGGGAGCGCCAAGCGCTTTCCGGCAAGCTCGACGGAAATATCCGGAGCGGAGGTCGAAGCAAAACTGCGCGCGCGAAGCCACCAGTCGTCGAATCCGGACCGGTTCCTGTTTCCCGTCTGGCCGTCCAGCGCATGGCCGGCGACGAAGTCGTACAAAACGCGCGGCAGCGTCTTTCGCGCCGCACGCCGATAATCTTCGACGTTCACGAGCTGCGCTTTAGACATTTCCGTATGGCCCGCCCTTCAACATGAGCGGAAAAACCTTGTAGTCTGCATGGATATGCCCGATGCTGGTGCCCAATTTATTGATCACAAATTGTCATCACAAAATTGGATCGTCAAGCACGGAGAGCCGATGAAGACGGAGGAGCGAGTGGAAACGAAGAGCAGCCGCGGCAGCGTCCAGGACAAGGTCCTAGCGGGATTGCGCTATGGCCTGATGTCCGGGCTTTTCGTGCCGGGGCAGGTGTTCAGCCTGCGCAAGCTCGCGGCGAATTTCGGCACCAGCGCCATGCCGGTGCGGGAGAGCCTGAGCCGGCTCATCGCCGCGAACGCGCTGGAGGAGTTGCCCAATCGCTCGGTGCGCGTTCCCCGCCTGAGCGCCCAGAGCCTGGAGGAGCTGTTCGAGCTTCGCGTGCGCGTGGAGGGCATGGCGGCGCGGATCGCGGCGACCAGGATAACGGACGAGGAACTGCGCAAGCTCGTCGAGATCAACCAGACCGTCAAGGACGCGCATGACAGCGGCGCGATGGGCGAGGTGCTCAAGGCCAACCAGAGCTTTCACTTCGCCCTTTACCGGCTGACCCGGTCGACGGTCCTGCTGCCGATCATAGAAGGGCTTTGGCTGCGCTGCGGCCCGACGATGTACTTCTCCCTGAGCTCGCCCGGCATCTGGGACAATTCCTCCCATCTCGACATGCTCACCGCGCTCGAGCGTCGCGACCCTGACGCAACGGAAGCGGCGATGGGACGCGACATCATGAAGACGGGAAACTACCTGATCCAGCAATCGCGAAGCGGCGTGAAGACCGGCCCGATCGCGGAGCTGTCGTTCAGCTTCGACGGCGAGGAGCATCCCCTGGCTTTGTAAGGAGCGCAGATATGGCGAAGCGGTTCAAGGTCGGCGACCATGTGAGCTGGAATTCGGAGGCCGGACGGGTGTCGGGGACGATCATCGCGATCCACACGCGCGACTTCGACTACAAGGGCCACACCCACCGCGCCTCGGAAGACGATCCGCAATACGAGATCAAGAGCGACAAGACCGACCACGTGGCCGCCCATAAGGGAAGCGCGCTGAGGCACGCCTGAAAAGGACGACGCGTGAAGCCGCCTTTCTTCACCATCGGTCATTCCAACCGAAGCGCGGAGGCGTTCATCGACCTGTTGCGGGCCGCCGGGGTCGAGCATCTCGCGGACGTCAGGAAAATGCCGATGTCGCGGAGCAATCCGCAGTTCAACGTCGACGCGCTGACCGGCGTGCTGGCGGCTTTCCGGATTTCCTACGAGCACCTTGCCGCGCTCGGCGGCCTGCGCGGGAGAGCGAAAGCCCTGCCGGACGAGGTCAACGGTCTGTGGACGAACAGGAGCTTCCATAACTATGCGGACTATGCGCTCACCGAGCCGTTCCACGCCGGCCTCGATCACCTGCTGGAGCAGGGGCGCGCGCGGCGGTGCGCCATCATGTGCTCCGAAGCCGTCTGGTGGCGATGCCACCGCCGCATCGTCGCCGACTACCTGATCGCGTCGGGTGAAACCGTCTTCCACATCATGGGCGAAGGCCGCCTCGAACCGGCCCGCCTCACGCCCGGTGCAGCCGTCCGGGCCGACGGCAAGGTCGTCTATCCAGCCGTGCAGCCGTCGGGCTCGTAGGTCGCCGCCGGGCCCGTTCCGATCGTCGGCATCTGCTTCCCGTTTCAGCACGGACTCTTTCGTGCGAATGGTGGTTTTCCATAGTTAATTGATATAGATTATTGACATGGATAGAGAGTCCCATCACGATGCGCCTCGCAGTCGCCGGTGGGGGAGCGCGCATGTCGGCCGGGTGGCTGGCAGGCCATTCGGCCGCGATGGTTGCCGGCCAGTGCCGGGGCGTCGTGCGCGCAGGGAATGGCGGCCGCCGGCCACGCAGCGGGAGGAAGGAATGTCGCAATCAGTCCGTCATCACGGTGGCACGCTGCATGCGCTGCTCGACCGATCCTTGTGCTGGCTGGAGAACGTCGCCGCCGCGTTCGCCGGGGCGATCATGCTCCTCGCGATGGTGCTCGTCTCGCTCGATGCGCTGCTGCGCTACATCTTCGGCGCGCCGCTGACCTTCCAGTATTATCTCACCGAAAAGTACCTCATGGTCGGCATGGTCGCGCTGTCCCTGTCGTGGGGCTTCCGCACCGGGGGCTATATCCGCATCGAGGGGCTGGTCCAAGCCCTGCCGCGCCGGCCGCGGACGGTGATCCTGCGGGTCGGGCTGCTGCTCAGCGCAGGCTATATCGCCGTGCTCGCCTGGCTGGGCGGCGCGTATTTCCTGTCCGCCGTGCGCAAGGACGAGATCGTGATGGGCGTGATCGACTGGCCGGTCTCGTGGTCGTGGATATGGATCCCGGTCGGCTGCGGCCTGCTGGCGCTGCGGCTCCTCCTGATCGCGATCGGCCCGGATGGCGGGCTGGTCGCCAAGACCGTTCACGCGGAGTAGGCCCATGACCTTCGCCCTCGGCACAGTCTTTCTTCTCGCCTTCATCGCGCTGGGCATCCCCATCGGCTTCGCCCTCGGCCTGGCGGGCATCGCAAGCCTCGCGCTCCTGGTGCCGATCGATTCCATCCTCGCCCTGATGACCAAGGTCGTGCATGTCACGATCGGAAACTACCTGTTCCTCACCATCCCGATGTTCGTGCTCATGGCGGAGTTCCTGAGCACCGGGCAGGTGGCCGAGGATCTTCTGCTGGCGTGCAACCGGCTGCTGCGCAAGGTCCGCGGCGGCATGGCGATGGCGGTCATCCTCGCCGGGGCGGTGCATGCCGCGGTGACCGGCAGCAGCACGGCATCGGCCGCCAGCCTGTCGCGGGCGTCGTTCCCGGCCATGCGGCGGGCGGGCTACAGCCCCAGCTTCGCCGTCGGCACCATCGCGATAGCGGGCACGCTCGCGGTGATGGTGCCGCCGTCGGTCGCGTTCATCCTCTACGGATTGATGACCGAGACCTCGATCGGCAAGCTGTTCATCGCCGGCATCATCCCGGGGGTCATCACCGCCGTCGGCTATATCGTGACCATCTCGCTGGTCCTGTGGCTGAAGCCTTCGCTGGGCCCCGATCCGCAGCGGGAAATGGAAATCGCCGGCGCGGGGGAAAGGGGCGCGGTCTGGCCGATCGTCCTGCTGATCGCCGTGATCCTCGGCGGGCTCTATACCGGCGTCGCGACCCCGACGGAGATCTCCGCCATCGGCGCGCTGGGCGCGCTGCTGGTTTCCCTCGGCCTCCGGCGCATGACCCGGCCGGGCTTCGTCCATGCCGTCACCGGCACGCTGCGCATCACGGCGATGATCATGACGATCATCTTCAGCGCGCATCTGTTCGGATATTTCATCTCCTTCTCGCGCATCACCGACACCATGCTGCAATGGATCGCCGCGGCGGACCTCGCCCCGACGGCGGTGATGCTGCTGGTGGTGCTGCTCTATCTCATTCTCGGCATGTTCATGGACCAGGCGGCGATCATCATCCTGACCGCGCCGATCACCACGCCCCTGATGGTCGGGCTGGGCTACGATCCGGTGTGGTGGGGCGTGATCATCATCAAGACGGCCGAGATCGGCCTCGTGTCGCCGCCGCTCGGGCTCGTCACCTTCGTGGTGTCGTCCTCGTCCCGGACGGACCTGCGGTCCAGCTTCATCGGCGTGAGCCCGTATATCGCGACCGAGCTGGTGCTGCTCGGGCTGCTGATCGCCTACCCGCAGATCTCGCTCTATCTCGTGAACTGATCCGTTCGCGGCGCAACGAAAAATCGCCGTTCTTCGCGGAAGAACGGCGATCGGAACGTCGGGCCGGATCGGGGGCGGGCGGTCAGATCACGCCCTGCTGCCGCAACTGCTCGATCTCTTCCGCCGAATAGCCGAGCCAGCCGGCATAGATCTCGTCGTTGCCGGCGCCCAGCGGCCGGCTCGGCTCGA
Source organism: Aquamicrobium sp. (assembly GCF_023954335.1). Classification (NCBI taxonomy): domain Bacteria; kingdom Pseudomonadati; phylum Pseudomonadota; class Alphaproteobacteria; order Hyphomicrobiales; family Phyllobacteriaceae; genus Aquamicrobium; species Aquamicrobium sp. Next base: position 265,420 of record NZ_JAMLIE010000002.1, read on the forward strand.
TCGGCAGCCGGGGCAGGCCCCTGATGTTCAGGGGCGTGTGCATCAGGTTGACCGGGCCGAGCTCGGGGTGCTCGACCTTCTGCAGCGCGCCGCGCGCCAGCATGTTGGCATCGTTCATCACCTCGCCGAGCTTGCGCACCGGCGCGCAGGGAACGGCCCTGTCGAGCATCGCCTGCGCTGCGGCGTCCTTGCCTTGGGTCTTCATCCAGGTTTCGAGCAGCGCATCGACCAGCTCGACATTGATGACGCGCGCCGTGCGGGTCTTGAGGCGCTCGTCGTCCTTGAGGTCGGTCCGGCCGATCACCTCGAGGATCGCCTGCCAGTGATGGTCGGCCGGCGCGTTGACGACCACGTAGCCGTCCCGCGCCTGATAGGCATTGTAGGGCGCGACGCCGAGCCCACCATGGCGGTTGCCGGTGCGCTCGGGCGCGGTTTCGCCCCGCGCGTGATACATACCGTAATTGGAGGCGAGCGAGGCATAGGTCGCGTCCTGCATGCTCACCTCGACGATCTCGCCGACGCCGGTGCGCTCGCGGTGATAGAGCGCCATCATGATCGCCGAGAACAGGTGGATGCCGGCGAAGAAATCGCACAGCGCCGCGCCGGACTTGACCGGCGGGCCGTCCTGGAAGCCGGTCGAGTTGATGACGCCGCACATGGCCTGCATGACGAGGTCCATCGCCGGATAGTTGCGGTAGGGACCGTCGCTGCCGTAGCCGGAGCTGGAGCCGTAGATCAGGCGCGGGTTGATCTCGCGCAGCGATTCCGGCGACAGGCCCAGCCGCTCCATGACGCCGGGCGCGAAGTTCTCGACCAGGATGTCGGCCTTCTTCACCATCTCGCGCAGCAGGATCTTGCCGGCCTCGGTCTTCAGGTTCAGCGTCACCGGGGTCTTGTTCGAGTTCAGCATGGCGAAGGGGTAGGCGACGCCGCCGAGATCGCCGCGGCTGCGCAGGTTCTCGCCCGTCTGCGGCTCGACCTTGATCACCTTCGCGCCGCCCATCGCCATGAGGAACGTCGCGTAGGGGCCGTTATAGATCTGGGTCAGATCGAGCACCGTGATTCCCTCGAGCGGGTAGGTGCTGGCTATCTGGTCCTGGGCGCTCATCGTCATCTTCCCCAACGCTGCTGGACTGGTCGCGCAGTCGGCGCACGATATATCAATAAATCATCTATATAAATAGCGCTGGCCTGTCAATTGCGCTTTCCGGTGCGGCTGCGGCTGGGGTGGAATGCCTTGCGGCAGGGAACCCGGGGAGGGTCGAGAAGCGTGCCGCGACCCTCCAGTTCCGCTCTTCACGCCTTGATTCCCTTTCCGCGCCCATGCCCTTGTTCCGAAAGCGGTTCCCGCTTTCAGGGCGCTTCAGTGGAAGCTGCGCCCGCCATCCACCGCCAGCGCGGCGCCGGTGACGAAGGAGGCCTCGGCGCTGAGCAGGAAGGCGACAGCCGCCGTGATCTCCTGCGGGTCCGCGATTCGCCCGAGCGCATAATTGCCGGTGTTGTGCCGTACCCCGTCGGCCATGGCCGTGTCGACCAGGCCGGGGCAGACACAGTTCACCCGGATGCGCGGCGCGAGCTCCGCCGCCAGCGCCCGGCTCAGGTTGAGCACGCCGCCCTTCGACGCCGAATAGGCGGCCCGGTCGGGGCTGTTGGGCAGCAGCGCCTGGCCGGAGGCGATGTTGACGATCGACGCCCCTTCGCAGGCGGCGAGGTGGCTCATCGCCGCGCGGATGACGAGGTAGGGGCCGGTCAGGTTGACGTCGATCACCCGCCGCCAGGTCGCGCCGTCGACGTCGCCGATGCTGCCGCGCAGCATGATGCCGGCGGCGTTGACGATCCCGTCGATGCCGCCCATGCGCCCGGCCGCCGCGGCGATCGCGTCCGCGACCCCTTGCTCGTCCGTGACGTCGACGGCGTGGCCGGAGCAGCCCAGCTCCGCCGCGGCCGCTGCCAGCGGCTCTGCCTGCCGATCGAGGAGGGCGACGCTCGCGCCCTCGGCGAGGCAGCGGAGGGCGGTCGCCCTGCCGATGCCGGCGGCGCCCCCCGTGATCAGGACGCGCCGCCCGGCGAGACGCGAGGAGCCGCTCATTCGGCGAAGGTCGGCGTTTCCGCGACGATCTTCTTGTAGGCTTCGCCGACCTTGGCTGCCGGCAGGCCCCGGGCCTCAAGCCGCGTGACGAAGTCCTCCTCGACGCCCTTCATGCGCTCGGCGAGCGTCGCCAGCTCCTCGTCGGAATAGCGGTAGATGGCGATGCCCATCGCCTCGAACTCGTCGAGAAGCGATTTCTGCTCGTCGTCCATCAGCTGCGCCACGTTCGCCTCGATCTTGAGCGCGCATTCGTCGACGACGGCGCGGTTCTCCTGCGAGAGCGCCTCGTAATCCTCGAGGTCCATCGCCAGCAGCGTCGTGAAGGAGCCGAACTGGCCGTTGGCGCTGATCGATTTCAAGAGCTCGTGCAAGCTGTAGCTCTTGATGCTGGACAGGCCCAGCAGCGCCGCGTCCACGGTCCCGCGCTCGAGCGCGATGTAGATGTCCGCGGCGGGCATCTCGACCGGCGAGGCGCCGAGCTCCCGGATGGTCAGCGTGTTGGCGGAACCGGCTGTGCGGATCAGCCGTCCCTCGAACTTCGCGGCCGTGTCGATCGGATCGCTGCGCCCCAGAATCTGGTAGGGCGGGAAAAGATTGATGACCAGCGGCTTGAAGCCGTTCGCCCGCAGCTCCTCGGCCAGTTTGGGGATCTGCTCCAGCGCGGTGCGATAGGCGGCCACCATCTGCTTCGAGGTTTCGCCCATGTTCGGCAGCATGGAGATGCCGTTCAGCGGAAGCTTGTTGGTGACGTAGCCGATGGATACGGTCGAGACGTTCAGCAATCCCGTGTTCAGCGCGTCGAGCGTCGCCGTGGGGGCGGCGATCTGGCCGGACGGATAGTAGTCGAAGGTGATCGCCTTGCCGGTTCCCTCCTCGACACAGGCCATCCACGGTTCGGTCAGATCCTTGGAGATGAAATGGGTCGGCGAGAAGCCGTGGCCGACCATCATGGTCTCGGCCGAGGCGGCCGGCGCAGCCAGCGCGATGGATGTCGCCGCGGCAATGTATGTCAGGCAGGCATTGCGTTTCATCTTCTCCTCCTTCTCGCCCGCGTTTTCATCGACGGCGGGCGGGTTCCAGCTTCTGTCAGTGGATCGCGAGGAACGTGGCGCTGGCCGCGCCGACCATCCGTTCCTCGACATAAGCTTCGCCGCGCATGAATACCGCCCGGCGGCCGTCCTTGGTCACGATCGGCCTGATGCGGATGACATCGCCCACATCCACCCGGCGCAGGAACTCGACGGTCATCGAGCCGGTCGCGAAGCGCTCGCCGGGATGAAGGTCGCGCACATGCCTGCCCATCGCGCGGTCGAACAGCGACATGAGGATGCCGCCATGCACGGCGCCGCTCATGTTCCGGTGGACCGGAAGGGTGAGGATCGCGAGTTCCGCGCAGCCTTCGGCCGGGCGGGTATAAACGGACCCGATATGGCCGATGAACGTCTCGTCGTGCAGGACCCGCCAGCCCTCGTCGAGCAGCGCCTGATGCGTGCTCATCGGCTGTGCCCTTGGCGGCAGCGCGCCGTCGCGACAGGCCGCGTCGGGACGATCCGCGCATCTTCGGGAATCTCTGTCATCTCGCTCTCCCGGTTCGCGACCTCGCGGCGCGAACGACCCGGCCCGCGTCATCCGGACAGCCGTGGATTTCCTCGTGCCGAGCCTATGAGGGAGACGAGTTCTCTGTCAATCATCTATTTCATTTATGATATTCGACAAAGATCGGTGGCCGGCGCAAGCGTCGTCAAGTCTGATTTCTATGATCTAAATTATTTGACAATCCATTGAGGGCTGCCTAACCTGCCGCCGATCAAAGGCCGGGCGTGCGTGGCGCCGGGCTTGAGCTGTCCGGCGCAATGCCGGAAAGCAGGTGCCGGGCGGCCGGATGCCTTGCGGACGAAGGCCGGCCGGGCAGGCGCCGCAAGCAGGAACGCCCTTACTGGAGACCGTCATGCCGCAAGAGCCGATCCTTACCGCGCCCGACAGCGACCGTGACGACATCTATCACGTCTTCCAGCTGACCTACGCGCACATACCGCGCCGGCGGCACGAGAATTTCCTGTTCCGGGACATTCACGACGCGCCGATGCCGCTGCATTTCAATTTCTGGATCGCGCACAATCGCCACCGCACGTTCCTCGTCGATACCGGCGTCAACGCGCGCGCCGAGAAGGAGCGCAACCGGCCGCTGCTGTTCGATCCGATCGACGCGCTGGGCCGGCTCGGCATCGACCCGGACCTGATCGAGGACGTCTTCGTCACCCACCTTCATTACGACCATGCCGGCAACCTCGATCGCTTCGCCAGGGCGCGCTTCCACATCCAGGATGCGGAGGTGGCCTTCGCCACGGGGCGCTGCATGTGCGAGCGGCATATCCGCGCGCCGTTCGACGTCGAGGATGTCGTGACGCTCGTTCGCCACACCTTCGCCGAGCGTGTGGTCTTCCATGACGGAACCGGCCATCCGCTGCCGGGCGTGAGCCTCCATTCCTTCCCGGGCCATAGCGGCGCGGTTCAGGGCGTGCTGATCGACACGCCGCGCGGGCCGGTGCTGCTGGCGTCCGACGCCACGCACACCTACGCCAATCTTGCCCGGCGCTCGCCGTTCCTTCTCACGGTCGGCGTCGATACGACGCTGCGCTCCTACAGCGAGATGCTGCGGATCGCGAAGGGCGTCGAGTTCCTGATCCCGGGGCATGACCCGCTCGTCTGCGACTTCTACCCGGTTCGCGAATTCAACGGGCTTCCGCTGGCGCTCTTGCACGAGGTGCCGAAGCCGCACGACCTCGACATGCTGGCGCGGCTGGAGTGAAGGCCTCGCGGCGGCCAGCCGGCATGGGTGAAACGGGACTAGAGCATATGGAGAATCCGGAATGAGCAAGCTGTTCGAGGGCTATCGGATCGGCGGCGTCGCGTTGAAGAACCGGATGATGGTCTCTCCGATGTGCCAGTATTCGGCCGTCGACGGCGTTGCCCAGCCCTGGCACCGGGTGAATTACGGCCGCTACGCGATAGGCGGGGCGGGGCTCGTCATGGTCGAGGTGACCGCGGTCAACCGGCAGGGCATGGGAACGCATGGTGACCTCGGCCTGTGGAACGAGGCCCAGCAGGAAGCTCTCGCCGAGGTCGCGCATACCATCGACACGCTCGGCGCGGTGCCCGCGATCCAGATCGGCCATGCCGGGCGCAAGGGATCGGCCCAGCGGCCGTGGGACGGCGGCAGGGCGCTTTCCGACCTCGACATCGCCGAGCGGGGTGAAGCGCCGTGGCAACTGGTCGGGCCGTCTGCGATCGCCATGGCGTCCGACCGCCCGGCGCCCGCCGTGCTCGACAAAGAAGGCATCGCCGCGATCCGGCAGGCTTTCGTCGATACGGCCCGCAGGGCGGTGGCGGCCGGCTTCAGGGCGATCGAGATCCATTCCGCCCATGGCTATCTCCTGCATCAGTTCGTCTCGCCGCTCTCCAATCACCGGCAGGACGAGTATGGCGGCAGCCCCGAGAATCGCTGGCGCCTGCCGCTGGAGATAGTTCGCGAGATCAAGGCGATCCTGCCGTCGGACGGCGCGCTGCTGGTGCGGGTTTCCTGCTCCGACGGAGCCGACGGCGGCAACGAGCTGCCCGAGACGATCGCCTATGCCGCCGCGCTGAAGGAGGCGGGGGCCGAGGCGATCGACTGCTCCAGCGGCGGGATATCCGGCCGGGCGAGCGCCAACCGCCTCGCGCGCGGGCTCGGGTTCCAGGTTCCCTTCTCGGCCGCGATCCGCAGGGAGGTCGGCATCCCGACCATCGGCGTCGGCCTGATCCTCGACGGGCCGCAGGCGGAAGCCGTGCTGCAAGCCGGGGATGCCGACGTGATCGCAATCGGCCGCGCGGCGCTCTACGACCCGAACTGGGCGCTGCATGCGCAGGAGGCGCTGGAAGGGCCGGGCTTCGCGCATTGGCCGCCGCAGCACGGCTGGTGGCTCCAGCGCCGGGCCGAGCTGCTCGACAGCATCGCGGCGTCCTGAAGGGAGAAGGCCGATGGCAGTCGAGGGCAGTGCGGGACAGGATCGCGCGACAAGCGATTTTTCCCAGGAATTCAGCGACTTCGCGGCGAATCTTTCCGTCGCGGACCTTTCGCCCGAGGTTATCGACGCGGCGAAGGCCAACATCTTCGACACGATGGCCTGCGCCACCGGCGGCTATTCCGCCGACGGCGTCCAGGACCTGGCCGGGCTGGTGACGGACTGGGGCGGCAAGCCCGAGGCGACCATCTGGTGCACGGACAGGCGCGTCCCCGCGCCCACGGCGGCGTGGGTCAACGGCATGATGTCCCATGCCCGGGATTTCGACGACACGCATGACGCCGCCGTGCTCCATGCCGGGGTGTCCGTGATCCCGGCGGCGGTCGCGGCGGCGGAAGTCGCGCCGGAGGCGACGGGCGCGGATCTTGTCGCCGGCGTCGTTGTCGGGCTCGAGCTGATCTCACGCCTCGGCATGGCGACGACGGTCGGCATCATCGAGAGCGGCTACATGTACACGTCGCTGTTCGGCCATTTCGCCGCCACGGCCGCGGCCGCGCGCGTGCTGCGCCTCGATGCCGGGCAGATGCGCAACGCCCTCGGCATCGCCTACAGCCAGGCGGCGGGCAACCATCAGGTGACGCGGGACGCGGCCCTGACCAAGCGCGTCCAGCCCGGCTTCGCCGCCAAGACCGGGCTGATCTCCACCGCGATGAGCCGGATCGGCATCCGCGGCGCGCAGCAGACCTTCGAGGGGATCGACGGTCTCTTCCGCACCTATTTCCACGATCGCTACGATCCGGCGCGCCTGCGCGAGGGGCTCGGGACGACGTTCGATTTCGTCGATCTGAGCTACAAGCCCTATCCCTGCTGCCGCTTCAACCACACGGCGATCGACGCGGCGCTGGCGCTGCGTCCGCGGATCGGCGATCCGTCGGCCATCAAGGCGATCCGCGTCGGGGTCAACAATCAGGCCTACGAGGCGGTCTGCACACCGCCCGACATACGCCGCGCGCCGCGCACGGTGGTGCAGGCGCAGTTCTCGATACCCTATACGGTTGCCGCGGCGTTGGTCACCGGCGGCGTCGGGCTGAACGATCTCTCCGAGGCCGCCCTGTCGCGGCCGGAAATCCTCGCCCTTGCCGCCCGGACCGAATGCAGGGTCGACGACGGGATCGAGGCGGCGTGGGGTCGCACCATTTCACCGGCCCATGTCGAGGTCGAGACCGAAAACGGCACCTTCTCGCATCGGATCGACTATCCGCGCGGCCATGTCCGCAACCGGATGACGCGCGCCGACTTCGAGGCCAAGATGGCGGGCTGCCTCGCCGCCAGCGGCCTCGACTGGCCGGCCGACACGGTCGCGCGGTTTCGCGCCATCGTCGACGGGCTGGAGCATGCCGCCTCCGGCAGGAGCGTTCTCGACGGGCTGAGATGCTAGGGAGCCGGAAGGTCTGCCTTCCGCCCGCCCGTTCATATCGGGACGGTTGCCAAGGTTTGTTTTATCATCTAGATGATTATGATATGCTGTGCGCTTCGCCGAAGGCGGGCGTGTTGATCGAGAGGCTGTGACATGAAAATGACGGCTGCCGTGATGTACGAGCAGGGCCTGCCTGCGCCGTACGAGAAGAGCGAGCCCTTCAGGATCGAGGAAGTGGATCTGGAAGGCCCCGGGCCGGGCGAGGTGCTGGTGGAGGTGCGCGCCGCGGGCCTGTGCCATTCGGACCTCAGCCAGGTGAAGGGGTTGCGCAAGCGGCAGCTTCCCGTCGTCGGCGGGCACGAGGCCGCCGGCATCGTGCGCGAGGTCGGCGCCGGCGTTTCCGGCCTGTCGGAAGGCGACCATGTCGTGATGACGGTCGTCGCCGGCTGCGGCACCTGCGTGCGCTGCCGCTCCGGCCGGCCGGCGCTGTGCGAGGCGGTGACGCTGCCGCGGACCAAGGGCCTGCTCGCCAACGGCCAGCGCCGCCTCAGCCGCAACGGCCAGCCGATCTATCACTATTCGGGCGTGTCGGGCTTCGCCGAATATGCCGTCACCATGCCGGCCTCGCTGGTGCGGATCGATCCGTCCATCCCGCTCGACGTCGCGGCGCTGTTCGGCTGCGCCGTCGTCACCGGCGCGGGCGCGGTCCTCAACACAGCGCAGGTGCAGAGCGGCGCGTCGGTCGTGGTCGTCGGCCTCGGCGGCGTCGGCCTGAACTCGATCATGGCGGCGCGCATCGCCGGGGCCTCGATCATCATCGGCATCGACACGCGGCCGGACAAGTTCGCCATCGCCCGCGAGCTGGGCGCGACCCACACGCTGGACGGGAACGACGGCGACCTCGCCGCGCAGGTGAAGGACCTGACCGGCGGCGGCGCGGATTTCGTGTTCGACATCACGGGCGCGGGGCCGGTCATGACCTATGCCCCCGAGATGCTGCATCCGGGCGGGCAGGTGATCTGCGTCGGCCTCGGCGCCTCCGATACGCGCCACGACTACAACCACGCCGCGCTGGTCAGCCAGGAGCGGGCGATCCGCGGCTCGTTCATGGGCAGTTGCGTGCCCGACCGCGACATCCCGCATTACATGGACCTGTTCTCGGCGGGGAAGATGCCCGTCGACCGGCTCAAGAGCCAGGCGATCGGCTTCGATCGCCTCAATCTCAGCCTCGACCTCTTGAACGGCGGCGACGTCATCCGGCAGGTGCTGCTGCCGCACGGCCGGCTCTAGATCGTTTCACCGTTTCACGGAAACGGTGAAACGATCCATCTCTTTGTTTTTACGCAATTCCGGACGCAAAACCGCTTCGCACTTTTGCTGGAATTGCTCTAGCGCGCGACCACGATTGGAGGAACCCGGAAATGGACAGCTCACATGGCGCGACGACGGTCCGCACCCAGCTTCTGATCGACGGCGAGGACCGGCCCGGCCGGGGCGAGCGGCTGAAAGTGGTGAACCCGGCGACCGAGGAGGTCGTCGCCGATTTCCAGGGCGCCTCGGCGGAGCAGGTCGACGAGGCCGTCCGCGCCGCGCGCCGCGCGTTCGATGAAGACCGGAGCTGGCGCGACCCTGCGCTGCGCCGCTCCGTCCTGCTGAAATTCGCCGACCTGCTCATGGAGCGCCGCGACGCGCTGATGGATCTGTTGATCAGCGAGATCGGCACGCCGGCGAATCTCAAGCCGAATCATATCGATACGCCGGCAACCTTCATCCGCTGGTTCGCCGAGCAGGGCGTGCGGGATTTCACGCGCAATCTCGGCTTCAACGCCACGCGCACGGCCACGAGCTATGTCGCCTACCGCCCGGCCGGCGTGGTGGCGGCGATCACCGCCTTCAACTATCCCATCCTGATCGGCGGCACGAAGGTCGGCGCGGCGCTTGCCGCCGGCTGCACGGCGGTGCTGCTGTCCTCGCCGCAGGCGCCGCTGACCGTGCTGAAGCTCGGCGAGCTGGCGCGCGAGGTCGGCATTCCGCGCGGGGTCCTCAACATCATCGCCGGCGGCGTCGAGGCGGGCAGGGCGCTGACCGAGCATCCGGGCGTCGACAAGGTCAGCTTCACGGGGTCGGTCAATGTCGGCCGCCAGGTGATGCAGCAGGCCGCCGGCGGCCTGCGCGACGTCGTGCTGGAGCTCGGCGGCAAGTCCGCCGCGATCATGCTGCCCGGCGTCGACCTCGAGCGCTACGCCTTCCAGCTTCATGCGCGCTACGCGCGCAATGCGGGGCAGGGCTGCGGATCGCCGACGCGCATCCTCGTCGAGGAGTCCCGCTATCGGGAGTTCTGCGAGCTCAGCCGCAAGGCCTACGAGAAGATCAAGGTCGGCGACCCGCGCGACCCGTCCACCATCCTCGGGCCGGTCGTCAGCGCCGCGCAGCGCGAGCGCATCGAGGCGATGGTCGCGCGGGCGGTGGAGCAGGGCGCGGAGATCATCGCCGGCGGCGGGCGGCCCGACATGCCGAAGGGATGGTATCTTAACCCCACCCTGGTGGGCGGGCTGGACAATTCGAAGGAGCTGGCGCGCCAGGAGATATTCGGCCCCGTCTCCGTCGTCCTGACCTATCGCACGGTCGAGGAAGCCATTCGCATCGCCAACGATTCCGAGCTGGGACTGAAGGCCTACATATTCGGCCCGACCGCGGAATGCCTGAAGCTGGTGCCCGAGCTGCGGGTCGGCACGGTGCAGGTCAATGGCGGCAGCCCGCTGCGGCCCGACGCGCCGATGACGGGATACAAGCATTCCGGCCTCGGCTCGGAATGGGGCGAGGACGGCCTGCGCGAGTTTATGCTGCCCCAGCATATCGACGTGCCTGTGGCGTGAGGAACGTCCGTGCCGCCGGGGAGGGCTTTCGGCGGCAGCGGCCGGGCCTACTATCGCTTCGGACGCCGAAATGAGCTGTTTCATTTCTATGATTATCGTAGGAAGATCGGGAGGTGATACGAATCGGACTTCCCGCGGATGAAGGTGCCCTTTACGCTCCGGGGCGACAGCATGGAGGGAACATGAGCAGCATCGAGACCATGATTCCAAAGAACAAGTCCGAACATGTCGCCCAGCTTCTCCTCGAGCGGATCATCACGGCAAATCTCGAGCCGGGCAGCAGCTTCGGCACCGAGGCCGACCTTCTGCAGCAATTCTCGGTCAGCCGTCCCACCTTGCGGGAAAGCCTGCGCATCCTCGAGGCGCAGGGCGTGCTGGAATTGCGCCCGGGGCCCAAGGGCGGCATCATCGTCACCAAGCCCGGAATGGACGTGCTGGCGCATGCGCTGTCGGTCTATCTTCGCCTGCACGGCGTTCCGTTCATCACCGTCCTGAAGGCCCGCGAGGTCATCGAGCCGGCGCTTGCCGCCGAAGCCGCCTCCGCCCGCACGGAAGAGGATCTGGTCAGGCTCCAGGATTCCGTCGACCGCCTGAAGGAAGCCACCACCGAAGCCGAGTTCCTCAAGGAGAACCGCCGCTTCCATTCGCTGGTGGCGGAAGCCAGCCAGAACAAGGTGCTGATGATCTTCTGGTCCACCATCAGCATCCTCGCCTCGGGCGAGCAGCACGGGATCACCTATACCTCGACGCATCAGCACCATGTCGCGGAGGCGCATCAGGCCATCGTCGACGCCATCCGCGCCGGCGACGAGTCGCTCGCGTCGGAGCGCATGGGCTCGCACGTGCAGGAATTGCAGCACCTCGTGCGCAAACGCTACCAGCATCTCCTGTCGCGGGCGACGGACGTCATTCCCCGTCAGGGCCGCCGCGTAGACTGACGCCTTCTCCGGCGGTCCAGCTCCGTTCCCGCATCCGGACGGCTTGCCCGCGCCGGCGGCGCGGGGCTTGCGACGCCATTCCGGCCATATCCCCCGATTGTGCCCGTTCGCGCCCGGATTCGGGATTGACCTTGTCGTAACTTATTTTATTGATATAGATGATATTGGAGATATGGAGCGATCCTGCGGATCGGTCCCGTTTGAATCGGATGACGACGTGAAGCCGAGTGCGGAGTTTGATTTTTCGGTGGTTCTTCGTGCCGGCGACCATGTGGCGTGGCCGCAGGGGCCGGGCGAGCCGGTCGGGCTGACGCACCGGTTGATGGAGCAGCAGGGAGCGCTTCCGCGCGTCACGCTGGTCGTCGGCATGGTCACCTCGAAGACGCTGAATGCTCCTTCTGCGGCAGGCTTCGACTATCTGTGCCTGAACGGGGCGGGGGACGCGCGCAAGGCGGCAGCCTATTCCGGCAACCGGATCGTCCCCGCTCATGTTTCCGCGATCCCCGGCCTGATCGCCGCGCGCCGCATCCCCGTCGATGTCGCCCTCATCCGGGCGAGGCCGACCGACGATCCCGAGATGCTTTCGCTCGGGGTGATCTGCGACTTCGTCCACGAGATGGTGGCGGCGGCGCGCGTCGTCGTCGCCGAGATCGACGAGCGCATGCCCCTGACCGGACAGGACGCCCTGATCCCGCGTAGCCGCATCACCCATTTCACCCATGCCGACCGCGACGAGCCGCTGCTGCCGGACCCCGAGCCGTCCGCGCTCGACCTCGCGGTGGCGCGGCGCGTCGCCGAGCTGGTGCCGGACCGCGCGACGATCCAGATCGGCATCGGCACGATAGCGGCGGCCGTCTGCGCCGCGCTGAAGGATCATCGCGGCCTCGGCCTGCACAGCGGCGTCATTCCCGACGGCGCGGTCGCGCTCATCGAGACCGGCGCGGTCGACAACCTGCACAAGGGGGTGGATGCAGGGGTGACGGTGACGGGCGGCCTGTTCGGCGGCCGGAGGCTGCTCGATTTCGCCGACGCCAACCCGGCCGTCGCCCTGCGCCGCGCGACCTACACCCATGCGCAGGCGACGCTGTCGCGGCTGGCAAATCTCCACACGATCAACTCCGCCATCGAGATCGACCTTTCCGGCCAGGTCAACGCCGAGCTGGCCGGGGAGCGCTATGTCGGGGCCGTGGGCGGCCAGGTCGATTTCGTCCGCGGCGGCCGGGCCGGCGCGGGCGGGCGCTCGATCATCGCGATGCCGTCGGTGACGCCGGACGGGAAGCGCTCGAAGATTGTGGCGGGCCTCGGCGGCCGGCCGGTGACGACGGCGCGCTCCGACGTCGACCTCTTGGTCACCGAATACGGGTCCGCCGACCTGTGGGGGCTCGACCTCAAGGCGCGCGCGGCGGCGCTCATCGCCGTCGCGCATCCCGATTTCCGCGACGAGCTCGGCCGCGCGTCCGGCGTCTCGGAACGATTGTCTGGCTGAGGGAAGGCGGATGTCGGATCAGCTCATCATCGAATGGCCGGAAGCCGGTATCTGCGTGCTGCGGATGAACCGGCCCGAGAGCTACAACGCCCTCAGCCGGTCCTTGCTGGCGCAGATGATCGAAGCGGTCGGCTCGGCGCCCGCTCACGGCGCGCGCGTGCTGGTGCTTGCCGCCAACGGCCCCGGCTTCTGCTCCGGCGCGGACCTGAAGGAACGGCGCGGGCTGTGCGAGGACGAGAAATACGCGCATAACCGGCAGATCAACGCCCTTGCCAACGCGATCGCGCAATCGCCGCTCTGCACCATCGCCGCCATCGGCGGGCTGGCGCTCGGCGGCGGGCTGGAGATCGCGCTCGCCTGCGACCTGCGGTTCGCTGCGGCGGGCGTCTCCATAGGCCTAACCGAAACGCGGCTCGGCATCATTCCCGGCGCCGGCGGCACGCAGCGGCTTCCCCGCGTCATCGGCGCCTCGCGCGCGCTCGAGCTGATGTTCGCGGGCGAGCCGATCCCGGCCGCGAAAGCCGGCGAATGGGGCCTCGTCAACGACGTGGTGGCGCCGGAGCGGCTGATGGAGCGCGTCCTCGACTATGCGCGCCTTGTCGCGCGGCGCTCGCCGCGCACCGGCGCCATCCTGAAAGAGGTGGTCCGTCGCGGCCTCGAATCCGATCTTGCCGGCGGCCTCGACATCGAGCGGGAAGCGATCGTCGACCTGCTGAAATCCGAGGATTATGCAGAAGGTCTCGCCGCCTTCGCCGAGAAGCGCACGCCCGCATTCAAATAGGTCCCCGCCGCCCGGGCCGCATCGGCGGCGATCGGGGGCGTCATCTGGAGGAACGATCGATGAAACTTGAACTGACCGCCGACCAGCGCGCGATGGTGTCGAGCGTGCGCGACCTCGTGCAGGAACGCTTCAAGCCGCGCGTGAAGAAGTGGCAGGACGGGACGTTCCCGTACGAGAACATCCGCGACCTCGCCGAGATCGGCGTGCTGGGCATGGCCGTGCCGGAGGAATTCGGCGGCCTCGGTCTGCCGGTGCTGGACTGCGTGCTGGTGCTCGAGGAGATCGCCAAGGTCTGCTACTGCACCTCGATGGCGGTGATGAGCGCGATGGGCGCGCAGAACCGGATCATCGCCAACTATGCGCCCCGGCACGTGCAGGAAAAATTCCTGCCGGGCGTCGTCACCGGCGAGACCATCCTCGCCATCTGCATGACCGAGCCCCATGCCGGCACCGACGTCGCCAACTACCGGACCAACACCGAGGTCAAGGGCGACAAGGTCGTGCTGAACGGCGTGAAGACGCTCATCAGCCGCGCCGACGAGGCGCATTGCTTCATCGTCTTCACCCGCGTCAACGGCGTGCCCGGCCGCGAGGGCATCGGCTGCGTCCTGGTCGATCCGAAGACGCCGGGCTTCGAGGTGACGGCGCGCTATCACACGATGGGCGGCGAGAACCTTGCGGAAATCCAGTTCAACAATGTCGAGCTGCCGCTGGAAAACCTCATCATCCACGACAACGGCTTCAAGCGGCTGCTGACGGCGTTCAACACGCAGCGCTGCATGAACCCCTCCGTCTCGCTCGGGCTTGCCGAAGGCGCGTTCGAGGAAGCGGTCAAATATGTGCGCGAGCGCACGATCTACAACCGCCCGACGGGCTCGATGCAGGGCAACCGCTGGAAGCTCGCCGAGATGCTGCGCGAGATCGAGGTGGCCCGGTCGATCCTCTATCGCGCCGCGGCCTCGGCCGATCCGTTCCCCGATCCCTACCTCGCGGCGCTGGCCAAGATCACCACCAACGAGATGGCCATCCGCGTCACCAGCGACGCCGTGCAGCTGCATGGCGGCTACGGCTTCACCGACGATTATCCGGTGTCGCACTTCTATCGCGGCGCGCGCTACGGCACGCTCGGCGGCGGCGCGACGGAGGCTCTGAAGGACCTGCTCGGAAAGCGGGTCTATGACACGTTCCCGGCGGATGGCTTCCTCAGCTTCGGGCTGGAATGACGATGACGGGAGAGGGCATCCGCTCGCTGCTGTTCGTGCCGGGCGACCGGGAGGACATCATCCTCAAGGCGCTGGCCTCGGCGGCCGACGCGGTCATCATCGACCTGGAGGACGCGGTCGCGCCGGACCGGAAGGCCGCCGCCCGTGAGGTCGCGCGGCAGGTTCTCGATCACGCGGAGCGCGGCGGCAAGGCGGTGTTCGTGCGCCTCAACGCGTTCGACACCGGCCTGACGGCGACCGACGCGGCGGCCGTCCTCGGCGGGCGCCCGTGGGGCGTCGTGCTGCCCAAGGCGCATGGCCCGGCGGAAGTGGCGCGGCTTTCCCACATGCTCGACGCGCTCGAGGCGCGGGAGGCGGTCGAGGCCGGCACGACGCGCATCCTGACGGTCGCCACCGAGACCGCGGCCGCGACGCTGTCGCTGGCATCGCCGACCGGCGAGGGCCAGGAACGGCTGTGGGGCATGCTGTGGGGCGGCGAGGACCTTGCCGCCGCGCTCGGCGCCATGGCCAACCGCGACGAGGAAGGCCACTACACCTTTCCCTATCGCTTCGCTCGCTCGCAATGCCTTTATGCCGCCAACGCGACGGGCATCGCGGCGGTCGATGCCGTCTACACCGATTTCCGCGATCCGGCCGGGCTGGAAGCGGAAGTCCGGGCGGCGCTGCGCGACGGGTTCGTCGCCAAGGCGGCCATCCATCCGGCGCAGGTCGAGATCATCAATCGCGTCCTGACGCCGGACGACGGCCAGCTCGACTGGGCGCGCCGAGTGGTGGAGCTCCTCGCGGATCGCGGCGTCGCGCGGCTCGACGGCCGCATGGTCGACATCGCGCACAAGCGGATCGCCCTGCGGCTTCTCTCCCGCGCGGCGGCGCTCGAAGCGGCCGGATCGCGCAGGCCCGCATAGGCCGGGATTCCGGGCGGCGTCAGGCGCCGGCGCGCTTCGCCGCCCGTTTCGATCAACGTCGACCAACCCTTCATGGCAGGCTGGACGGAGGATGGGCGCGGCGCCGTGGAGACGGCATCGTGTTCCGTCGACGACGCTCCCTGCCAGCCCGATCGCGCCCGCAGGGCCGGCGAGCGGGTCTCATGCGGATGACGCGGGCAAGGGATGCCGGATCGACGGCATTCCGGATGCTCCGCCTTCTTGCTGCCGGTGTTCATCGCCCTGCGCCGTGACGCGGTTCCCCTCATCCGGGGAATTTCCACTTGCATCCTAATCATCTAATTGATAGAGATTCAATTCAAGGGAGGAGCGGGCATTCAGGATCGCCGCCCTGTCGTTTGGAAGACCGGGATGTCAGGGGAGACCGCCTTCGCGGCGGCCTTCGGATGATGCTGTCCGGCTGGAGGATCGAATGCGCAGTCGGGCTGCAACCGGATGACCCAGTTCATCCTGCAGATTATCGCCAACGGCCTGCTGTCGGGGATGGTGTACATCCTGATGGCGCTGGGCTTCACCCTGATCTTCGGGATCATGCGCATCGTGAACTTCGCGCATGGCGAGCTCTATATGGTCGGCGCCAGCCTCGTGCTGATCCTCTACGCCCATAACGGCATGAACTATTTCGTCGCGGTCCTCCTGGCCGCGCTGCTCACGGCGGGGCTGGGCGCGCTGATCGAGCGCTTCCTGTTCCGCCCCTTCGTCAACACCGAGCTCAACGGCATGATCATGTCGCTCGGCATCGCCATCTCGCTACAGGCGGCGGCGCTGATCGTCATGGGCCCGCAGTGGCAGGCGATGGAACGGCCGGTCTCGGGCGCGCTCGATTTCGGCGGGCTGGTCGTGCCCTATGACCGGCTGTTCGTCGGCGGGGTGGCGCTTGCCATCATCGCCCTGTTCTACCTGTTCCTGACGCGCTCGCGCACCGGCCTCGCCATGCAGGCCGTGGCGCAGGATGCCGAGACGGCGTCGCTGATGGGGGTGCGCATCGGCTCGGTGTCGGCGCTGGCCTTCGCCATCGCCGCCGGGCTCGCCGCCGCGGCCGGCGGGCTGATGGCGCCGATCTATTCCGTCGCGCCCTATATGGGCGAGCTGCCGATGCTCAAGGCGTTCGTCGTCGTCGTGCTCGGCGGCCTCGGCAGCATTCCCGGCGCGGTCGTCGGCGGGCTGGTGATCGGCCTGGTGGAATCCGCCTTCGCCTCGGCGATGCACTCGACGGCGGCGCTGATCGCCTCCTTCGCGCTGGTGGTGCTGGTCGTCCTGGTGCGCCCGCGCGGCCTGTTCGGGAAGGCGGTATGATGCGCCAGCTCGCGACCCTTCTGGCCATCGTGGTCCTTGCCGTCGCGCCGATGCTGATCGGCGACCGATACCTCTCCCACATCGCCGTCATGGTCTGCCTGATGGGCATCATGGCCTTCAGCATGAACCTCATGCTCAAGGTCGGCCAGCTCTCGCTGGCGCAGGTCGTGTTCATGTCGACGGGCGCCTACGGCTCGGCCCTGATGACCATGGCCTGGGGCCTGCCGCCGGTGCTGGCCATCGTCCTCGCCGGCATCGCCTCGGGCATCCTCGCGCTCGTCCTCGGGCCGCTCCTGCTGCATATCCGCGGCGTCTACTTCGTGCTGCTGACCTTCGCGCTGGCGCAGGTGGTCAACCTGATCCTCCAGGACTGGGTCGGCGTCACCGGCGGCAACAGCGGCCTGTTCAACATCCCGCGCATGGAGCTGTTCGGGATCCGCCTCGCGCGCCCCGAGGCGCTGTATCCGTTCGCGCTCTTCCTGTTCGCTCTCGCCTTTCTCGCGACCTATCTGCTCGACCGCTCGCGCGCCGGCTGGGTGATGCATTCGATCGAGGAGAACGAGGACCTTTCCCGCGCCCTCGGGGTCGACGTCATGCGCTGGCGCGTCTGGACTTTCGGCCTCAGCGGCCTGATGGCGGGGATCGCCGGCGGCGTCTACGCGCATTTCATCGGCTTCCTGTCGCCGGCCGCCTTCACCTTCGCCATTTCCGTCAACATCCTGGTCATCAACGTCATCGGCGGGATACGCTCGCCCTTCGGCCCGGTCGTCGGCGCCATCCTTCTGGTGCCGCTGCCCGAAATCCTGCGCGACGCCCAGCAATACCAGCTGCTTGCCTATGGCGCGCTGCTCATCCTGTTCATGGCCTTCTTCCGCACCGGCATCACCGGCTTCCTGTTCGGCACGGGGGCGGAATCGGCGAAGGGCCTGCCCGCCCTGCGCAAGCTCGCGAGAGCGAAATGAGCGGGCGTCTGACGATAAACGGGCTGGGGCGGAGCTTCGGCGGCCTGCGGGCGCTGGACGACATATCGCTCGAGGTCGTGCCGGGCGAGATCCTCGGCGTCATCGGCCCGAACGGCGCCGGGAAGACCACGCTTTTCAACGTCATCGCCGGCGTTCACAAGCCGACCGACGGCACGGCGCTGCTCGACGGGGTTCCGCTGCAGGGCAAGCGGCCGGACCAGATCGCCCGCCTCGGCATCGGCCGGACCTTCCAGGCGACGACGGTTTTCCCTGGACGGACTGTGCGCGAGACGCTGGAGCGAAGCAGGTCCTTCCTGTCGACCTATTCGCCGCTGGCCTGGCTCCTGCGCCGCTCGCCGCAGCGCCCGGGCCTGCCGGTCGATCAGGTCATGGCCCGCCTCGGGCTGGAGCCTTATGCCGAGGTCGACGCCGCCAGCCTCGCCTACGGCCTGCAGAAGGTGCTCGGCGTCGGGATGGCGCTCGTCCAGCAGCCGAGCCTGATGCTGATGGACGAGCCGGCCGCGGGGCTGAACTCGTCGGAGAAGGTGGAGATGACGCGGCTGATCCGCGGCATCCGCGACGATTTCGGCATCGGCATCCTGCTGATCGAGCACGACATGAGAATGGTCATGAGCCTGTGCGACCGGATCAAGGTGATCAGCTACGGCCGGCACGTCGCGATCGGCACGCCGGCCGAGATCCGCAGCGATCCGGCGGTGATCGATGCCTATCTCGGCACGGAGCATATCGATGCTTGAGGTCACCGATCTGACGGTGCGCTACGGCAGCACCCTCGCGCTCGACAAGGTCTCGCTGACCGCGCCGGCCGGCGAGATCACCAGCGTGCTCGGCGCCAACGGCGCGGGCAAGTCGACGCTGTTCCGCACCATCGTCGGCCTCGTGCCGGCCGTGGAAGGCTCGATCCGTCACCGCGGCGAGGCGATCGACGGCGTGTCGACCAGCAAGCTCGTCGGGCGGGGCATCATCCTGTGCCCGGAAGGGCGCAAGCTCTTTCCCGAGATGACCGTGGCCGAGAACGTGCGCATGGGCGCGTATCTGGTGCGCGACCGCGAGACGGTGCGCGAGCGGCTCGCTTTCGTGCATCGCCTGTTCCCGCGGGTCGCCGAGCGCGCGCAGCAGCAGGCGTCCAGCCTGTCCGGCGGCGAGCAGCAGATGGTCGCCATCGCCCGCGCGCTGATGGGCAACCCGCAGCTCCTGCTTCTGGACGAGCCGACGCTCGGCCTCGCGCCGAAGGTGATCCAGGAAGTGCTGCAGACGGTGCAGCGCATCTGCGAGGAAGGGATCTCGGTGGTGCTGGTCGAGCAGAACGCGACGCAGGCGCTGAAGATTTCCAGGCAGGCCTACGTGCTTGAGACCGGGCGGATGGTGATGTCCGGCACGAGCGCGGAAATACTTGCGGACCCGCGGGTCCGGGAAGCCTATCTGGGCGGATGACCGCCCGGACAACCAGGGAGGATTGGATGAAGATCAGGACTCTACTCGCCGCCGCGGCGGCACTTCTCATGGCGTCGGCAGCATCGGCCGAAACCCTCAAGGTCGGCGTCATCGCCCCGCTCACGGGCGGCGGCGCGCCGTGGGGCATGGCCGCCAAGGTCGGCACCGAGCTTGCCGCCAAGGACATCAACGAGGCCGGCGGCCTCGACATCGGCGGCGTCAAGCATCAGGTCGAGGTCATTTCCTACGACGACAAGTACGCGGCCGCCGACGCGGTGGCGGCCTATAACCGGCTGGTGAACCAGGACGGGGTCAAGTACATCGTGCTCGTCTCCTCCTCCGGCACCATGGCTCTGAAGCAGAACATCGAGGACGACGGCGTTCTGGCGATCACCGCGTCCTATACCACCCAGGCGCTGGACGAGAACACGCACCAGCTGTTCCGCATGTATTCGGCGCCGGTCAGCTACGTTCCGCCCTTCGTCAAGTGGATGGCCGACAATCTCACCGAGCGCCGCGTGGTGATCGTCAATCCGAACGACGAGACCGGCTGGGACCAGACGCGCCTGTTCAAGGAGCATTTCTCCCAGAACGGCTTCGAGGTCGTCGGGGAAGAGCTGTTCGAGCGGACCCAGAGCGACTTCGCGCCGATGATCACCAAGATCATCGCGATGAACCCCGAGATCGTCGAGATGGGCGGCACCTCGCCGGCGACGGCGGGCCTGATCGTGCGGCAGGCGCGCGAGCTTGGCTACAAGGGCCTGTTCACCAAGATGGGCGGCGCGGGCCCCTACGACATCGTCAAGGCGGCGGGCGTCGAGGCCGCCGAGGGCATCATCAACATGCTCTATGCCGACCAGCAGAACGAAGGCTTCAAGCGCCTCGCCGCCGCCTACCAGGCGTCCGAGGGGCATGTGCCGAACGAGATCATCGTCTCGTTCTATGACGGGGCCAAGGTGATGCTCGCGGCGATCGCGGCGGGCGGCGACGCGGATGATCCGGTCGCGGCGGCCGCGGCCTTCCCGAAGGTGCTGCCGATGGAGTCCGTGCAAGGCGACACGCTGACCCTCGGCGGCAAGGACCTTTACGGCGTCGACGGCGAGGTTCTGACCGTCAACTATGTCGGCGCCATCCGCAACGGCGAGCCGGTCGTCATCGGCAAGACCGAATAGCGCGCTCGACAAGGACAGCGATTGCCCTCGCGCCGCGCGGGAGGGCAATCGCATTTCCGCCGCCGCGGATTCCCCGCCCGAGACGCAAGGCCGCACCGCTGCCTTACCGGGCGTCCTAGGCGTCCGACCATGAATCCACGGAGGAAACTCGCATGACAGACGTCGAGAACAGCATGCTGGTCGCCGGCGCGACCGGCGTCGCGACGCAATTCCTGATCGACATCGTCAGCACCGCGCCGGGGTGGACGGTGACGGGGCTGTGCCGCCGTCCGCCCGCCAAGGCGCAGCCGAATGTGCGCTATCTCGGCGCTGATCTTTCCGATATCGAAAGCTGCCGGCGCGCCGTCGCAGGCGAGCGATTCACGCATGTCGTCTATGCGGCGCGGGCTCCCCATGCCCTCTACACCGCGATGCAGCCCTATGCGCGGGTGGGGATCGAGGAGGTGAAGCCCAACCTCGATATGCTCGCCAACATCGTCACCGCGGTCGACGGCGGCGCGCTGCGCCATGTGCATGCGGTGATGGGCAGCAAGTGGTACGGCTTCCACATCTCGCCGATCACGACCCCGATGGTCGAATCCGACCCGGGGCACATGCCGCCGAACTACTATTTCGCCCAACAGAAATATCTCGAAACGGAATCGAAGAAGGGCGGCTGGACGTGGTCGGCGAGCCGGCCGAACGTGATTTCCGGCAGCCGCGAGCGGGTGGGGCCGAGCTTCATCTCCACCATCGGCGCGTATGCGGCGATCTGCCGGCATCTCGGCCTGCCGCTGGCCTTCCCGGGCAAGCCGGGAAACTACACCAGCCTTCAGGACATTTCCGACGCGAACCTGCTCGCCAAGGCGATCTTCTGGATGTGCAATTCGAAAGAGGCTGAGAACCAGGCTTTCAACGTCACCAACGGCGACGTCTTCCGCTGGGAAACGCTGTGGCCGAAGGTGGCGCGGCATTTCGGAATGGAGACGTCCGGCGTCCGCTACATGTCGCTTATCCAGTGGATGGGCGACAAAGGCGACGTCTGGGACGAGATCGTCAAGAAGCACGACCTGCGCCCGCTGAAGCTGAACCAGGTCGCCTCTTGGGCTTTCGTCGATTTCATCCTCGGCCTCGACTTCGACGTCTTTTCCTCGACCACGAAGATCAGGCAGGCCGGTTTCCACGAGATGCTGGACAGCGGGGAGATGGTCCTGTCGCAATTGAAGGAGCTTCAGGCCGCCCGGATCATTCCCTAGGCGCGTACAGGGGATACCGGCGGGTTTTGCCGATCCTCGGCAATCTCATCATGCTTGACGGAGGAATGTCAGATGACCCTCGATGCCGAGGCGGCGATAACCGCGCTGCTGACCCGATACTGCACGCTTCTCGACAGCGGCCGGCTGGATGAGATCGCCGCGACGATCTTCACCGAAGACTTGGAGGAAAGCCACGGCGTCGGCATGGCGACGTCGCACGGGCGCGAGCAATTGACGAACTGGTTCAGGACCATCTGCGCCGACTGGGAAGGCTCCGCCCACTTCATCACCAACATCGATATCGAGGTGAACGGAGCGACGGCCCGGTCCCGCTGCTACTTTCAGGCCTGGCACTGGTTCAAGTCCGGCGAAAGCCGCCCGTCCGACCGGGATGTCGACCTCGTGACGGTCGGTGTCTACCTCGACGAGCTCCGCCTGACCGATGCGGGCTGGCGGATCGCCTCGCGTCGTCGGCGCAACATCGGATCCAGCGCCATCGGAATGGGCAAGCTGCCCGGCGCCTTTCAGGGATTGGGCGGCAGCTAGTCCCGCCGGACCCTCCATGGAAAAGGGCAGGCCGGCGGGTTCATCATGAGAGTGCAGGTTTCAGGCCCGGGCGGGGCCGCCGGTGAGAAGCGCTTCCAGCTTGACGATGTAGTCGGCCGGCAGCTTGTTGGCGCGGGCGCCCTTGAGGGCGGGCTCGACATAGTGCGCGGGCGGGCCGGCGGGGGCGGAGGGGTTGGGCATGTCGTAGGTCATGGACTGATAGATCCGGCCGTCCGCGGTGTGCAGCTCGATGGCCTTGTGGGCCCAGTGCCCGTGTTCGACCCCGGCGGACTTGTCCAGCGCCGCCATGTCGGCGTCGGAGAGCTCGTACTCCACCCCCCAGATTTCGCCGCCCTTCGAGGGAACGAGGCGCGCGCCGCTGTGCGAGCCGTCGTGGCAGACGCCGAAGGAGAACTCGTAGTCCTTCAGGCAGCCGATGCCGACGACCTTCGCCGAGGGCGCGACCCGGTGGAGATAGTCGATATCCATGAGGTTGGCGTATGAGAAGTATTTCATGTCGTTTCTCCTTGTAACTGAACCGGGTAACTGAACCGGCGGTCACGCTTCACACAAAACGACCGTCGCCTCGCGGCCCGGATGCCGAAGAGCGTAATATTGTCTGTCGCATTCCGAGACATCGCCGGGGTTTCGGCAGTCTCGGGGCAGATTTTCCGGGACACGGGTGTCCCGCCGAACGCGCCCAATCCTTTGTCAGATGTCCGAACTACGGTCATGCACGGAAGGAAGTCTGTCCGTTGCGGCAATTATTCCACCCGCGCCGGAGAACGGCCCGGGTCAAACCTGTCGAAGCTTACGGCGGCGGCCGGTCCTGTCAACACGGTCGGGCCCGGGGTCGAAATCCGGCCGGCGAGCGAGGAAAATCTCTATCCTATTGTTATGAAAGGATTTTTATTTCGGTGTGAGAAGATGCATTACAGGCTGGAATGATGGCGGAGCAAAATGTCAATTATTGCCCTCCGCGGCCTGCGCTAACATTCCCCCTCACGGCGACGATACGGAGGCGCCGCCAAAAACCAGGGGCGCGCGTTCGCCCCTATAAAGGGGAGATCACCATGCGAATGCGCACAATTATCGGAGCATCGGGCATCGTGGCGTCGGGCCTCGTCCTGATGCCCATGGCCGCGCTGGCCGAAGGCCGCGAGGTCCAGACCATCAGCTTCCTGACCTGGCCTGCCTCGAACTACCAGCACTATTACGAGACCTCGAACTACATCGCCGAGAGCTGGCGCGAGTTGGGGCTCGACGTGCAGCTCGACCCGCAGCCCTTCCCGTCGCCGATGGTGTCGATGTGGTTCACCGAGCACAAGTTCGACGTGGTGATGTCGGTGCTGTCGGGCTCGCCCGCGCGGCTCGACCCGGAGTTCTTCACCGTCAACCAGTTCGCCAAGATCAACGACAAGCCGGGCGGCGGCAATGTCGGCGGCTTCCATTCCGAGCAGTTCGAGGCGCTCATCCCCGAGCAGCGCAAGCTCTACGATCCCGACGCGCGGCGCGCCGTGGTCCTCGAGATGCAGAAGGTGATCTATGACGAGCAGCCGGAAGGGCTGATCGCAGCCGTCGTCAACACGATGGCGATCAACACCGACCGGGTGAAGCTCGCCGAATACCAGCCTTCGCCCGACGGCGTGCGCTCGGTCTGGAACATGCTGAACATGGAGAGCCTGGTCGACGGGCCGGTCAAGCTCGGATGGACCATCGACCAGGACAGCTGGAACCCGCTGGTCTTCAAGACGCTGGAGGACCTCGACCGGCTGGGCCTGATCTATGACCGGCTGGTCGTCACCGGCCCGGACGGCAAGCCGCGGATGTGGGCGGCCGAGAGCATCGAAGTGGTCGACGACACCACCATCGAGGCGGTACTGCGCGACGGCCTGACCTTCAGCGACGGCAAGCCGGTGACGGCCGAGGACGTCGCCTTCACCTTCCGCTTCCTGAAGGAGAAGGAAGCGGCCTATTTCCGCTCCGTGCTCGAAAGCCTCGCCGATGTCGCGGTCGACGGCAACCGGGTGCGCTTCACCCTGACCGAGCCGTCGGCGAGCTTCGTTTCGCTGGCGCTGGGGCAGCTTCCGATCCTGCCGAAGCATGTGTGGGAGACGATGGACGCGCCGCACGACTTCAAGAACACCGAGCAGCCCGTCGGCAGCGGCCCGTGGACGCTGTCGCACTGGCGGCAGGGGCAGGAAATCTCGTTCGTCCGGCGGCCCGACCACTTCATGCAGCCCAAGGCGGACGTGCTGATGGTCCAGTTCGGCTCGGCCGAGGTTCTCGCCGCCGCCCTTCGAAGCGGCGAGATCGGCGTGTCGCTCCAGCCCATCGTGCCGACCGTGGTCGAGGAATTCGCCACGCAGGCCAACCTGCAGCTCATCCAGGCCCAGTCCAACGGCCACATGTCGGCACGCTACAACATCCGCTCCGAGCCATTCTCGCACAAGGCTCTGCGGCAGGCGCTGGGCTGGGCGATCCCGCGCGAGCAGATCATCGAGGACGTGCTGGGCGGCGATGCCGTCGCCATCGCGACCCCGCTGGTCCCGGCCAATGCCTTCTGGTCGGATCCGGAGCTGGCGGTGCAGGAATACGATCTCGACAAGGCGCGCGCGATCCTGACCGAGGCCGGTTTCACCTGGGGCGACAACGGCCGCCTGCGCTATCCCGAATAAAGGGGATATCCGGAGAAACGGGACGGGGCGCCGGATTGCCGGCGCCCCGTTTTTTCGTCTGGCGGTTCGTCGTCCGGCCCGGTGGCCTGTCAGAGCCGTTCGGGCTCGGGCGCGGGGCGGGCGGCTGCGCCTTCCCAGGTCTCGGGCAGGGCGGCGGCGGGGCGCAGTTGCTCCATCTCGGCGATGCGGAAGCAGCGGGCCGCATGGCGGGAGGAAACCATCGTCATGCCGGGCGATTCCGTACGGCAGCGGTCGACGGCGAAGGGGCAGCGCGGCGCGAACCGGCAGTGGTCGGGCGGGTCGACCAGATCGGGCGGACGCCCGGGAATGGAGATCGGCTGCGCCCGCTGGCCGGGGCGGGCCAGCGCGTTGTAGAGCCCGAGCGTATAGGGATGCGAGGGCGCGGCGACGATCTCGGCCACCGGGCCTTCCTCGACCACCAGCCCGCCATACATGACCGCGACGCGGTCGCAGTTCTCGATCACCAGCGCCAGATCGTGCGTCACCAGCAGCATGGCGAAGCCCAGCTCCTGCCGCAGCGCGCCGAGGCGGCGGAAGATCTGGTCCTGCACGATCACGTCGAGCGCGGTCGTCGGCTCGTCGGCCAGCAGGACGGGCGGACGCAGGGCGAGCGCCATGGCGATCAGCACCCGCTGCCGCATCCCGCCCGAGAACTGGTGCGGATAGTCGCGCGCGCGGCGCGGATCGACCCCGACCAGCGCCAGCAGCTCCTGCACCCGCGCCTCGACCTGCGCCTTCGGCCATGACTCGTGCGCGGTGATCGCTTCGGCGATCTGAGCGCCGACGCGCTTGACCGGGTTCAGCGCGTTGAGCGCGCTCTGCGCGATCATGGCGATGCCCTTCCAGCGGGTGCGCCGCCATGCCTCCGGCCCCGCCGCGATCAGGTCCTGCCCGTCGAAGCGGACGGCCCCGCCGGCGATCACCGCGTTGCGGGGCATCACGCCCATGATGGCCTTGAGCAGCGTGCTTTTCCCGCAGCCGGATTCGCCGACGATGCCGATGGCCTCGCCGCGCTCGACCTTGAGGTTGACGTCCGAAAGCGCCTTGGCCGGCCCCCTTTCGGTGACGTAGCGCAGCTCCAGCCCCTCAATGTCGAGGATCGCCATGGTTCAGATCCCCTTGAGGCGCGGGTTCAGCACCTCCTCATAGGCGCGGCCGGCGAAATAGACGGCCGACACCAGCACCATGATGGCGATGCCCGGCGGCACGACCCACCACGGCGCGCGGTACATGTTCTGCGAGGCATAGGCGTCGTAGAGGATCGAGCCCCAGGTGATCGTGTTCGGGTCGCCGAAGCCGAGAAAGCCGATGCTCGCCTCGGTGATGATGGCCCAGGCCAGCGCGAAGGCGGTGTTGACCAGCGCCAGCGGCAGGATGTTGGGCGCGACCTCGCGGTAGAGGATGGCGAGGTCGCTGGCGCCGGTGATGCGCGCGGCGGCGACGAAGGGCATCTCGCGCAGCGTCAGCACCTGCGCCCGGATCACCCGCGCGGTGGAGCGCCACATCACCAGCGTCATCGCGATGACGATCGTGGTCAGGCTGCGCCCGCTCATCGACAGGACGACGATGATGAAGGGCAGGAAGGGCAGGCCGAGGAACACGTCGGTGATGCGCATCAGGATGCCGTCGATCCGGCCGCCGTAATAGCCGGCCAGCAGCCCGACATTCATGCCGATGGCCACGGTGCCGAGCGCCGTCAGCCCGCCGACGATCAGCGCCGGGCGCGCGCCGTGCAGCATCTGGCTGGCGATGTCGCGCCCCATCAGGGTGGTGCCCAGCCAGTGCTCCCACGACGGCCCGGCAAGGCGCAGCAGCTTTCTGTCGGGACCGTAATTGCGCAGCATCGGATCGTGCGGCGCGATCAGCGGCCCGAGGATGGCGACGAGCACGAAGATGCCCAGCACGATCAGGCTGAAGCGGCCCGTCGGGGTCTTCCAGACCGCCTTGAGGAAGGAAAGCAGGATCTGCATCGCGCCTCCTCCTCTCAGCGATAGACGATGCGGGGATCGAGCAGACCGTAGAGAAGGTCCGCGGCGAAGGTGCCGAGAACGGTCAGCACCGCGATCAGCAGGAAGGCGCCCTGGACGACGGGATAGTCCGAGCGGGTGATCGCCTCGATCATCAGGAGGCCGAGGCCCGGCCAGCTGAACACCGTCTCGATCACCACCGACCCGGCCACGGCCCAGCCGAGGATCATCGGCAGCGTCGTCGCCAGCGGCAGCAGCGAGTTGCGCATGGCGTGGCCATAGAGCACGCGCCGTTCCGTCAGCCCCTTCATGCGCGCCAGCTCGACATAGTCCTCGCCGATGGTGGACAGCATGGTGGAGCGCATCAGCAGCAGCGGGAAGCAGAGCTGGTAGCAAGTGTTGACCAGGAAGGGCAGCGCCAGATGATGCAGGAAATCCCCGGTCAGGTACATACGCCAGGTCGGGTCGGGGAAGCGTCCCGGCGTGACGATATGGCCGGTCGGGAACCAGCCGAGCAGGATCGAGAAGAACAGGATCGCAAGCATCGACAGCCAGAACAGCGGCGCCGACTGCATGGCGGTGGCGAACAGCACCACGCTCGCCTCGGCCTTGCCGCCGCGATGCCAGGCGATCAGCGCGCCGCCATAGGCGCCGATCGCATAGGCCGCGAGCATCGAGGGCAGGATCAGCAGCAGGGTGTTGACCAGCCGCAGCTCGATCATCTCCCACACCGGGGCAGAGGTGCGGAACGACATGCCGAAATCCAGCACCGAAAGGTTGCGCAGATAGGCCAGATATTGCGTGAACAGCGGCTGGTCGAGGCCGAAGCGCCGCCGCATCGCCTCGCGCGCGGCCTCGTCCAGCGCCGGGCTGATCACCGCCGCCGTCGGGTCGCCGGGCAGCAGCCGGAACAGGAAGAACATCAGCGTGATCATGATGAACAGCGTCACCGCCATGTAGAACAGCCGCCGCAGGATATAGCGCGTCATGCCGCCGCCTCCGTGCGCGGGTGGTGGCATGCGGCCTGCCAGGCACCTTCGCCGGTCATGTCCGGGTCGTCGGTGCGGCACAGGTCGGTGGCGCGCGTGCAGCGCGGGGCGAAGCGGCAGCCGGGGGGAATGTCGGTCGCGTCGGGGATCGCGCCCTTGATGTCCGGGGCAGGGCGCCCGCCGCCCGGCACCGCGACGGGAATGGCCGAGACCAGCGCCGCCGTATAGGGATGGCGCGGCGCGGCCAGCACCCGGTCGACCGGGCCGGTCTCGACGATGCGGCCGAGATACATGATGGCGATGCGGTCGCAGATCGCCCCCACCGTGGCGAGATCGTGGGTGACATAGAGCAGCGAGATCGACCGTTCCGCCACCAGCCGCTTCATCAGCCGGATGATGCCCCACTTGATCGACACGTCGAGCATCGAGATCGGCTCGTCGGCGAGCAGCACCACGGGGTCGAGCACGATGGCGCGGGCGATGCAGACGCGCTGGCGCTGGCCGCCGGAGATCTGGTGCGGATGGCGGGAAAGATACTGTTCGGCCGGGGTGAGCCCGGCCTGCTCCAGCACCGCCTTGACCTTGGCGTCGAGCTCCGGCCCGCGCTTGTGGCCCTGATAGACCAGCGGCCGCGCGACGATCTCGGCGATGGTCAGGTGCGGGTTGAGCGAGCCGAACGGGTCCTGGAACACCATCTGCACCCGGCGGTGAAAGGCCTTGCGGTCCTGCCGGCGCAGCGCCAGCGCATCCTCGCCGCCGATGCGGATGGTGCCTTCGCTGGGGTCCTCCAGCCCGACGAGCAGCCGCCCGGTGGTGGACTTGCCGCAGCCGGATTCGCCGACCAGCCCCAGGACCTCGCCCGGGGCGAGATCGAAGGTCACGCCGTCGACCGCGCGCAGCTCCCGGGGGCGGGCGCCGCGCAGCCGGGCCATCATGCCGACCGGTATGGAATAGAAGCGGCTGAGCCCCCGCACCTCGATCACGGCAGCGGCCCTGTCGTGCGACGCACGCGGACTCCCATCATCCCACCGTCACTCCCGTTCCCTTGTTTTTATAATTTGCCTTATGGAGCCAGAGTGCAACGCGCCGGTCCGATTGTACATTGCCATCTGATGCGCTAGCTATTCCAAGTTGTAATGACAAAGTTGGGGAGGCCGTCATGCGCCGAACTCTGCCCTCGACCCGCGATCTGTGCTGCTTCGAGGCGGTCGTGCGCAATGGATCGGTCACGAAGGCGGCCGCCGAACTGAACATGACGCAGAGCGCGGTCAGCCGCCGGCTGGGCTATCTCGAGGACCTGCTCGGCCAGCGCCTGTTCCTGCGCGAGCGCCTGCGGCTGACCCCGACGCCGGCGGCCCGCATCTATGCCGAGACGCTGCACGGGCTGCTGAACGAGATCGAGGTGGCGACCACCAGCATGCTGACCGAGGGGCGGCAGGGCGGCGCGCTGACCGTGGGCTGCCTGCCCACCTTCGGCTCGCGCTGGCTGGTGCCGCGGCTGAACCGCTTCCTTTCGGCGCATCCGTCGATCAATATCAACCTCGTGTCCAAGATCCGCCGTTTCGAGTTCGAGAGCGAGGATATCCAGGCGGCGATCTATTTCGGCCCGGCGGTCTGGCCGAACTGCCATATGCGCTACCTGATGGGGGAGAGCGTGGTGGCCGTCGCCGCCCCGGCGCTGGTCGGCAACGTGCCGCTGGCGCGGATGCTGCGCAGCGCGCCGCTGATCCAGCACACGACCCGCCCGACCCTGTGGCGCGAATGGCTCGACCATGTCGGGATCGACACGCCCGGCGACCAGGCGGGGCCGCGGTTCGAGTTCTATTCGCTGGTGATCGAGGCGGCGATGGCGGGGATCGGCTTCGCCCTGCTGCCCGAATTCCTGATCCTGCGGGAGCTCGACGCGAAGGCGCTGGTCAAGATCAGCGACATCGCCATGCCCTGCAGCGACGGCTACTACTATGTCTACCCGGATCGCTACCGCGAAAGCCACAACGTGCAGGTCTTCGGAAACTGGCTCTTCCGCGAGATGAACGCTCCCGACGCGCTGGCGTGACGGCTGGAACGGAGCGCAGACCTTCGCCGCTCTCGACGATGGCTCCTAGGCCGGCGGAAAGGGACTTCGCCGCAGATGCCACGGGGTTGCCTGTTCGTAGGCCCACGCCAATTGGAGCACCCGCTCCTCCTCGAACGGCCGGCCGACGATCTGCAAGGAATGCGGCAGGCCGCTCTCCGTGAACCCGCAAGGTATCGAGAGCGCGCAAAGGCCGAGATGGTTCGCCATGCGGGTCAGGTCGACGATCGAACCGTCATCCTCGTCGATCTCCTCAAGCGGCACTGACGTCATGGGCGTCGTCGGCAGAATGACGGCGTCGTAGTCGGAGAGGAAAGCCTGCATTTCCGCCCGTTGCGGGCGCCGGCTCTCCAACGCCCTGACGAGGTCGCCGACCGGCGTGAGCGCGCCCTTGCGCAGGCGGGCCCGAATGACGGGATCGAGCGCCTCGCCCGGCCCGTCGATCAGTTCGGCGAAATTCGTGTAGCACTCGCTGCGAATGATGATCGCGGCCGCCCGGCTATACTCGGCGGGCGAGCGGGGGAGGGACACTTCTTCCACGTGGATACCGAGATCCTCGAAAGCCGAGGCTGCGGCCCGGAAGGCCGCATAGACGTCCTCCCGCACACCGGGGAGCTGATCTGCGGCGACCATGCCGACGCGCATTCCCCGCACCGGCTTCTTCAGACGCCGCAATGGATCGCGCCAGGGAAACCCGGCCGTATCGGCATCCAGCGGATCGGGGCCGCTGATCGCGGCATGGATCAGGCCTGCATCCTCGACCGAGCGGCACAGGGGGCCGACTATGTCGAGCCTTCTGCTCGAGGGAATGACACCGTAGTTGCTGACCGCGCCGTTGCTCGGCTTCAGGCCCACCACGCCGTTGAAAGAGGCGGGTACGCGGATCGAGCCGCCCGTGTCGGTGCCGATCGCGGCCGGCATGAGGCGGGCGGCGACAGCAACGCCGGCGCCGCTCGAGGAGCCGCCCGGCGCATGGTGGATCGTTTCATGCCAGGGGTTCCAGGGGGTGCCCAGCCGTGCGTTCGTGCCCCACGCCCCGGCGGCGAATTCCACCATGTGAAGCTTGCCGAGGAGAACCGCGCCGGCCTTCTGAAGCCGTTCCGCCACGGTGGCCGTTCTGTCGTCCGGCCGCCCGGCAAGCGCCGCCGAGCCCGCTGCGCTCGACCGGCCGGCGACCATCAAATTGTCCTTCAGGCCCAACGGGATTCCGTGCAACGTTCCAAGGTAGCAGCCGTCACTGAGCAGCATGTCTGCCCGGCGGGCCGCCCGGGCGGCGGCGTCGAACCAGAAGTCGGCCAGGGCGCCCAGCTTCCCGTCGCTCGCCTCTATCCGCGCCGCGTGGGCCTGAAAAATCTCGCCGGCGGAAACCTGCCGGCTTGCCACCAGCGGCGCGAGGACGTGGATGGGCGCATCCGTCAAATCGTCTGGGATGGACATCGAAAAATCACCCGGGACGCCGCCGGGCCGCGATCGCCCGGGTCACGACGCACCAGCTCCGCCGTCCAGCTCGAAGACCTCTATGCCGATCGGCCGCTTGATCTTTCCGCTGGAGCCGCCGGGACAAACGGAAGTCCCGATGATGCAGTCCATATCGGCGACGATCTCCACATAGTCTCCCCGCTTCGCGACCGGGTCTTCATAGTACATCCTGTTCCCCTCATTGAGGCCCGTGTACATGAACAGGTTGACGGGGTCGTGGACCATGTCGGTGGTAATTCCGTATTCGGCCACGGCCGAATGAAGATTGTCATGGCAGCTCGGAAGATCGTCCCTTCCGGTGAGCATCTTGTAATATTGCGGGTCGCATTGGCTGAAGGTGAGATCGTGCGTGTGCAGCCTGTCTCCCGTCTTCTCGACGGTGTCGCGGACCAGCTTCATCATCGGCCGCGCGTAAGGCGGCTTGCTCCAGATATAGTCGCCTTCCTTCAGGTGCAGCCCGTTGACCATGCGCGTGCGGGCGCATGAAAGGGCCTCGCGCGGGTCGTGCATGTTGAAGGCGTTGAAATCGACCACCTGCGGACCTTCGATGCAGGTGATCCTGACCAGGTTGCCGCGCTTCAACGCGAAGCCGAATCCCGCTCTCGGCTGGACGACCCGCTCCAGGATCAGCTTGCGCGCGATGTCGCCCCGGCGCGCGCGCTCATAGTAGTCGTCCGGCAGGCTGCCGGTCTTCAACGTGTTGAAGCCTTCCGGGTTGTAGCGCGGGGGGCTGAACTCTTCATTGCGACCGCTGGTCATCACCTCGGCTCCTCATTCACGTGATCGGCAGTGCCTGTTGCCCTGATTGCGTTTATTGCCTCTCGCACCTCGCCCGAGCGTGGCGTGGCGCCATCGTCGGTGAGAGACAGGACGATCTGCAGGGTTTCAATTATCTCCTCATCCGTTGCGCCGTTGTTCCTCGCGCCCCTGAGGTGATTGTCGAACCCGTCCCGGTAAAAATGCCCGGGTATGCTGACGGTAGCCAGATAGATCAGTTCCTTGAGCTTCCCGTCGATGCTCCCCCTTTTCCAGGGAAGCGAAGAAAAACTGTAGAACTCCCGGAACAGGTCCGGCGACAGGACCAGCATCTGGTCGAGGAACTTGCTCCAGTAGCCCCGGTCGGCGACGAAGGCCCGCTTCATCGCCTCGGCTTCGGATGCACAGGCTGTCTCGTCGCCGTCGAGAAGCTGCCTGGCCGACATCTCGTCGAACAGCACGGGAATGCCGACGGTGAAGGTGTGCATCCCGACAAGGGACGACAATTGCATCGCCTCGAGCACCTGCCGGCCCGGAATGCCGGCTTCGAGGGCTTCTTCCACGTTCTCGCGCAGCCCCTCCCTGTCCAGATGGGTTGTCGAGGAATTGACCGCTATCGCGATCAATAGCCGGGCTCGATGGTCGAGAATGCAGCCGTTCTCACTCGTCGATCGCATGTTCATCATGACCTTCCGCCGGGATTGGACGCCGTCATGCGGTGACGGGTATGACCTTGCCGCGATGCCCGTCGGGTCCGGCCGACGGACATCGCCTTTTCCAGTCGCAGGTCGAACCGTGCCTGCCGCGGTCAGGACCGGCTCAGTAGTAGTCGGGCCAGATCTGGAGCTCGAAGCCCGCCGGCGTTTCCAGATACTTCTTGTGCAGCTCGTTTATCGTGCCGTCATGCCAGGCATCCATGATGAGCTCGTCGAGCGCGAGACGCCATTTGGAATCGTCGTGCTTGACGCCCATCACCCACGGGTCCGGCTTGAAGGGAGGCATGAGGATCTCGAAGTCGGGATCATCCTTGGCGAGCTTGCCGAGGACGATGCTCGTCTTCACCATCGCGTCGACGCGGCCGAGCTTGAACGCCATATAGGCCTGCGGATACTCCTGATAGTAGGTGATGTTCGCGTTCGGCTGCACGGACAGCAGGCCCTGCGCGTCCGACGACCCCTGCACGCTCGCGACGGTTTTCGAGGCGTCGAGGTCCGCCGGGCCGTTTATGCCGCTTCCCTTGCGCACCAGAAGCGTGGTTCCGGTAATGAAATAGGGCTGGGTGAAGTCGATCGCCTTCGCCCTTTCGCGCGTCGGATTGAGGTTGACGATGACTGTCCGTCGTCAGGGTTTTTGGGACAACAGGCGGCGTGAGCTAACGGAGGCTCTGGTCCATCAGGTTTGTCACATTAGGCCGCTGCATCTCGATGAAGCAAGCGGCGCTGTTTGATGGTTTTGCGTTTGATCCTTTCCCTTTCCAGCGTGATGATATCGCCGCGCCCGAAGTAGACGTCGGCAGGGGTGAGATTGTCGAGGCTCTCGTGGT
This sequence comes from Aquamicrobium sp., assembly GCF_023954335.1. Lineage (NCBI taxonomy): Bacteria > Pseudomonadati > Pseudomonadota > Alphaproteobacteria > Hyphomicrobiales > Phyllobacteriaceae > Aquamicrobium > Aquamicrobium sp. The sequence continues at coordinate 299,348 of NZ_JAMLIE010000002.1, forward strand.
AGCGGCGGTGGTTGTAGTGATCGACGAACGCCGCGACCTGCTGCTCGAGATCACCCGGCAGGAAGTAGTTTTCGAGTGTCCGGCGTCAGCACTGATGGGACCAAATCGGCTTAACTGAGAACGGAGGATTTCTGTCTCATCTTCGCTCCTTTGAAAGGCTACGATGAACCAGAAATCCTCCGTTCTCAGTTAAGCCGATTTGGTCCCATCAGTGCTGACGCCGGACAGGTGCTGGGCAGCTATCCGGTCCGCAGCCTGTCGCTCGAGGAAGGCGACGTCTGGCCGCTCGGCGTCGGCGGCGTCGGGCTTGCGCTGCTGGCCGCGCATGACGAGGCCTTCGTCGCGCGCTACATCGAGAACTATTTGCCGGTCATCACGCGCTACAGCCAGACGACCGCGCAGTCGCTGCATGAGCGCATCAGGCGCGCCCGGGCCGATGGCTTCGCATCGAGCGAGCGCGACGTCCTGCCCGGCGTCTCCGCGCTCGGCGTGGCGATCGTCCACCCGCTGACCGGGCGTCCCTTCGGCGCGATCAGCATCGCCGCGATCTCGTCGCGCATGGAGGCGGAGCGCAGCAGGGAGATCGTCGCGCTGCTCCAGCGCGAGGCGCGGCTGATCACCGATACGCTGGCCGGCCAGAGCGCCCGCACGGAGGGATGAGGCCATGCGGATCGACCTTTCGGCAAAGCGCGCCCTCGTGGTCGGCGGCGGCACTTTCGGAGAAGGCAACGGCATAGGACGCGCCGTCTGCGCCGCCTTTGCAGGCTGCGGCGCCGAGGTCGTCGTGGCGGATCGCGACGGCGAGGCCGCCGCCGCCACGGCGGCGCTGATCCGCGGGCAGGGCGGCCGGGCGCGCACCGTGGTTTTCGATGCCGCCGACGCCGCGGTCGCGACCTCGGCCGTCGCGCCCTTCGCGGAAGAGGGCGTCGATATCCTCCACTACAATGTCGGCATCGGCTTCGCGGCCGAGACGCAGACGCTGGAGCCGGCGCAGTTCGAGGCCGTGCTGAGCACCAATCTCGTCGGGCTGCATACCGTGGCGCGCGCGCTGCTGCCGGGAATGCGCGCGCGGCGCGCGGGCGTGGTGCTGGCTACCGGCTCGGCCTGGTCGCAGCGCCATCTCGGCTATCCGCACAGCTTCTACGCCGCCTCCAAGGCGGCGCTGGATCATTTCGTCCGCCTGATCGCGCAGGAAAACGCCGCCTACGGCATCCGGGTCAATTCGATCGCCCCCGGTTTCATCGACACGCCGCGCATCCGGCACAATCTCGCCCGCGCCTATGATGTCGACAGCTTCGAGGCGATGCTGGAGCGGCGTGCCGCGCAGGTGCCGATGGGCCGGCTCGGCCGCCCCGAGGACGTGGCGCAGATGGCGGCGTTCCTCGCCTCGGACCTCGCCTCCTACGTCACGGGCGGCGTCTTCCTCGTCGATGGCGGGCTTTCGGGTGCCGGCATCGCCGGCGGTTAAGGAGCACAGCGTGAAGATCGGATTTCTCGGCGCAGGCAAGATGGGCCTGCCCATCGCCTGCAACATCGCGCGCAAGACGGGCGGCCCCCTCGCCATCTACGACCCGCGCCCGCCCGTCCTGCCGGCCGAGGCGGGCGATGCGGCGGCGCTCCTGTCCTTCGTTCCGGCGATCGGCGATCTTTCCGGCTGCGACGTCGTCGTGCTTTGCCTGCCCGACAGCAAGGTGGTCTCGGCCGTCGTCGAGGGGGCTGGCGGGCAACCCGGCCTCATCGACGTCCTTCGCCCCGGCAGCGTCGTCGTCGATTGCAGCTCTTCGATCCCGTCGGAGACGACGCGTCTCGCCGCGTTGCTGGCCGCGAAGGAGATCGGCCTCCACGACGCGCCGGTTTCGGGAGGCCTCGTCCGGGCATGGAAGGGCGAGCTGACGATCATGGCCGGCGGCATCGCCGGCGACAGCCCGCTGCTCGACGTTCTCGGCTGCTTCGCCAGCAAGATCGTCCGGCTCGACAGGGTGGGCGACGGCCACGTCATGAAGGCGGCGAACAATTATCTCCTGGCGGCGAACATCGTCAGCTTCACCGAGGCGCTGCGTTTCGCCCGCACGGCCGGGATCTCGTTCGAGAAGTTCGGCGAGGTGGTGAACAGCTCCAGCGGCGCCAGCTATGTCTCGGCCAACAAGCTGGAAACCGTGCGCCGCGATGACGACAGCGTCAGCTTCACGTCGGCGCTGATCACCAAGGACGTGCGCAATTTCATCGAAAGCTGCGAACGCGCCGGGCTCGATCTGCCGATGGTGCCCCGGGTGCTGGAGATTTGGGAAGGCACCGTCGCCCGGGTCGGCCCCGATGTCGACAGCATGAAAATCTACCACACGCTCGGCGGCCGGGCGTCGTGACACACGCATCCCGAACGGAGGAAACCATGTCGCTCATCCGCATCCGCAAGCGCGCGCTGACCGTCGAAACCACGTTCCACGAGCTCGGCCCGGCGCCGGAGCAGCCGCTGAAGATGGCCGCGGCGATGGCGGTGGTCGCCAACCCCTATGCCGGCCGCTACGAGCCGGACCTGATGCCGTTCATGGCCGAGCTGCGCGGCCTCGGCAAGGAACTGGCGCTCGAGCTCGTCGATGCCCTCGGCGGCGTCGACAAGGTCGAGGTCTATTCCAAGGCGGCCGTCGTCGGGCTGAACGGCGAGATGGAGCACGGCGCGGTGTGGCACGAGGCCGGCGGCTGGGCGATGCGCGAGGTTCTGGGCCAGCCCAGGGCGATGGTGCCGGCCAACAAGGCGGTTGCAGGCGCCGGCTACCGCATGATGGTGCCGGTCCATTACATCCACGCCTCCTATGTCCGCAGCCATTTCAACAGCATGGAGATCGGCATCCAGGACGCGCCGCGCGCCGACGAGATCCTGTTCGCGCTGGTGATGGGAACGGGCGGCCGGCTGAATTCCCGCCTCGGCGGCCTGCTCAAGGAGAACGTCAAGGGAGACGACGGCCAGCGGTAGGACTGCTGTCGCTTTCCATCGCCGCCGCTTATCTCATTGAAGGCGGCTGCATGTATCGAGGGTTTTGCCGACGGAGCAGGGCGCTTCAGTTCCGCGACCACGTCTCCGTCTGGCAGAAGATCTTGAGGGCGCACCCTGTAAGCTTCAGCGTGTTGCCGGAAAGCGTCGCCCGCCCCGAATAGGTGCGGTCGTCGCGCGGGTCCGTCACCGAGCCGGAATAGCGCCCCGGCGTGGACGCTTTCAGCGCGCCGATCTGCCTGCCGGGCCAGTCGCCCGTTTTCATGACGATGCAGAACCCGGCGTCGCACTTGCCTATGTCGGCGAGGGAGCCGTCCATCGTCCGCCACTCGCCCACGATCGGGTCCGCGGCCGCGGCGTCCGCGCCCAGCATTGCCAACCCCACCCATGCAGCCCGTCGCAACACCATCGTCGGCACCTTTCCTTGTCGTTCCTTGCCGGCATCCACTCAGCAGGAATGGCCCGCCGCGCCCGCCGTCACCAGCGCGCTCATCGTCGCCTCGTCGATTATGCCGGTTTCGGCAAGTCCGTATTGCCGCTGGAACCGCGTCACCGCGTCGGCGGTCGCCTCATCGTAGATCGCGTCCGGAAATTCGAGGAACTGGCCCCACTGGCTGAGCAGCCGTTCGGCTTGCAGCACGCGCGGCGAGATGTCGCCCGGCTCGAGCGCGGCGAACACATAGTCCGCCGTCGCGCGGCACATCCCGTTGCCCGGATTGCGCCTTATGGCGAAGGTTCCCGTCAGCTGGCCGAGATCGGGGCCTTGCTCCGCCTGGAGGGCGAACAGGCTCTCGGGTCCGGTCATGGAGTATGCGAGATGCTCGGTCCGGATCGTCCACGGCTTGCCGTCTCCGCCGGCGACAAAGGCCCTGCCGCCGTCGCAATCGATGCTGCATTGAATCCCCTGCTCGCCCGTCCAGCAGGCTGCGGTCGTTTCGAAGACGATGTTGGGGACGTCCCATTCGGTGAAGGAGAGCCGGAGCAGATCGCCGCTGTATCCCTCGGGATCGTTCTGTCTGGTGATCTGGAACGTCAGTTCCTTGATCGGGCCTTCCTCCCGCGGCTGGCCGGCGGTGAGGCAGGCGCCGGACAGTATGTCCTCGCTGGTCAGCTCTTCGGCGAGGGCGGGCGTGCAGGCAGCGCCGAGAACCGCCAGTGCCGCCAGATGATACGCGGGTGATCTGCGCCTCATGGGCTCGCCTCCTAACGCCAGTTTCCGGTGAGCACGAACGGCGCCCAGTAATAGGGATGGCTCAAAGACAATGTCCGCCCGGCCGGCGCCACAAGCGTCACGGCACCGCGCGCCGCGGTCTCCAGCACGATGCTCTCCACCTGAAGATTGTCCCGCGATCCGATCTTGCCGTCGATAAACTCGCGCTGGGTCAGCGCCAGCGCGCCCGCCTTGGACAGGCCGCCCAGCTCGCGCAGTTCATAGAAGCGCTGCATCATCACCGCCGTGGAGTTGTCGCTGACCGGCCAGAGGCTGGCGAGTATGGCGTGCGCGCCGCGGCTGCCGGTCAGCTTGGACAGGCTCTCGATCTCCCTCCCGTCCTGCGCGGGGTCGGCATAGCCGGTCTCGCAGGCCGACAATGTGAGCAGGTCGACATAGCCGAACTCGTATGCGCGGCGGTTTCTCTTGATGTCGCGCAGGTTGAGCCGTTCCCCGGTGCCGAGAAGCAGGAACGAGGTCGCGTCGCTGTCGCCGAGGTTGAAATGGGACGACACGTGCACGACGCCCAGGCCCGCCTTCGAGCCCGCACCGATGCGGAGCGCATCCTGGAAGGCGGCGTCGCTGAAATCGCCGTCGAGCAGGGAGCGCCCCTCGAACAGACCGAAGCCGTCGTCGCCCTTGATGATGCCCTCGATCTCGATGCGCACCCCCGGAAGGGCGGAGAAGCCTTCCACCTGCCGCGTCATGCCGAGGGCGGCGACGGGCGCGCCGCTCACCCTGTCGCCGGCGATCTCGTATCCGGCGTCCGACAGCATGGCGATCCCGAACCTCTCGGCGACATAGCGGCTGCCGTCATGCAGCGCGGCAAAGGGCACGTAGCGCAGCCGCCGGTCCGAGGAGATGAGGAGAAGGGCGGTCTGCGCCGCCTCGAGATCGGCGGCGAACGGCTCGAGAAGGAGGTCGTAGAGCCTCTGAGCCTGCGGTATGAGATCGCTGCCCGGCGTCGCCAGATAAGTGTGGAACCGTGCGATATCGGCATCGAGACGCGCTTCGGAAAACGGCTCGCCATGCCATTCGGTCACCGTCACGCTCTTGCGGTCATAGCCGGTGGTCAGGATGATGTGCATCCGGTCGTCGAGGACGACATAGTGGAGCGCGACCGGCTCGCCGTCCTCCCGGCGCAGGTAACCTTGGAGCGACCCGAGGTTCTCGAGCCCGGAGATGCGGTCTTCGCGTCCCATTTCCTCTGCCTGGGCGAGTATTTCGTCCAGCGCCGCGTCATAGGTCGCGTCGGCCTCGGCAAGCCGCGCGTCGAGCGCGTCGAACTCCTGTTCTTCCTCGGCGGTCAGCCCGCCCTGCGCCCGCTTGATGCGCAGTTCCTCGCTGCGCCGGGCATCCGGCACCGTCGGCGGGCGCAGCGTGTCCAGCACCGCCTTCAGCGAGTCCTCGGGAATCGAGAAGGGAAGCGTCTCGTAGGCCCGTCCGCGGAAATCGGTGTCGCGCCCGACGAACTGGAACGCCTCGAAATCCTTCAGCAGCGCCATGACGAACTCGGCTTCCGCGAGCCTGCCGCGCGTGACGAAGAAATCGGCGAGCCAGCGATACTGGTCGGCGACGAGATCGCTGAAGCAGGCCTGAAGCCGCTCCGGGACCCCGCTCAGGCTGGCGCGAACGCCTTGCAGCGTGTTGACCGCGTCCTTCGCCAGCACGATGGCGACATCGTCCGCGCCGAGATCGGATATGCGCTCGCTGGCCTTCGAAAGGAGGCATACGCGGGTCAGGTCGCGCTGGAGCGGGCCGTCCGACAGCCCCGCGATATCGTTCATCTGAAGTTCCGTGGAGAGCGCCGTCAGTTCCATGCGCAGCGCGTCGGCCTGCCTGCCGTCCGCGCGCAGGGTTCGCGAACGGTTGCGCGCGGCCAGCACGAAGGACCGGCTCAGGCCGCCCTTTGCCGCGATGCGGTCGAACTCTTCCTGCGACATCGGCGGCGCGGCGGCAACGCCGTCCGTCCTTCCCCGCGGGTCCTCGAGCAGGCGCAGCATTGCCGTGGCGTCGGAACTGCCGTTGTCGGCAAGGAACCGGAGCAGCGGCACGAAGCCGTCCGGCAGCCTGTCCATGTTGCCGGCTTCGCGGGAAGCGACGATCCGCCGGAACGTCGCGGTGCGGTTGTCGGGGGTCAGCGCCTCGCTCATCGAATAGCTGCCCGGGCTGATCCGCCGCGCCCGCTCCAGGGCGCCGGCGAAGTCGCCATAGGAGGCAAGCGTGTCGACGAGATAGATCGAGTCGCGCTCGATGAGCTTGTTGATGCCGGGAACGACCGCCAGAAGGTCGATCCCGCCCGACGCCATCGCCAGCGCGCTCTCCTCGCAGCGGGGATCGTCCGTCTCGCAAAGACGATCGAGCAACGCGCCGATCTTCTGTTGCAGGCCCGTTTCGCCGGCTTCCGCGCGCAGCCGCTCTATCTCCAGAACAAGGTAGGAATTGATATGGGTGTCGTAGCCGACGTGGCCTCCGTCCGCATCGGAGGGCTCGATATTGGCGGCAAGCCTCGACAAGGCCTCGCCCGGTTCGATCGCCAGGTCGGGCCTTGCCTGCAACAGGCGATAGAGGTGATAGCCGGAATCGGCATCGCCGAGATCGTGGGCGAGCCGCAGCCATTCGGCGGCATCGGCCAGATCGATGATGCCGCCGCAATCGGTGCACAGGTTCACCTGCGCCAGCGCCCGCGCGAAATCGGGCGCTTCTTCCGCGACTCCGGCGATGGCGGCTTGCGCATTCTGCGCCGAAAGGGCGGGACCGGGCGAAAGCAGGCGGTTCGCGACGAGGATTGCGGCCGGCGTGCTGCCCTCGGGCCCGCGGAAATGCTCAGGCGACGACATGAAGCGCTGGTAGAAAGCGGTCGCCGCTTCCGTGCCGGCCAGCGTGCCTTCGTCCTCGGCGGCGCGGGCAAGCTGGTAAAGCGCGAACACCTCGCCGCGCTCGGCCGCCTCGGCGGCCAGTTGCCGTGCCCTTGCGGCATCCCGTTCGACACCCAGGCCGTGGCGATACATGAACGCAAGCCGGGACTGCGCCATGGCGCTGCCCGCACGCGCTGCAGCGTCCAGCAATCGCGCCGCCGTCGCGGCATCCTTCCCGTCGAGAGAGCCGCCGTCCAGCAGCCTTTCGGCGATGACGATCATCAAGGTCGCCGTGCCTTCGTCCTGCAAGGCCGCGAGGGCCTCGCCATGCCTCGACACCAGCGTCGCCACCCGCGTCAGGTCTCCCATCTCGCTGATGCCGACCATCTGCGCGTAGCCGGAAGACTGAAGCAGGTTGTCCTGCTCGCTGCCGAACTCCGGATCATCCCACGAGCGGAAGTATTCGCGAGGCATGGAAACATAGCGCCGGACGGCATTCGCGGCCTCCGCGCCGTCTTCAAGTCCGCGCAGATAGTGCCGGTAGAAATCCAGCCGGTCTGCGTCGGAAGGCGCTTCCCATAGCTCATCTTGCCCGGCGTCGTCCGGTTCATCAAGCAGGTTGTCCTGTGCGTGAGCGGACGAAACGCCGACGCCGCACGACAACAGCAGCGCGAAAAGCCATGAAATCCGCACAGCGTTCTTCCCCGCAAGCCTCGAAACTGCCCGCATCATAGACATGATATGCCGCGCGGTCATCACAGGCGGCGAGCAGACGTCGTTTTATGGAGCGGCTGCATCGGATAACGAGTTTATGGCTGGAGCGGCGGGAGGAACCCCGCCCGGCAAAGGACGTGGTAAAATTCTGATATGAGACCAAACAGCAACGCCGTCTTCTGGTTCGCGATCGGCGCACTCGCGCTCGGGCTGGTCCTGCTGCTGTCGAGCGGCGACACGAGCACCGTCTTCGGCCTGGAGGACGACAGCTTCGCCAGCATCCTTTATCTCGGCGTGCTCGGCGCGGTGATCGCCGCGGGCATTCTCGGCTCCGGCATGCGATTCGGCCAGGTGGCGCGCACGATGGCGATCTGGCTTCTGATCCTGCTCGTGCTGATGGCCGGCTACCAGTACCGCTACGAGCTGCAGGACATCGCGAGCCGCCTTACCGCCGGCCTCATTCCCGGCAGTCCCCTGTCGATCACCGATACGGACGGCCGCGCCGCCGTGATGATCGATCGCCGCGCGAACGGCCATTTCGAGGTCCGCGCCGAGATCGACGGCGTCCCGCTGACGGTTATGATCGATACCGGCGCGACCAGCACGGTGCTGACATTCGAGGATGCGCGGCGGGCAGGGTACGAGCTGGAGACGCTCAGGTTCGAGATTCCGGTGATGACGGCGAACGGCCAGGCCAGCGCGGCGCGGGTCGTGGCCGATGAAATCCGCATCGGCGACATCGTTCGCAGGCGCGTACCGGTGATGGTCGCGCAGAGCGGACGCCTCGAACAGAGCCTGCTCGGCATGAATTTCATCGGCACGCTTTCCGGCTTCGACATGCGCGGCGAGCGGCTGGTCCTGCGCGACTGACAGGGGAACAGCTCGCACCATGCAGACGCCGGCGCGATGTTCTCCGTGAAAGAGGGTTTGCAGTGGTAGCGGAGGAGCGTCGCCGTCAATATCTCCCAGTGGTGAAATTCATGTGCTGACTGCCATTTCGAGTGTGGCTGGACTGATGACCGTGACGCCAGCAGACCATATAAACTGTGGAAACTGAAAAGGGGCGACTCATAGGTCGCCCCAGTTCTGTTTATGTCCTTGGGAAGTCGGACGGAAGCTGCGATGCAGGTGGGATGTTGGGGAACCTACGCCCCTTCATCACGTCTGCGATGCGCCCTTGGTTGATCTCGAAATACGATGCGATGCGCGCATAATTGTATTTCAAGCTACGGGCCAGCTTAATCACAGGGACCATTTCCGGTGTTAGTTCTCGGTCTTTCATTCTTTTTTCTTTCTCAGAAAAGGATCTGACCGAATATCGGTTGACGCGGATTTGCAGATGAATCATTGAGGTGGACCCGCTTGGTGAGACAGTTTGGCGGCTTGGCTAAGGTGGATCGGGTTGGTTTTTACGCCGCCAATTTCTCCATCATTTCTGCCGTAGCATAGACCTCGTCGGGTGTCCTGCCGTCGAAGGTCGAGTGGGGGCGTCGCCGGTTGTAATAGTCGATCCATGAACCGATGCCAGCCCGGGCCTCACCGCCTGTCTCGAAGGCGTTGAGGAAGACGCACTCGTATTTGAGGCTGCGCCACAGCCGCTCGATGAAGACGTTGTCCATCCACCGGCCGCGCCCGTCCATGGAGATGCGGATGCCGGCATCCTTCAACGTCGTGGTGAAGGCGAAGCTGGTGAACTGGCTCCCTGATCGGTGTTGAAGATGTCGGGCCTGCCATGGCGGGCGATCGCCTCTTCCAGAGCGGCGACGCAGAAGTCGGTATCCATCGTGTTCGACAGCCGCCAGGCCAGCACCTTGCGGCTGAACCAGTCCATGATGGCGACGAGGTAGAGGAAGCCGCGCCGCATGGGGATGTAGGTCACGTCGGCGCACCAGACCTGATCGGGGCGCTCAATGTTGAGATGCCGCAGCAGGTAGGGATAGATGCGGTGCTGGGGATGCGGCTCGCTGGTCTTCGGCGCTTGGTAGATCGGTGACAGGCCGATCTTGCGCATCAGCCGCCGGACCCGCTTGCGGCCTACGCACCAGCCCTGACGGCGTAGGTGCCGCGCCATCTGTCTCGAGCCATACCACGGCATTTCCGTGAACGCCTCGTCAATGAGGCGCATCAGTTCGAGGTTCTCGGGCGTCTCGCCCGCCGGCTGTCGATAGAACGAGGCCCGCGAGATCGAGACCAGTTCGCACTGGCGGCGGATCGAGAGCCGTTCGTGATCGGGATCGATCATCATTCTCCTCCGATCCAGGCTCAGCGATCGAAGGCTTTGGCCAAAAAATCCCGCTCCACGACGAGCTGGCCGATCTTGGCGTGCAGCTTCGTCACCTCGGCTTCCCGGCCGGCCTGCGCATCCGAAGCCCTGTCGTCGAATGCCTTGGCCAGGTTCTCGATGGCCTGCCGTTTCCACTGCGTGATCTGGTTCGGATGAAGCTGGTGCTTCGTCGCCAGTTCCGAAATCGTCCGCTCGCCGCGGATCGCCTCAAGCGCAACCTTGGCCTTGAACTCGGCCGTAAACCGTCTGCGTGTCTTCATGCTGGATCGTCCTTTCCATCGGGCGATCCACCTTATGCCCCTGTCTCAGAAACCGGCACCACCTCTGCTAGACGGGGTCATCCGGCGCGCACATAGCAATGATCTGGTTGACCAGCTCGATGATGTCTAAGCAGACCTCGTCCGCGTTCATCACATCGGCAATCTGTATCGGAGTGACGCCGAGCCGTTTCCTGAAGCTGTCAGCATGTTCCACTGTAATCTCTTTGCCCCTTGCATCCAGTAGCGCCGTTGCAACGTCTTTCGCCGTGAAGTTGTCCGGTATCGTTAGGGCATGGGTCGCCAAGAGCTCGTTGATGACCTCAAGCGGCTGGCCGCTGGCTCGAGCCACGGCTGCGGGGCAAAGCAGATAGTTCTCTATATGGCGCCGACGCCAGACGCGGATCAGCATATCCTCATGTGGCGAATGCAAGCCCTTGTCCCGAAGATTCGTCGGATCGACCGTTTCAAGGCTCTGGTCGTCCCTATCCCTGATGCTGATAGCCTTCAGACCCGGCACCTCGTCCTGAAGCTGTAGGAACAGATTCTTCCGTTCCTTGCTGCTGCCCGTCCACGGCCAGATGACGAGATTCTCGGGCCATACCAACCCAGCCCTACCCGCCAGTGTCTTGAGTATTCGTGCGTCGCTGGCGCTTTCGACAATCAGCAGCTTCTTAGAATTCCGGAGAGGGTCGAGCTTCGGCGCATAGTTGCTTCCCAGTCCTAGAAATAGCGAGATCTTCTGATTGGCTTCCTTTAGATATTTCCCTCCGGTCGCTTTGAATTCCATGACCGATGCTGGGTCTGCCCAGCGGAGAATCTCGGTGCTGTGGGTCGCCATCAGCACCTGCTTTCCACTAGCTCTGACAATGTCTTCCAGCGCCTCGACAAGCTGCGACTGAAGCGATGGATGCAGATGGGCATCCGGTTCATCCAGAAGCAGAACTCTGACAGTTTGGCTGAGGGCCAGCACGTAAACGCTTGTCCATTGTAAGAAGCCGCTGCCTTCGGCCATTAGGTCGCGTGGCTTGTAGTTCGGAACGCGCACGAACTTCGTGCCGTCGAGCTTGCCCTTCACGCATTCGACCTTGATCGACGTGTGGAACAGGTCATTGAAGGGTTCGGCGCGCTCTCCCTCGGCCTGCTCGCCGCCGGCATCGTATCTCCTCGCGTGGGCGATGCCATCGGCCAGCATGGCGGGCGGCCGGTTCTGGCGGCCGCGTGCCTGCTCCTTGCCGCCGGCCTCGTCATCCTTGCGGCCGCTCCGTCCCTATGGGTGTTCGTCGCGGGATGGGTCGTGCTCGGCCTCGGCATGGGAGCGGGCCTCTATGATGCCGCCTTCGCAACGCTCGGCGGCTACTACGGCCATTCGGCGCGATCCGCCATAACCACCCTGACGCTGTGGGGCGGCTTCGCAAGCACGGTCTGCTGGCCGCTCTCGGCTCTCTTTCTGGAGCATTGGGGATGGCGGGGAACATGCGCCGCCTATGCCGCCATCCACCTCGCCATCTGCCTGCCGCTCGTGCTGCTTGTCCTGCCGGGCAACGGCAAACCCAAGCCTGTCAGCGGCCTACGCGAGATGCCACGCTTGGCGCTACACGGTCACGAACGCCGGGCCTATCTGACCATGATGGCGATCATCGTTCTGGCTGGTCTTGGTGTCACCATCGTTTCGGTGCATCTGCTGACCCTGTTGCAGCAACGCGGCTTCTCGCTGGCCGAAGCGGTTGCGCTCGGGGCGCTGATTGGTCCGGCGCAAGTCGCCGGCCGTATCGGTGAAATGGTGAGCGGAGGGCGGCATCATCCGTTCTGGACGCTCGCAATCGCTACGGCTTTCGGGGCGGCAGGAATGACGATGCTCGCCGCCGGCTTCCCCGTCATCGGGTTATCGCTCGTCCTCTACGGCGCTGGCAACGGCATCTTTTCTATAGCCAAGGGGGCGCTTCCGCTCGCTCTGTTCGGTCCCGCACGCTATGCGCCGATCATGGGAAGGTTGGCGCGACCGGGCCTCATCGCCCAAGCGGTCGGGCCGACCATGGGCGCACTTCTGCTTTCCGTTGCCGGGACAGACCAGACCCTAATCATGCTGGCTGCGCTTGCCCTCGCCAATCTGGCGCTCGTTGCGCTGCTGTGGGGGCCGGTCAAAGCAAATAAAGCCTCATTATAGGGCTCCGGTTAGCGTCGCAAAAATCCCAAAACCGCTGATCGATGGACGACTGCGGGTGCCTGCGTGATGTTCTTCGTGAAGGAGAAACGGATCGGGCAAAGAGCTGCATAGAGATGCAAGGCCGTGCTTTGCACGACTGTTCCTCTTCAATTAACCGTCGTGAACGACGCAGCGGAGCAACCTACCAAGTGTCAGGTGTTACCCAATTTGACACCCAATCGGGTCTATGCGTACATGATGAAATGCAGAAATAAGGTTAAGTATCTGAAAAATATAGACTTTTTTGGTAGCGGAGGACCGTCTCAGCCTACGCTATACCCCCAAAAACCGGGGGTTATAGGTGGTAGCGGGAGACCGCCTCATCCTGGATTAAGTCATAACCACCAGTTCTGGAACCGCGACTCCCATCCGAGACGATTGCCCGGCGTCAGCGTTCCATACTCCCTGAAAATTCGCAAGCGAGCCTAGCCGGCTCTGCCGACCTTCATTGCACAAGGTCGGCTACCTGCCATAGTTGAATTGCAATCAATTGCAAAATTGACGCCGGGTGCGTCAAGAGAGGCAGCGATAGTGGTGGACACGGGAACAACGGACGAGATTGCCCAGATGCTCTCGGCGGCCGTCGACGACATGGCTCTGGACTTCCCGCTAGTCGGGTTCGTGCTCATGGCTGTCGTGGATCGCGAGGGTGACGGGTCGTCTGTCATCGCCGTGAAGAACATCGACGACGACGCCTTCGACACGGTCGTCAAGCAGCTTGCCGAGGGCAACGGCGGTGGACTGCTGCTCCACCCGCATCACATCAACTGAGGAGCGTGAAATGGAAGACGAAATCGATATCAAGATCGAAGACACCGGCGCCGCCTGGGCCACGTCCAATGGTCGCTTCTGGGTGCCCACCCCGATTGCGAACCGCCTGCCCTGCGGCGTGTACAGCGTCGCCGTCAGTCAGCGCCTTGGCCCCTACCTCGATCAGGTGCGGGTGGTGAAGGACGATCTGGTGGTCCTGCCCGGCATGGGCGCCGATGTGGTGCTGGACGAGATTGAGCAGTTCGTGCAGCGCAAGGATCGCTACAAGGCGCGCGGGGTCGTGCATAAGCGCGGCATCATCATGGAAGGCCCTCCGGGCTCCGGCAAGACCTCGAACACCGAGCTGATGATCGAGCTGTTCGTCAACAAGTTCGACGGTGTGGTCTTTCTCGCCCAGGACCCGAGCGCGGTCGCTCTCGGCATCGGCCTGATCCGCAAGCGGGAACCCGAGCGCCTGATCATGGTGGTGATCGAAGATATCGACGCGGTTGTCCGCGGCGGCGGCGAGGAGCATCTGCTGAACCTGCTCGACGGCAAGCACCAGGCCGACGGCGTGGTGGTCGTGGCGACCACGAACCACCTGAACAAACTGCCCGACAGGATCGCCAACCGACCGAGCCGCTTCGACCTCGTCGTGCAGATCGGCCTTCCCGCCGCGGAGGCGCGCGATGCCTTCCTCAAGGCGAAGGAGCCGCAGATGTCGGACGCGCAGCGGAAGGCCGTCGTCGACATCACCGATGGCTACAGCATTGCTCACCTGAAGGAACTGATGCTGCTGACGGAAGTCTACGAAATGCCGCTGGAGGCCGCCCACGCCCGTATCAAGGCGATCATGGAGCGCAAGCTGATGCCGGAACAGGCGACCCTCAAAGCGGTCAAGGTGCCGGCAGCATTCTCGATCCAGGACGCGGCCTGATCGATGATCCAAGGGGCGCCCTTCGAGGCGCCCTTTTTCAATCAGGTCGAGGATCTCGCCGCGTCCGCTGCTCCCATGCCGGGCAAGGAGATCGGCTTGAACGAAAGCCGGCCTGACAAGCGTCTCCAACTGTCAAGCATCTTGTTTTCGGGTAGGCGCAGAGATTGCGCCAAAACCTGTGCGGCACTTTATGTTTCCTGTCGCGCGGCTGACTCAAGTCAGTTATCTCTTTTTCGCAACTAATTGCAAATTCGCAGAGAAACCGATGACCAGGAGGGTGCGCGTCTGTGATTTCGATCGGCTACAGCAAAAGCACCCAGAACACGAAGGCTTTTGCGCTCGTTGTCGAAGGGTGGAACGAACTGGTGCAGGAGGGAATGACTCTCGACCAGATCAGCTTTCCATACGCGGCAACGGACGCCGAAGTCCTGTTTGCCGATCTCCACAACGAGACGGTGGGATGTCTCCTGTGGCGGCACAGCGCAGGCACCCAGACGTTCCATGTGACCATGGCCTACGTGGAGCCGTCCAGCCGGAAGAAGGGCGTGTTCAAGGAGCTGGTGCAGAGCCTCAAGAAGCTCGCCAAGCAGCGACAGGTTACCCGGATCAGCTTCGAGTTCGGCGCCGGCAACGATGTTGCCGAGGACGTCATGGAAGCGATCGGTGCGCGCCTCTCGTCCGTGGTCTACGAGATGTGAGGCCGGCATGCAGCAGAGCAATTTTTGGGGGAACCTGATCCACAAGCTACGGATAGAGCAAGGGGTATCGCAGCGCGTCCTTGCCGACCGGGCGCAAGTCAACCGCAACACGCTCCGTCGCATCGAGGCCGGCAAGACCTCCGCAGAGATCGCCACCATGGAGCGTATCCTCCGCTATCTCGGGTATGAGCTGGAGGTGATGGAGGAAGTCAGCCGTGATGAGCGGCTACGCCGGCAGGCGGCTATCGAGACAAACCCGGATCGCAGGTCGAAGCTGGCGATGAGCCGCATCCTGACGATGGACCTCCTGGCGACAACCGGCTTGATCCGGCTCGACTAAACGCTATGATAAATTTTGCAATCAATTGCACTATTCCAAGGAGGGAAAAGTGGCAGAATTTGCGGAGCCGACGTTCAATCAGATCCTGCATGTGACCGGGCTCGCCCAGGCATACGCCGAGAGCATCGATGATGAGGACGAGGACCAGCCTTCCGAATGGGAATGGGAGGCCATCCAGAAGGTCCGCGAATGGGCGGCCGCGCTGGAGCACCTCGACGAGGAGAGCCAGGTGCAGCTCGCCCTGGACGTGCTCAAGAAGCACGGGATGCCAGCAGCGCCGCTCGGTCCCAATGCCATGCACGTCGAGACGTGCCTCACCGTCAGCACCGCGCACATATCCGCGCTGACAGCTGAATACCTAAACGCCGGTGAGACCTTCGACCTGATCGTCTTCGACAAGGGCGGTTATGGTTGGTGGTTCTTTGTTGGCGACCTGCCCGAGGACACCTCGCAAGTCCCGCAAGATCTGCTCGCGGCGATCAACGTGGCTCGGGAGTTGGGCTGCCCGTGGCTGTGCCTGGATCAGGCCGCCGATCAGCTGGATGATCTCCCGGCCTATGAATGGTGACCCGTGCTCACGATTCTCTCGTTCGGCTTCAAGTTCGGTACGCCCGACGGCCTCGGCCCGCATTTCATCATCGACTGCCGCGCGCTGCCAAACCCGCATGGCCGCCCGGACATGCGAGAGCTGACCGGTAAGGACGCGCCGGTCCAGGAGTTCGTCAAGCGTGACGGTCGCTACATTGCGCTCACGGGAGACGTCGATCGCCTGATTTCCGAGGGTGCGAAAGTGATTGCCTTCGGCTGCGTCGGTGGCCGGCACCGTTCCGTGACGATGGCCGAGTTGACCTGCGACCGTCTTGTGAAACTCGGACACGATGTCGAGGTCGTGCATCGGGAAATCGACTGAAGATCGCCTCTCCCTTTTTGCTCAATTTTATGCAATCAATTGCAAAAAGAGGAAAGCCGATGCCGATACCGTTCGCCAAGCCGGATATTACCGAAGCCGAGATTACCGCCATTTCGAACTGCCTGCGTTCCGGTTGGCTGACGACGGGCGGGGTGACCGCTGAATTCGAGAGACGTTTCGCGGAGACTGTCGGGGCGAAGTATGCCCTCGCAGTCACCAGCGCGACGATGGGGGCGCTTCTCGTTCTTGATGCCCTCGGGATCGGCGCGGGGGACGAGGTGATCGTGCCGGCCTACACATTCTCCGGCCCGGCCATGATGGCGCGGCGGCTCGGCGCCAGGGTGGTCTTTGCCGACAGCCGGGCCAGCTCGCCGGAGATGTCGTGGGAGGACGCGCTCGCCAAGGTGACGAGCCGCACCAAGGCGATCATGCCGACGGACTTTGCCGGGAACCCGTGGGAAGCCGGTATCGAGAGCCTCGAGACGCATTTCCGGGACATTCCGATCATCCATGACGCGGCGCATGCGTTCCCGGCGGCCTATAGCGACGGGTCGAAGGTCGGCTCCAAGGGTCTCGCAACCTTCTTCTCGTTCTACGCCACCAAGACCCTGACGACCGGCGACGGCGGGATGGTCACGACGAACGATGACGATCTCGCCGCTCGCATCCGCAAACTCCGGCAGCACGGCTTCAACAAGCAGCTGTTCGACCGCTACACGAACATCCAGGCAGGTTGGGCGTATGCGATCGAGGACAATGGCTGGAAGGCCAACCTGACTGACCTCGCCTCGTCCGTCGGCCTCGTCCAGCTCGAACGCGCCCAGGAGATGCTGGAGAAGCGCCGGGCCATCGCGAGCCTCTACGACAGCATCTTCACCCGCACGAACCTTCCGGTGCGCCCGCTCGGCCATGACGAGGGCTCGGCCTTTCACCTGTACCCAATCTACGTCGAGAACCGCGACGACTTCATCACGCGCATGGCGGGCCACGGCATCCAGTGCTCGGTCCATTTCATCCCATTGCCGTTGCACCCAGCCTGGCAGGACGCTGGCGCCCCTCGCTGCCTGAACGCCGAAAACCACTTCATGAGGACGGTCAGCCTGCCGATCTACCCGACCATGGCGGTGGTCGACGTGGCCAAGGTTCTCGATGCCGCGATCACCAGCCTGAAGGAGCAGCTCGAATGCTCGCAGGCTTGAACGAGGATCTTGCTCTCCCGCTTCTGCTGCCCCGCCCTCAGATATCCAGGGACGGGCCGTTCTATGAAAGCGTCCGCGGAAAGCGCGTACTCGTCACCGGGGCCGGCGGCTCGATCGGTTCAGAGCTGGTGCTGCAGGCCGCCGGTTCCCGGCCGGACCTGCTCGTGATGGCCGACATTTCTGAGCTGAACCTCTACGAGATCGACTCGACGGTTCGTCAGGGGGCGCCGGACCAGAAGAAGCATGCGGCAATTCTGGATGTGCGCGACCGGGTCGCGGTCGAGAAACTGATGCACGACTTCGAGGTCGACGTGGTCCTTCACGCGGCCGCGCTGAAGCATGTCCCGCTCCTCGAGAACGACCACAATCTGATCGAGGCCGTCATGACCAACGTCGTCGGGACGGCGAACGTCTCGCTTGCAGCCGTCGGCCGTGGCGCGGACATGGTCCTCGTCTCCACCGACAAGGCCGTCTATCCGCTGTCGACGATGGGAAAGACCAAGCGGGTGGCCGAACTGTTCACGCGCTCTCTCGCGGCGCATATCGGCACGAGCCATCTGTCCCAGGTTCGCTTCGGCAACGTCATCGGCTCGTCCGGCTCCGTGGTGCCCCTGTTCCGCCGGCAGATCGCCCAGGGCGGCCCCGTCACCGTCACCCATCGCGAGATGACGCGCTACATGATGTCGATCAGGGAGGCCGTCGGGCTCGTCCTTTCCTCGGCCGACCTGCAACATCGGTCTGGCGAGGGTTATGGCCTGCACATCCTCGACATGGGCGGCCCGGTGAAGATCGTGGATCTCGCCCGTCAGCTGATCATGCTGGCCGGCCGCACGCCGGGCGTCGACATCAAGATCGAATACACGGGGCTGCGACCGGGCGAGAAACTGCACGAGATGCTGGCCTACGAGTGGGAGAACATGAAGCCCACCGAAGTCCCGCGCCTGCGCAAGGCCGCCATCAGCATCGGCCGGCCGAAGGCCCTCCTGGACATGATTGCCTGGCTGATCCAGGCGGCACGAGCAAGAAACACCGA
Source organism: Aquamicrobium sp. (assembly GCF_023954335.1). Lineage (NCBI taxonomy): Bacteria > Pseudomonadati > Pseudomonadota > Alphaproteobacteria > Hyphomicrobiales > Phyllobacteriaceae > Aquamicrobium > Aquamicrobium sp. The sequence goes on from NZ_JAMLIE010000002.1 coordinate 317,733, forward strand.
AGTCGTCAGGGAAGCGCTCGACAAGATCACCAGCGAGGCAGTCGCATTCAAATGGTAACCCGCCGGCTTCCAGCTACGGTCATCGGGGGGCTCATAGACTGAGGAATACTGGTGAAGTACGCGGAACATTTTGAAGAGCAGTTCGGGAGCAAGTTGCTGGCGCAGTTTCTGCTGAAACGGCCGATGGCGAAGGAAATCGGGGACGATGGCACCTTTACGAAGGATGCATGCGACGATGTCGACAAAGCGTTCTTGATGGCTGCCGAGAAGGGCATCAAGGGCTTTTACATGCCAGCCGAGATTGGGCACGGCACGAACCCGGACAACAAGTGGCGGACGATCTCAAGCCTCCAGAAGGCGATCCGGTTCGGGCTTGTCGAAGACGCGCAGTTCGCGGTCTCCGCAGCCTACGACATGGACAAGGCCCATACGCTGCGACGCCTGGGCGTCATTGCGGTCGAGGACTGCCTGATGGGGAACCCGCTGATGGTCGGGATCGTCCTGGCCGCGATGGGCAATGCCCACTGGCGCAAGTCCCTCGATGAGCGGCGTTTCATGATCTGGGTCGCCAGGGAGTTGGCCGCAGGCGTGAAGGACCGCACCGCGGTAAACCTGCTGGTGACGGCCGAGCTTGAGCAGATGGTCCCGAAGAAGGAGTGGGCCAAGGCCACGGACGGGCAGCTGATTGCGACGGCCATGAACGAGGATTTCACGTTCCCGCAGCGCATGTGCGCCGCCTGGCTTCTCGCAGGCACGCGCCGATACGCCGGCAACACGTTTCCCGATACGAACAACCGCAAGCCGACCGGCCTGTTCCGAATGATGGTGGAGATCGGTTGCCCGCGGCTCCTGCTCTACTTCGCGGCCAAGACTGCCAGCCGCCTGTCGGAGGCGATGTTTGCCGCGATGCCGTTGGTCCACGAGATGCTGCGCGCGGCACCCGTTGTCGATCACAGCCATCAGGCGATCTATCCCGAAAAGGTCGGCAAGCTGCTCGGCGCCGCGTACGACCAGTATGTCCGCGAGGGAAAGGTCGCGATCAAGAAGTTCTTCCGAGAGAGCAAGGAGCTTGAGCCCTACGTGAAGGCGATGCCAGCCGGAGCGCAGGATCGCCTACAGTTCGGCGGGGTGTTCCATGCCGAAGGCGGATGCCTGGGCAAGCGGGTGACTTATGGTCCGGACTGCCAGGCCCTGATTGCACTGGTGGGTGGTCCGTCCCGCTTTGCAGACCTGGGCGATCTTGCCCCGACCTACCTGGAGGCGATCCGCGAGGAGATCGGCTTCCTCAACCAATGCAGATCGAAGGTGCTATGGGCGACACTTCACTCGAAATGAGCCCGGTCGAGTACGCTGCCCGCGTCGAGAATTTCCAAGGGCGCGTGAGCTGGGTACGCGAGGCGAGAAGGCTGATCGAGACGGTGGACACGAAGTCCTCCGTTTTGTCGCGATGCAGGGTTCTGGACTTCGGCTGCGGCACGGGCAAGCTGTGCCGGATGCTCGCCGGTCAGGGTGCAAGCGTCGTCGGCGTCGACCCGTCCGATGAAATGCTTCGTCGGGCCGAGGAGTGCGAGATCGGCTTTGTCCGCCCAGCGCGGCCCGCCTATGTTCGCCTCGACGACCGTCTGCCTGATCACCTTGGGACGTTCGACGTCATCTTCTGCCTGCACGTCCTCGGGCACACGGATGATGTGGCGGAAACGCTCGGGATGCTGTCCGGCGCGCTGGCCGACAAAGGACGCATCGTCGTTCTCAATCCGAACCTGACCCATACCCTGCTCAGGATGCCCTACAACTGGCTCCGGGGCTTCAAGGCCGATCCGACCATCAGGCACCGCTTCACGCTGTCGGGCCTGGAGAACCACGCAAGGCAAGCCAGCCTCCGGGCCGAATGGGCTTACATGACCGGCGAGAGGTTCCTCGGCGCTTCCTCGATGATGGCCGCCAGCCTCGTCCACGCTTGAGGATTTCCCATGCGCGTTGCCAGCCACCAGCCAGCTTTCCTGCCGTGGGCGGGGTACTGGCACAAGGTCATGTCCGTCGACACGTTCGTCCTGCAGGCTGGCGTCCAGTGGGCCAAGGACGGCTACCTGAACCGAATCCGGCATCAGGGCGCCTGGCTCACGCTCCCCGTGGATGCGTCCGATACCAGTGCGATCAACGAGGTGACGATCGGCCATGATGCGCGCCGCATAGAGAAGACATGGAAAGCGGTGGCCCAGGTCAGCGGCCCCTACAAGAAACGCCTGGAGCCCGTTCTCGAACGCCTTCGCAACGTGAAGCCTGGCGACAGCCTCATGCACCTGAATGTCGCGCTGCTCCGGTGCATCGCGAGGGAGATGTCCTTCAACTACCGGTTCGTCCTGAACCACTACGCCGGCAGCGGCTCGACGAAGACCGATCGGCTCGACAGCCGCCTGCGTGTGGCCGCCCCGCACATGACCTCATTCTACATGGGCGCCGGCACCGCCAGCTACTTTGACCCCGAGCGTTTCGCGCGGGTCGACTGTTTTGTGCAAGACCCCTACCGCTTCGCCGCTAGTTCATCTATTTTGCAATTGATTGCAAAAGAGCCTGACCCCGCAGACTGGATCATGTCGCAAGGCGTCTGGAGAAAGATCGAGCGATAGGAGATCGACGTTGGCGAGGCATCTGATCTTGGCGCCGCATCACGACGATGCGGAATTTGGTCTCGGGATCGCCATTCAGGGGTGGCTCGCCCGCGGTGACTCGGTTCGGGTGGTTATCGCCGCCACCGGCAGCTACCGGCGCGCGGACGAGACATACATCGACGGAACGCTTCGGATGGAAGAGACAAGCCTCGCCATGAACATTCTCGGCGTGACCGACTGGCGGGCCGCCGGCTGGTTCCAGGAGAACGGCGCGCTCGAGGCGGGCTACGGTGAGCTGGTGCAGCGGATAGAGAAGGAGATCGCGGAGGCTGACCCGACGGACATCTATGTGTGCCTCCCGTCCTTCAATCAGGACCACCGGGCGCTCTACGACGCTACGGTCACCGCTTTTCGCCCCGGCGGCGTAACGGCATGCCTCCACGCCTATGAATACCCCGGAAACGGGTGGCAGTACCCGGTCCCGCAGGTCGGACGCCGCTACCACCCCGGCACGGACGGCGCGGTCCTCGGCAAGATAAACGCGCTGCGCGCGCACAGGTCGCAGTTCGAGGGGCGCGCGCAGGGGGTAAATCCCGACGCGGCCCATGCCCTTGCCGCCGTGCGCGGGGCCGAGATCGGCGTGGCCTATGCAGAAGTGACCTTCCTGATCCGGGAGATTGCCCGGTGAAGATCCTGCTCGATCCCGTACTGACCGCCGAGCCTGCGAAGTGCTCGACCACGATCCAGTTCCACGAGTTCGTGACCCGCAGCCTGAAGACCCGCCCATGCCTGTTCTTCTATTGGGTGGTGCCGACCTCGGTTTCCGACGAGGAGATGGCCTTCTACCCGCAGCATCCGAATGTCTCGTACATCCGCATGCCCCGCGCCCGCGACCGGGTGCGCGACTACATTACGATGTCCCCGGAGTTCGACGAGGTGCTGGCCTTCAACGGCTCGCATTGGGACTTCGACGTCCTGCTGACCGTGCGTACCGGCCTCGTCCCGCTGTTCCGCGTGATCATGAACAGTCCGCGCACCCGCAAGCACTTCTGGCAAAAGGAAGTCTGGGTGATCGAGGACATGCCGATGATGGAGTTCAAGACCACGGTCCCCACGATGATTCCCGCCGTCCATGACCGCATGACGATCGAGGGGCACTTGGCGGCCGACCGCTCCTGGGTCTGCTCCTATCACGAGAAACCGGAGATCGTCCGCTCGGCCCGCCAGTTCTTCGCGCCGTCGATCGTGCGGGAACTGGACGCCAAGCTGGAAAACGTGGTGACGGCGCAGTTCGAGGACTACCACGTCAAGGCGCCCGACCAGTTCTACAAGAAGGGCGGCGGCAAGCCGTTCGGCCTGGCCTACATCGGCCGCATGGAGAAGGCGAACAACATCGTCGACATCCACGACCTGATGGTGAAGACTTGGATCACGCGCGGGGACCGGGTGAAGCTCGTCGTCTGCACGGTCTCCAAGGTCGTTCCCGTCTTCGACAAGGAGCTGGTCGACATCCGCACGCCCAAGCGCGAGGAATTCTGGAAGATCGTGAAGGAGGAGATGCACGCCTTCATCAAGATGCCGAACGGTGGCGGCTTCTCGCTTTCCCTGATCGAGCCGATCATGCTGGGAACCCCGGTCCTGACGATCCGCACGCCGGCCTATGAGAGCCTGCTGGGCAAGGACTATCCGCTCTTTGCCGAAGGCCCCAGCCAGATGCCGGGTCTCGTGAAGGCGCTCTATGACGACTACGCCTATTTCTACGAGAAGTTCGTCGCCTGGCAGGATGGCTGGTTCAAGCCGACCTACCAGAAGCGCATGATGGAGGACCTCCTCTTCGCGAAGCTCGACGCCGCGGTCGATGACTACCAGCAGAAGATGGAAGACCTCCGCGGCGAAATGCTGAGCCTCGGTGAGAACAGGATCGTCCAGCGCCTTGCCGAGCTGATCGGGACGGCTCAGGGCGACAAGCTGATCCGCACGGTCTTCGACGGCCTGCGCTTCATGGGCGAGACCGGCGAGGTCGACATGCTCGACAGGAAGACCGATCCGGCAGACCGCCTGGAGCGCAACATCACGTTCTCCACCCCCTTCCACCCGTACAAGCTCGGCCTGCAGCTGTTCCACGGCTTCCGGGATGCCTCCGTCGAGGTCGGGCACCTGGAGAAGTAGGCGGCGCACGCCCTGAACCGTGCAATCAATTGCAATTTGCCACCCTGACGACCGGGGTGGCATTTTTTGTCCCGCTGCCTGTCCGCGACCAAGGAGGTGTCATGTCGGCGCTTCAAAAGACCAAGAAATTGCTGCGCCTGGACATTCCGCTCGGCCTGCTGGAGAAGAACGAGGACAATCCCAACAAGATGTCGGCGCGGGAGTTCGACCTGCTGATCGACAACATGGAGAAGACCGGGATCACCGACGCGATCCTGGTTCGCCCGCTGGACTTCAAGCTGGCCGTCGATCTGGCGGCGAAGGATTTCGACGAGAGCGTTCTGGTCGCCGCCTTCGTCGAGAACAAGCTCAGGTTCCGCATCGTCGGCGGCCACCACCGCTTCGACGGCGCCGCCTATCTCGGCTTCGAGACCGTGCCCTGCACCGTGATCATGGACCCGAAATTCGACGAGGAGGCCGAGAAATTCCAGCTGGTCAGAATGAACATGATCCGCGGCCGCATGGACCCGCAGGCGTTCTTCGACCTCTACAACAAGCTCGCATCGAGTTACACCGACGAGGTCCTTCAGGATGCCTTCGGCTTTGCCGAGGCAGCCGAGTTCCGGAAGCTCATCGAGCAGACGGCGAAGGCGCTGCCCGACAAGCACCTGCAGAAGAAATTCAAGGAGGCGGCCGAGGAGATCAAGACCGTCGACGGCCTGTCGAAGCTGTTGAACGAGATGTTCACGAAGTACGGCGACACGCTGCCTTTCGGCTTCATGGTGTTCGACCACGGCGGCCAGCGATCGATGTGGCTCCGCATCGAGGGCAAGACCATGAACGCCCTCGACGTCATCGGTGACATCTGCATCGAGAACGAGCGCACGGTTGACGACGTCGTCGGACAGGTTCTGCAGTTAATTGCAAAGGGCGAGATGGCGGATGCGCTCGCCAAGATCCTGAAGAAGGTCCCGAAGCACTCGATACCGGAAGGCTTGGCTGTTGCCCCGACCAAGGAGCACCTCGCCAAGATCGCAGCGGTATGAGCATCCGGATCAAGAAAAAGACCCGGTCGGGGGAGTTCAAGCAACTGAAAGCCTGCCCGCAGGCGGTCATCGACGCCGTGGAAAGCAAGCTCCTGGCCGGCGAGACGGCGCGCTCCATCGCGAAATCCCTCCACGAGGGCGGGC